>JAVYKX010000001.1:0-300000 GCA_038741495.1 Thermofilum sp. | reverse complement strand
AACGTAAAAAGAGATTTTCTGTTGCAATTGGTCGCCTCGGGGTATTTTAAACAGAGATTTTTTAAAGCTTGTTTGACAGCCAGGAAAAGTAGATATACTTGACTCAGTCATCACAGGGAGTAGAGGGCTCATGAGGGCTCCTTGCGAAGCTGTCAGCAGGCGTTTAATACCCAGGATCAAGAGCCTGCTAGTGAACATTCTGTACCACGAGTACCGGTTGACACAGCTGCAAATCTCCCAGCTTCTCGGCGTGAGCCAGTCCAGCGTGAGCAGGTACCTCAATGAGCAGAGAGGCACGTGGACGGGTGCAGATAGACCAGAAGTGCTTGAGTGGTTAAGAGATGCAGCTCGAAAACTGGTGGAGGGGGGTGTCGACAAGAACGCTGTGCTCTGCGAGATCTGCAGAACTATCAGATCTTCTCGACCCGAGATTCTGAAAGTAGCCGCTTGATAAGGTTCTCTACTCGGCGAACCACTTCGTCTTCCGGTCTCTCGGCTAGATGCTCTCCTGAGAATGAGGTTGCAAAGATTATAACCTCAGCTTCTTCCTGCGGGGACTCCTTCCCCTGAGAGTGGGAAAGCCTGTACACTCCCCTCTCGGGATCCGCGTATCGGATTATCGAGGAAAGGACGGATGCGGGGGAGTCAACATCGACATCCTCGTCGACAAAAATAACTGTGTTAAGCCTTGAGGAAACCCTCATCGAGAGTATGTGCATGCCTAGCCTTAAGAGATCGCGCGTTGAAGATCGTTTCACAGCTACAGCTATCGCTCTGAAAGCTGTTTCAGGCAGCACCCTTACGTCTTTAACGACGGGGCTTAGCCTCTGAAGGTAAACTAGCAAAAGCTTGTCGCGCCACTTGCTTATCTGTACGGTATCGCTGAAAACCCTGCTAACTATCGACGTGTAGAAAAGGGCCTTCCTGCGTATCAACGCTTTTCTCGGCTTGAAAACAGGCAGTGCAACCTCCTCAGCCAGGTAGCCGTCCTCCTGGAGAAGCCTGCCTCCCGGTCTGCTATCCCCGGGCTCGATCTCGCCGAGAAGCACGACCTCCGATCCTAGAAGAACAGGGAGTTCTTCCTCAGTTTTCGCGAGAATTGCTGGGGAACCCGCGAGAACACCCATGAAAGTAAATGTGTCGGCCGGTACCACCCACTCAATCGCAGAGGCAAGCTGCGCGGGAGGTGGCGCGCCGATGACTACTTCGGCGCTGACTCGGCTTCGGGTAGCGGCAGCTTCGCTCAGAACGTCATGCAGAGGCGATCTCGCAGGTGCGGCAATGAGCATGGTTTTCTCGTCCACTACTTCAACAGGGTGGGAAACAGCTATGAAGTTCTTCAGCTGCGGCAGCCTTATCACGATAACCGGGTTGACTACTGAGGGGGCCTCCTCTCTAGGAGAATGCCTGATCGCCGGAAAACTCGTTAGATCTAGGTCGTAACCTTGCTTTACCTCGTACTCGCTTGAGGGAAACTGCACAACCCTGGGAAAACGCTCAGCAATCCAGGAAACCGATGCTAAGACTGTCAGCCTATCGGATGCGTCCATGGGCAACTTGTCGAAGAGTGAGACCCAGGATGAATACCTCTGGCACAGTTCTTCCAAGCTGCCGAGACCCAAGTCCCTAGGCGATTTGCCGAAGTAGATGCCTGAAACGAGAGACGCCTCCTTCCCCCGAACGCGGGTGAGCAGGACCGCCTTACCTACTCTGCGAGAAACCTCGCGCACGAGTAGCGGTGCTTCGAAGTCGGCAGATACCTCCTCATCTACTCTCAGCACTTTCCCGAGAGCTTCTAACCTCTGGAAAGCTTCCCGGAAGGACGGGAAGGACAAGCCTACCCCCAGCGCTCAGTAGCTTATGTAGAATCTATCCTCTCTTCCCGCTTTCTCTCGAGGCATGAAGAGGAGGGGGTGCAGCTGCCCTCTCTCAGCAAGCCTCAGTATCAAGTCCCGGAACTCTGACGTGTGCTTAATGTCTAGCTCGAGCAGCTTCTTCAAAGTCTCCCACACGCTTTTCTGTATCTCTATCAGCATCTCCCTCGGCATGTGTCCCACGATGAAGGGGTCTTGAAGCCACTTGTCAAAAGCCTCAACAGTCTTCACTATGTGGGCGAAAGCAGCTCTAGTTGCGAGCACCAGCTCCAGTCGGTCCGCCTTCTCAAGCTGCTTCTCCATGAGGGTAGCGGAGTTGAGGAAGTTCTTCTGCGCTTCTATCCAGTTCGTGAGGTTTGCAGCGAATATCTTCACAAAATCCTCGGACACCATCTCAGCCACAAGCGGCTACTGGCCGGTACCTAAAATAGTTAGCTATCTCTCGAGCCCGATCCGCTGGGGCGCTGAGGGATACCTCTCCAGCAGCATTCTCCTACCTACCGTGCGGCTGACCCTGAAGACCGGGAAGCCGTCAGCGATCGACTTCTCTACGGCCTGGATCCTGGCCGAGCTCGAGGAATAGATAGTCATCAGCGGGTCACCTTTCCTCACATGCTGCCCTATCTTCACATGAAGCAGGACTCCGGCCCCCTTGTCGGACGGCGCGCCAGCAAGCTTGCCTAGCAGCGCGATAGCGGCATTATCGACGTACTGTACCAGCCCCTCGTCCTCCGAGTAAATAGTGAGTGTTTTATCGCCGACAGGCACGTCGGAAGGCTTCACCCCCGGATCACCGCCCTGAAGCTCGATTATCTCCCTGAGCTTCATCTCAGCCTTTCTCGAAGATAGTGCCCGGAGCGCTGCCTCGTATCCCTGCTCGACGCCCACCATCTCGAGGAGAATCCCCGCTATCGCGGCAGCCTTCTCGACCAAGTCCCCGGGCTTTAGCGTTGAGAGAGCCTCTAAAGCCTCGCGCGCCTCTAGCGCGGGCCCCACAGCGTAACCGATAGGCTCCTCCGCGTACGTGGCGACAGCCTCTATTGAGAGCCCTAGCGCGCTCCCGAGCTCGAGAAAGTCGCGAGAGACCCTCGTAGCATCCTCAAGCGTGGGCGCTTTCGTCCCCCTGCCGGTCGGGATGTCTAGAACCATGTGAGTAGAGCCGACTGCCAGCTTCTTCGCCAGAATAGAGGGGACGAAGAAGGGGTCTATGCCGAGAGGGTACTCTACTCGAATGATGATGTCATCGGCAGGAGCGAGGTTCAGGTTCCCTCCCCAGACGATACAGCCATTAGCCTTCTCCACCACTCGCTTCATCTCCTCCAAAGATAAGTTGACAGGTGCGAGCACCTCCATTCTGTCGGCAGTGCCTGCCGGCGAGGTGATCGCCCTCGAGGAGGTCTTAGGTATAGTGTATCCCAGCGAGGCGATTATCGGAACTATAAGTAGGCTCGTCTTATCCCCTGGTACACCGCCCAAGCTGTGCTTATCCAGGACAGGCTTCCGGTTCAGCACAAGCCTAGTGCCGGTTTCAACCATCGCCACCGTGAACGCCTTGGCCTCCTCCAGGGACATGCCAGTAAAGTGAAGCGAAGTCACGAGCGCTGTAAGCTCCACTTCGCTCAACCTCCCTTCGACGATGTCGCGGACTAGCTGGTGAATCTCCTCTGGTGCGAGCCTAGCTCCGGCAAGCTTTCTCCTGATCGCCTTAGCTGAAACGGGAGGCTCGCAGGCCTCGACGTGAACTTCAGAACCCTCCTCGGCGCCCAGAGCTCTAGCCACGTTCACGTATAAGCCTACAGCCCCCTCGGGAAAGCCGGGGGCTACAGCCACGAAAGCGGTCACCGTCCTACCATTCCACGAGATCTTAGCCCTATCGTTGGCTCTCAGCTCGAGGCGCGCAGCGGTGTCCGGGCTCACTACTGCCAGGCTCTGGGGGAGCTCGTAGGGTATCAGGACAACTCTCAGCTTCATGGAGGGGGGTAGTAACTCCATGTGGGTTTATAAGCATTTCTATCAAAAAGCTAATAACTCATTGAGGCGTAAACCACGCGATGAAGGGATGGACAGGTAGGATTCTCTGGATTGACCTTTCTTCCCGGAAGATCCAGATTCAGGAGTACTCTGGGGATTTCGCGCGCAGGTATGTAGGGGGGAGAGGTTTCGCCGCAAGGATTTTGTGGGACCACGTACCAGCAGGGACAGACCCGCTCTCACCCCAGAACCTTCTGGTTTTCGCAGCAGGACCACTGACAGGGCTGCCCGGCCCCAGCACCGGTAAGCTTGTAGTAGCGACGAAGAGCCCTCTCACGCACGGCTACGGGGACGGGAACATCGGTACACGTGCAGCAGTCGGGATGAGGCGCGCGGGATTTGATGCTGTCGTAGTTAAAGGTAGAGCGGAGAAGCCTGTCTACCTGTACGTTGAGGACGGGAAAGCCGAGGTACTTAGCGCAGAGGACTTGTGGGGTCTCGACGCGTTTTCCGCTGAGAGAAAGCTGCTTGAGAAACACGGTAAAGCAGCGGGAGCCCTCGTTATAGGTCCAGCGGGTGAGAGGCTAGTTGCTTACGCCACAGTGATCTCGCAGGAGGGGCGTAGCGGCGGAAGAGTGGGAGTAGGCGCAGTGATGGGTAGCAAGAACTTGAAAGCTGTGGTGTTCAATGGTAGGGAGGGAGTAGAGGTAGCTGATGAAGGAGCATTGAGACGCTTGGCAGCAGACTCCTACAGGGAGATTAAGCGGAGACCTCAGTACGGTTTCTGGATGAGGCAGGGAACAATGATGACGATTCAGTGGTCTCAGGAGAATAGCGTTCTCCCAACGTTTAACTTCAGCGAGGGGGTGTTCGAGGAAAGCGGCTCGATCGACGGCTACGCGATGGAGAAGGTGAAGAAAGGGCAGAGGGGTTGCCCCAACTGCAACATGGCGTGCGGAAACTACGTCCTCGACGACGAGGGAGAGGTGTCCGAGCTGGACTACGAGAACGTGGCGATGCTGGGCTCGAACCTGGGCATAGGGGACCTCGCGAAAGTAGCGAGGCTGAACAGGCTTGCAGACATGTGGGGTGTAGACACCATTAACTTAGGAGCGGTGCTCAGCTACGCTGTGGAGGCTTCGCAGAACGGTCTGCTGGGTGAGCGGATTGAGTGGGGTGATTTCGACCAGATTCTCGCGCTTGCACGCGATATTGTGGAGAGAAGCGGAGTCGGCGATGTTCTTGCTCGAGGCCTTCTCGAAGCTTCCTCCAAGCTCGGGGGGTCCGAGTACGCGATGCACGTAAAGGGGTTAAGCATCTCCGCTTACGACTGCCATGCTGCCCCCGGCATGGCACTGTCTTACGGTGTAAGCCCCATTGGTGCTCACCACAAGGATGCATGGATCATTTCCTGGGAGGTTGCCCACGGCCGGTTCGAGTACAGCCGAGGAAAAGCCGCGCGCATAATCGAGCTTCAGAGGATCAGGGGAGGAATATTCGAGACCCTTGTGGCCTGCAGGCTGCCCTGGGTCGAAGTCGGACTAGAGCTCGACTGGTATATGAGAATTTTCAATGCGGTCACAGGCTTAAGCTGGAGCCTATCCGACCACTTCCAAGTTGCTGACAGGATCTATAACCTGATCAGAGCCTTCTGGGTCAGGGAGTATACTGCTGAGGGGCGGGAGTGGTCTAGAGTTTTAGACCACCCACCTGCAAAGTGGTTCAAGAAACCGCTTACAGCAGGCCCGCTGAGGGGCGCCCGGCTAGACCCGGTAAAGTATGATGAGCTTCTCGGCTACTACTACAGCATGAGGGGCTGGGACTTCAGGGGTGTTCCGCGCGCCTCCACACTGGAAGCTCTGGGCTTAGCGGACGTGAAGAGTGATCTTGAAAAGTACATCCGGCTGACACCGTAATCGCCATGAGCGTTAAGGTAGTGTACTACGGCTACCTCTCCGACTTAGCCGGCACTCGAGAAAACGTAGTTAGCGTTAGAGACGGGGCCTCGGTGCGCGTGCGCGAACTGATAGCCGAGAGAGTAATCAAGCTCGGCGAGAGCTCCCTGATAATCCTGGTGAACGACACCCCTTCCACGCTGGAGGCTCTCGTGAAAGCGGGCGATACTGTTAAGGTCTTGCCTCACGTCGGGGGAGGATGATAAGCGAATGGGCGGTGGATGCAAAGTTGCCGAGAACCTGCTTCCACAAGTTCTTAAAGTACTCTACGGGAGGCTTTCCCTCACGCGTGGGCAGATAGCTATCGCTACTGAGCTGTACGTCATGGAGAAAGTAGAGGCGCGAGGTAGCGACGTGGCAGAAGCGGTAAGCAACGCGGTGCGAGAGCTTTGTGCCGACTGCAGAGCAGCTATAGAGGAGGGGGGGCTGCGCGTCGACGTGAAGTGCGGGGCTGAGTGCAGTCTAGAGGAAGTGTGCCCCTTACCGTTCTACATTGCCGCTTACGTGAGAAAAGCAACCTCCAGGCGTGTAGCTCTCGCAAGCCACGAGGTTAGGGGCGCGGGCGAGTGCACTATAAGGTACATGCTGCAGTAAAGGTTCCCTGATCACTCCAGGATTAGAACCTCTACCGGGTCTCCATCGCGCAGCTTGAGAACGTCTCTTAGCTTTACAGGTGCGATCAGCTCGAGGATATCGTCGCCGTGCTTGGTCTTATCTATGTCTAGAGCAGCGCCCGACACACTGATACCGTTGCCCGTGATCACCGCTCTGTACACAGTTACCCCACAGAATTCTCGGTCATCTAAAGTGAAACCCTCTATCCTGCAGCCTACACCTTGGGATCTTAAATCCCTCCTAACCTTAACGCTCTCCTCATCGAGCTTTACGTTGAGTGTTCCCGCGTACGGTTGGTACCCCAACACCTCCTTAAACGCTTCCACATACCTGGGGATGCTCATATAGTAAGCCCCCTCGCCTAAGCCCGCTACGGCGAAGCCCCTCAGCCTGGCGAAAGGCTGACCTCTGAGAACCGATGAAAGAAGCCTGTGAACGCGGTGTAGCAATATTACCGCTCGTGGAGTTAGCTGGTACGAGAACGTTCTCCCAATCCTCTTCTTCTCCACATAGCCATCCTCCTCTGCGAACTGGAGAAGTTTGTTCAGCTTCCATGGACTCATGCCTAGAATCTTAGCTACCTCGACCTTGCTGATCCTTCTCGGCGCGTAGAGACATCCCCTGCGGGCGAGCTCTAGAAGGAGAGGGAGTACTTCGTTATCGGGGTTGGGGGTCATATTGGGCGTAATTCCATGAAGCCCTAATATATCAGTTAGTTCACCGCCTCCTCAAACCTTCATAATTACCTCGTACTCCCTCACGGCAGAGTACAGTTTGAGGCTCAGGATAACTCCCAGCACGGTGGAGATCATAACTAGTGAGGCTGGTGTGCTGTTGAGGAGTGGAACGAAGACCCCCAGCAAGGCCGAGTATGATGGGATGATCGCTGCAAAAGCCCGCCTACCTGGTTGCTGCTCTTCGAAGAACCTCTTAAGGTAGCTGTAGGCGAGCAACCCTACGAATGCGGAAGCGGTAAGCTGCGAGGGGAGAAGTAGAAACTGCGGCTCGCCCGTTACACCGTAAATAGGGATGAGTATAACCGAGAGGGTGAGCAGCAGGTAAGTGCTCCTTTCAGCGTGAATTACAGCTGTGTCGACAGCATCCCTCCAGTTCATACCCGTAAGCGGAAGCGGTGGAGCGGAGGTGATAAAGCAACACTTTATTCTAGCCGTGGAAAACTGGGAGATTACGGTGGTGTTACTACCGTGGCGGCTGGCAGTAGCTACAGCCTGGTACTGTACTCTGTTCAGCTTGAGAAGCAATACGTGGACTTTCTCACGCAGAGCCTAACGCGCCTACTAAACATCAAGGTGATAGCGGCAGGCTCCCTGCCGATGGGCTTGATTCTCGAACACCTTGACGAGGATAGAGGACAGATCCGTGCTGACGAGCTTTTACACGCGTTGCACTCAAAGTTCGGAGTACTGCCCTACCAGAGAGTCCTAGTGGTGATTAATGGGGATGGTTACGTGGAGGGGTTGAACTTCGTCTTCGGCATAGCTGCTGAGGGCTGGGGCGGCGTAGTGTTCACCGAGAGGCTGCGCCCAGAGCTTTACCACGAGACGCCCAGCGATGCGCTGTTTCGGGCTCGGTTGCTTAAGGAGGCTCTTCACGAGCTAGGCCACAGCTTCGGGTTGCAGCACTGCCCCAACAATTGCGTGATGAGATTCAGCAACTCTGTAGTGGATGTCGACAGGAAGAGTGCGTTCTTCTGTAGTAGGTGCGTGAGAGAACTGAGTCTCGCAGCCCCCGGTTTACTCCGCGTTTAGCCGCTAGGATAAGCCGAAAAGCATGCTGAGAACACGGCTACTCTTTATCTTTTGAATGGGGAGAAGATCCCAGATTACACCACTCGGCTTAGGGTACTTCCGGGCAGTGATCATGAGGAGAGATGAAGGGGTGGCGATAATATCCACAGGTACATCGTGAGGTAGCATCGGTATCTCTGCGTCGAGAACCTGAACGTCATGCACAAGGGTCACAACCGGGGTCTTCTCCTCTGCTGCACGCATCTCCCTTAGGAGCGCGTACTCGAGGTCGTAGAGCCCATCTCCCCTACCCAACCTTCCACCGCTTTTGTCGACAGCAACGCTGCCGATAACGACCATATCCACCTTTATCCCTTCCAGCAGAGTCAGCTTCTCACCCATCTGGAGTGCACCTCTCAGCGTTGATAGCATGCGCGCTTCTCTCGCGCTAACTTCCGACCCGTGGACGACCACGTAGCCTTTCAGCAGGGGTTGCGAGAGCACTATCGTTTTACCCCTCCGAAGGGCTTCCTCTCTAAGAGGCCTGCTGGCCCCGTCAGATGTGAAGTATACTGCTCTTGCCTGCTTGAAGAAGCTCGTCTTAGCGATCTTCCCGGCAGCGCTTATCCCGCCGAGAAAGCCCGGAACCTTACCGTAGCAGGGTCTCGGCCCTACAACAACCTCGTAAGACTCCAGCCTCGCCCATGCCTGTTTTCTCAGCTCGCTCTTTATCTTCTCGTAGTTCGCAGCGGCACTAGAGTGCATGGTTAATCCGGGATACTCCCTACCAGGGAGTTATAACGTTTCCCGGAGCCCCTATTTTCAAATGTCCTACAACAGTCTCCATGGCGTATTGATTCACCTTAATTACTCTCCTCGGAAATAGAGGGAATGATGTCATCACCACGGCAGAAACGTGGAAGTGAGTACGTAACACGCCGCGAGGATTACACGGCAGTTACCCGTGTAATCAGCGTAAAGCTTCCCGTCGGCTTGCTCGAGGTTCTCGACGAGCTGATCGAGAGAGGTTATTTCCAGAATCGAAGCGACGCTATTAGAGAAGCTATAAGGAAGCTGCTCGCTAGCTACAGGGACCTTGACACGCAAAAGTTTAACAGGAGCTTAATGCTCGGAATCAGGTAAACATACCTTTTTCCTCTCTTTAATCCCTTTTCTCTGCTCGAATCTGGCTGCATTAGGTAATTTTAGCCCCAACCTTCACTTCGCTTTCAGGCACTATCAGCACAGGCTTATCATCTTCTACGGCAGCGAGGAGCATACCCTGAGAGATGTACCCCATGAGAGTCTTTGGCTCAAGGTTGACCAAGACGATAACCTCTCTGCCCACAAGCTGCTCGGGCGAGTAGTGGGGGGCGAGCCCCGCGACAATCTGCCTAACCTCACCACCTCCTATGTCTACTTTCAGCAGAAGAAGTTTATCGCTTCTCTTAATTCTCTCCGCGCTGATCACCCTAGCGACTCTAATATCTAGTTGCTTGAAAACATCGAGCTTGACTGTAGTCACACCGCGTGAAGGGGGTCAGCGCTATAATTTTTATCGCAGAAGAGCTAGCCCCTGTGGGGGTCGATTTGGAGAACGTATCTGAAATCGAGAAAAAACTAATATTCACTGAAGCGGATCTCATCCTTCTCGCGCTGTACGATGGGGAAAAGATGATTAGCAAGCTGAGGGAAATAACAGGTCTCTCTACCACCGCGATATACCGGAACGTGGACAAGCTCTTAAGCGCAGGTTTAGTCGAGGAGAGAAGAAGCGGGAGCCCGGCCAACAGGTTCATCAAGCTAACTCCGCGCGGAGCCCGCTTAGCAGCGCTGCTGAGGCAGTTGGAGGAAGAGCTCAAACCAAGAATGAGAGTATTTACTCCAGAGTAACGCGGCCCGTGCCCTCTAGCGGGACAGCCTTACTCCACACACGGTCGTAGTCGCGTTTCAACCTCTCTTTAGAGATGTGCGCGTAGACTTGCGTCGTGCTCAAGCTCGAGTGACCGAGCAGCTCCTGTATCTCCCTGATATCGAGCCCCATAGCTAGGCTATGAGTAGCGAAAGAGTGCCTGAGAACATGAGGGGAAACCTTCTTCTTGATACCGGCAGCCTCAGCTGCTCTGCGAACGATGCGCTCAACGGTGGTGTAGTGGATGTGCCCTGATGACGAGGGGAATACGTACTCGCTCCCGTCTCCGAGGGATGAAAGATAGTTCCCAAGAATGCTCGCTAAGCTCTCAGGAAAGAACACTATCCTCTCTTTCCCACCTTTACCCCTCACTCTGATTGCACGCCTTTCGAGATCTATGTCATCTCGCTTTAGCGATACCAGCTCGCTCACGCGCAGCCCCGTAGTGTACAGGAGTAGAAGAATCAGCCTGTCTCTCAGATTACTGCACGAAGCTGCCATCCTCGCAACCTCATCGGGTTCCAGGTAGCGCGGCAGCCTCTTTTCCCTCCGCGGAAGCTCGAAACCCGCTATCTGGTCTCCCAGGCCGAGAAACTCCAGGTAGCGCTTTACCGCCACGGCGGCAGTGTAGAGGCTACTAGGCCCCCACCCCATCTCGCGGAGCTTCGCGAGGAATAGATCTATGTCGTAAACAGTTACTTCGCGTACGTGCTTGCTGCCCAGAAATTCAAGGAACATTTTGAGTATGCTTCGGAAGCTCTTGATCGTTTTACTGGATCTGTTCCTTGCCACCAGGTGGGATATGTACAGCTCCAGAAGCTCCGAGTTCGTCTTACTCCCAAGCAGTTCGTAAGTGCCTTCACCGCTCTTCATAGCCTAGCCCTAGCTCTTCAGGCTTTCTCGTGTTTACTTCTAAGTGTTTCGCAACGTAGATGGGTGCGCCCGTCCTAAGGGCTATCGCGACGCTATCGCTGGGGCGGGCGTCGATCTGTATCCGCTCGGTCCTCCCTCCGACCTCGCGGATGAGAAAGAGCGTCGCCGTGTACACCGAGTTGCCCAGCAAAGCGTCGATCGTCACCTTCTCGACCGATACGCCGAGCGCTTCGAGAATGTTAACGAGAAGGTCATGAGTCATAGGCCTCTCGTACCTAATACCCAGCAGGACGCTCTGAATAGCCAGACCCTCGCTGACTCCAATAAATATGGGTAGAACCCTCCCCTTCCACTCCGCAGCCTCTAGAAGCATTACATAAGCTGAGCCTCCCCCACTAGTAATGACCGGGTAGACGTTTACGACCTCCGCCTTGAGGTACTCACTTCCAGCATCGCTCCTACCACTCAATGACCTCACCCCTGTTCTCTTCAAAGAAGCTCGGGTTCACGCGGACGATAACGAGGTTCCCTCTATAGCGGGCAGCGCCGCGAGCCCTTTGAACGATCTCGCTTATGAGGAAAGCTGGGTTTTCTGCAACGAACTTCGCCGCCTCCTGGATAGACATCGAGGAAACCAGCTTGTAGAGAACTTCCTTCACAACAGTCTCGGCGATCAGATTCGTAAAGCAGACTTCTCCGTTGCTGATAAGCGATCCTACGGCGAAGCGCTGCAGCCAGCTGTAGAGATCCTTGAGGAGGGGTATGAGCTGCCCTACCTTTCTCTCTAAATTCTCGCTGCCGCGGGAATCCTGGGCATCCTTACCCAGTACAAGTTTGACACGTTGGTTCCACTTGATGCTCCAAACCTCCATGTGCTCTGTGACCAGCCTGTCGAAGCCGATCGGGTCGCTCTCGGCGAGCCCGGCAAGCTGCTCAACAGCCCTCTCTCTGTAGCTAGCTTCATAGATGTAGTTACCTGAGAAGGCAACGTAGTTCAGGAGGTCCTCTAGTGCTACCCCGACCATGAAATCGAGCTCTTGAGAAGTCAGGTCGGGGAACTGTCTGAGAAGATACCTGCGGAGCACAGCCTTGAGAAATGTTTCCTTCCCGATTTCGCGCGACATTAACTCACTTCGCCTAAACCAGAGGCGCTCCTCCCCTTAAAGCCTTTTGCGTCTCAGGGAAGGAGAAAGTACAGCCGCGAGAAGAGACGGGTCAGCCGCGAGAAGACTCCTCACCAACTCGAGAGACCGTCGTGACATCATCCCCTGGCGATCTTCCCTTAAAACCTCAAAAACTTTTCCAGCTCGCTTTACGTCCTGAGTTTGAAACGCGCGTCCACGATCTTTACCCATGAGCTGCTCACGAAAGTGGGGTTGAGGTCCATTTCATCGACATAGGGCGATAGCTCGCTGAACATGAAAGATGCCTTGCTAATCGTTTCGGCTAGGAGCTCGAAGTTTGCCTTCTCGAGACCCCTGTAGCCCTCGAGAAGCCTGTACCCTTTAATCTTCTTTATCATCTCTAGAGCCTCCTCTACGCTGACGGGTGCGAGGTCGAAGACCACATCTTTCAATATCTCGACGAAGATTCCTCCCAGCCCGAAAACTATCAGCGGGCCGAACTGTGCGTCGTTCAATCCGCCAATGATAACCTCGTGAGCATTTCGGACAAGCTCCTGGACGACGAAGCCCGTTAAGCGGACATTCGGACTGGCACTACGCACACGTGAAAGCATGTCCTCCATGCTCTTCCTCAGCTCTTCGGGGGACTGGATGCCCACTTTAACCCCGCCGAACTCGGTCTTGTGAACTATGTCTGGTGAATCGAGCTTGAGGACAAGGGGGTACCCTACCTTCCCTGCCGCGGAGATGTCGTCCAAGCTTCTGATCACAGCATAGTTGGCTACGGGGAGATCGTAGGCTCTGAGCACTTCAAGCGATTCAGAGAGGGAGAGGAAGCTTCTTCCCTCTCTCACGGCTCTTGCGAGAATATCGGGAATTCTCGCCTCTTTCACACCTTGTAGTAGAATAGCACCTTCTTAAATGCAGCTGCTGTATCGAGCGCGTCCTCCTCACTCATCCCCGCTAGAGTCGGCAATGTTACAACGCTTCTCGCAGCCAGCTCGGCGCGCGGCGACATACCCTTCTTGTAGGAAACTCCAGCGCCCCGGAAGGGGCATGCCCAGGGACAGCCCCTCCCGTATCCCACTAGCTGCAGGAACAGCGGGTTCTCGTATATCACGCGAGGGTAGGCTACTAGAGCCAGGACGTTCTCCGCCCTCAGAGCCTCCACAATACGGTCTCGACTCACCCTCAACTTCTCGAGCTTTAAAAGCACCTGGTAGATGTGCCAAGTGTGCTTCACGTGGCTTCGCGCCTTAGGTAGCTGGACCAGATCACCGTCTAGGCTCTCCAGCTCCTCCGTGTAGATCCTGGCTATTCTCTCTCTTTGAGCATTCAGCTCGTCGATCTTCGCGAGCTGAGCCAGACCAACGGCCGCTTGAAGCTCTGTAATCCGGTAGTTCCACCCGAGAAGAACATGGTAGTACCTATCCTCCTGGCCGTGATTTACGAAGAGCCTAGCTTTCCTGTAGATTTCTTCGCTATTGGTAGTAACCATCCCGCCCTCGCCGGTAGTGATGTTCTTCGACTGGTAGAAGCTGAAGCCGCCCACATCGCCAATGCCTCCAACCTTCCTTCCTCTATACTCGCTACCTATAGCCTGCGCGCAGTCTTCTATCACCGCGAGGCCGTGCTCCCGAGCTATTTTCATGATCTCGTCCATCTCGGCAGGGTGCCCGGCGATGTGAACTGCGAGAATCGCTCTTGTTCTAGGAGTTATCCTATCCTCGATGGTCTCGGGATCTATGTTAAGCGTCTCTAGGTCTATATCCGCGAAAACTGGTACCGCGTTATTGTGGAGAATCGCAGTAGCCGAGGCAACGAAGCTAAAAGGCGTGGTGATCACCTCGTCACCGGCTCCTATCCCTAGGCTCGCTACAGCAGTGTGCAGAGCGGCCGTCCCGTTAGACACCGCTAGCGAATACCTAACCTTGATGTACTTGCTAAACTCCTCCTCGAATTTCCTAGTGATGCTTCCCGCAGTCGAGGAGAGCCTCCCGCTCTCCAAAACCTTCAGCACGAGCTCTTTCTCCTCCTGAGTGAACGTGGGAAAATACTCCTTAAAGTAGGGTCTCTGGGGTCTTCCCCCCTCTATCGCTGGCAAGCTTGACATCAACCCGATACACGGGCTGCCCAGTCTTATTATTGCTGCCGTTCTCACGCTAGAGTGATCGACCTCCCGTCCCGCTCGCTAAACACGAACACTTTAACTAGCCCTTTGAGCTTACCACCCTCAATCTTGGGCATTAGCACTCTCTCCACCTGGAAGAAGCCCGCCATGTCGCTCATGTACACGAGAACCTCGATCGGCGTCTCCGCACCCGGCCGCAGCTCCACCTTCCTGATGCTGAGAGCGGATAGTGAATGCATATCATGCTTCCCAAGCTTGTAGGGAAGCCTCGCTCTACCCTCAGACATGTCCAGCCCGTCAGCAAGCCGAACAATGCTCGCCTCCACCGTGAGGGGCTTCGCTTCCATAGCAGTGCTGTAGATTGCTGAAAGAACCTCCTGGCGCAGCCTAATCTTCCTCGCACCGATCCCCGGCCTGACTCTATCGATCACCCTATCTACAATATCTTTGGCGAGGATCGCTCCTATCAACTCGTGAAAGTCGCGGTGAACAGCGTTACCTATATCGTGAAGGTAGCTGGAGGCGACGAGAATTAGCTTTACATCGTCAAGGTTTGCCGCAGTATCGTGCTGTAGAGATGAAAACGATGCCCCTCTCAGAGCGAGAAGGCGCATTAGCTCTAGCGCCGTTCCAGCTACAATTTTGGCGTGAACGGGTCCGTGGTCGTTGTAGCCCAGCCTCAGCACAGCGTTTACGTTGCTCATGTAGAGGAGTTCTCTGACCTCCTCGTCCTCTTCGATCGCCTTGACGAGCGAAGCTACGAAGCTGTCGCGCTCAACCCAGTGCTTGAGAAGATCTTTACTCACGACCACGCTCTCAGCTGTCATGGAGGGTTGAAAAGGAAAAAGAGGTTTTAAAAAGGATGACGCTATCGCCGGTAATGCGGGAAGGCCCGGATACCCGGGTACCTCGCCCAGGTTCCGAGCTCTTCTTCAATCCTCAGAAGCTCGTTGTACTTGGCTGTCCTCTCGCCTCTAGCGGGAGCGCCGGTTTTTATCTGGCCCGTGTTCAGCGCCACAGCTACGTGCGAGATGGTAGAGTCCTCCGTCTCACCGCTCCTGTGACTAACAACCACGGAGTAGTTACGGTTAAAGGCAAGGTAGGCTGCTTCAAGTGCCTCCGTAAGGGTTCCGATCTGGTTGACCTTGAGAAGGAGAGCGTTCGCGGCGCCTTTCTCTATGCCCCTGGTAAAGCGCTCGACGTTCGTCACGAATATATCGTCGCCTACGACCTGGATCTTCAGGGACCTCGTGAGTTCCGCAAAGCCTTCGAAGTCCTCCTCCTGTAGCGGATCCTCTATCGATATTATAGGGTACTCGTCGACGAGTCTCTCGTAGAACTCCATCAACTTGGACTTATCGAGCTCGCGCGAGTCTATTACGTAGACCTGCCTCTTCTCATCGTAGAAGTTCGAAGCGGCAGCGTCGAGCGCCAATGCAACGTCGGTGCCCGGATCGTAGCCCGCAGCCTTTATCGCTGCTATTAATGCGTCGAGAGCCTCTCTCGTTTCCCTCATGGGGGGAGCGAACCCTCCCTCGTCCCCCACGTTGACTGCTCCTACTCCGTACTTCTCGGCCAAGTGTTTCTTCAAGGAGTAGTAGACCTCCGCGCCGATCCTCAAAGCCTCGGAGAAGCTGCCCGCCCCTACAGGCACGATCATGAATTCCTGAATCTTCAGCTCGTTGCCGGCATGCTTCCCTCCATTAAGCACGTTCATAAGGGGTACGGGAAGCGTGCGCGCGCTTACGCCCCCAAGGTAGCGGTAAAGTGGCATCGCGTAAGTGTTAGCCGCGGCGTGAGCGGTCGCTAGAGAAACTGCGAGAATAGCGTTCGCTCCCAGGTGGGACTTGTTCCTCGTGCCATCAAGGTCTATCATGCGCCGGTCAACGCTGCTCTGCATCCTCGCGTCCATGCCGACTATCTCTTTCGCGATGATCGAGTTGATGTTCTCGACGGCTTTCCTCACGCCCTTGCCCTGGAACTCTCTTCCTCCATCGCGGAGCTCCAGCGCTTCATGCTTTCCCGTCGAGGCTCCTGAAGGCACAATAGCTCTTCCGAGCCCTCCTCCCCTCGTGACAACTTCAGCTTCGACGGTGGGGTTTCCTCTAGAGTCCAGAACCCACCTTCCCTTAACGGACGCTATGGTAAAGTCCTCATCGCGAGCGGCTTTCAACGGCATACGTGCTCGAGTTGCTCACCGCGAATAACAGGTATCTTCATAATGCCCGTTATTCACCTGTATCCTTGATAATTAGCGAGCCTCACGGGATGAAAAGTATAAAAAGAATGAAAGGAATACTCTCTCCGATGAAACACTCTTCGGAAGACACGATCGGAGTTATTCTTTGCGGAGGCGAGGGGAAGAGGCTTAGACCCCTCACGTACTACTTCCAGAAGGCTATGATACCCGTCGGTTCACAGCAGAAGCCGCTTCTCGAGTACATTGTCCGCCTTATGAAGTTCCACGGGATCACTAAAATCACCATGCTCATAGGCTACAAGGGACAGCAAATCGTGAACTACTTTAACAAGGGAGAGAGGTACGGTGTAGATATAAGCTATGTCTGGGACAACCCCGAGTATGGCGGCAACGGAGGGGCTCTGCTCAACGCATACCTAAATGGAAGCTTCGAGGGAGCGAGGAACCTGCTCATATACTACGGAGATATTCTCTCAAACATTAGCTTGACGGAGCTTCTGAGGTTTCACAGAGAGGGAGGGTTTATAGCCACGCTGGCTCTTTCTCCGAACTACAGGGTGGCTGTAGGAGTAGCGGAGCTGGAGGGTAGCCAGGTCGTTAAACTAGTAGAGAAGCCACCCCTCGGCAAGCCGGTCACCATCGGGATTCTTGCGGTGAAAGTCGAGGGGATGAAGTACCTTGAGGAGCTGAGTGAGGAGAAGAAGGACATTGACATCATGGGCGATCTCATCAGAAGGTTCCTTGAAAGAGGGTTTAAAGTCGGAGGCTACTTAACGGACTCTTTCTGGTTCGACCTGGGCTCTACGGAAGCTTACGAGAAGCTGGAGCCTCACGACGTAGATGCTTGGTTCTCCTACTTGTTCCAAGAAGGCTGAGGGCCCTGTACAGACCTGTTTTCTCTCCCTTGAGTATCTTCACCATCAGAGAAGTAGGGATAAGGTAGGATAGCTTCACGACAGCGCTCCAGTTCGCGTAAAGAGCATCAACAAGCTTGCGATACTGTTTCCCGATATCCAGAATCGAGCCAATCTCGCTCCAAGCTCTCTCACTATAGGCTCCCGGAGCCTCCAGCCAGACAGCTTCGGCTGCGAGTATCCCGAGAGCCATAGCGGGAAAAATACCGCCGCCGTTAATCGGGTTCACAGCTCCCAGGGAGTCACCTGCGAACAGTACTCTCTCCATAGCTGGTTCAGCGTAGAAGCCGCTGACAGGCACCCATCTGGCTCTCATCTCCTCGATCTGCTTCACGTTGGAGAGGTAACCATGCACGTTGAGATTAACGAAGAGCGAGAAGAACTTCTTGAGACTGCCCCCGCCTTCGCGGAGAGAGGAGAGACGCACACCCACACCTACGTTGGAGATATCCTTCTCGAAAGGTATTATCCATGCGTACCCTCCGGGGGTTTCGGGTGAAGCAAGCATATACACGATGTTTTTCGGCATCTCAGGGGTGTGAAACTTCGCGTTAGCAGCCACGGCCACGTCGTTCTCGGGTAGGAGGATCTCTCGGTCCACAAGCTTCCTGACGGTTGAAGGGTAGCCGTCACACGCGATGACGTAATCGGCGGAAACTTCTCTACCCTTCCTGGTTCTGACTACGTACTCGCTCCCTACTTTTTTAACGC
This sequence comes from Thermofilum sp., assembly GCA_038741495.1. Taxonomy (NCBI): domain Archaea; kingdom Thermoproteati; phylum Thermoproteota; class Thermoprotei; order Thermofilales; family Thermofilaceae; genus Thermofilum; species Thermofilum sp. The sequence goes on along the minus strand of JAVYKX010000001.1, from coordinate 281,972 downwards.
TGACAACGTCTTCTCCAGTGTAGTGCTCTGCCTCGCCTACAAGCTTCTCAACGAGCTCCGCCCGGCTGATCGTAAACCCCGGTATGGGTAGATTGTAGACGCGCCCTCCCGCGAATTCGAGCACCACTCTCGACACGCTGTTACGCCGCCTAGCCATAGCCACGTAGCTGAACGCTTTAGCTACAGACGGCTTTCTAGAAATGAAGCTTATGGCTTCAGGCTCTGGGAGAAACTCGCCGCAAACAGCAGGCCTCTCGGGTTGGGGTCTACGGTCAAAGCCGACCGCCCGAACACCTAGCTCGCTAAGGCGCTTTAAAGCAGCAGCACCGGCAGGGCCCAGCCCCACCACGACTGCTTTGTACCTCATACGGGCAACAGCATGGTGTGTAGAGCTTCTTAAAACCCTCTCCAGCAGTACTAGCTACGGCTCCGAAAGCGGGTCTAGCTCCCGGAGGAGGCTATGGGAGGCAAACCTTCTCCTTTCCGAGGATTTTCACAGCTGTGTGAAGCACAGATAGAGATTTTTCAAGCAGCTCTTTCACGAACTCGTAGCCTTGAGGCGTAAGGTAGTAGACTTTCTTCTCCCTGCTCCCAGAGATTCTAGATCCGAGAAGCCCTGCCTTCTCCAGCTTGTTAAGGAAAGGGTATACTTGCGATGGACCTATAGGGGCACCGAGCATCTCCGCTAGCAGCTTCATAAGCTCGTAGCCATGCCTTTCCTCTTCCGCTAGAAGCACGAGTGTGTAGAGCTTCACCACTGTGTTGACCCTTATACTCTTCAGCCGGTCGAGCTGCTCAGCAGACATCGAAGTTCCTTCACTTCTTTCTTCAACTCTTAAATTTATTTTCCGTTACATATCATCGATTCAACCCACCCGACGGGAGCGGTTGCCCGGTGAAGCTCGGGAAAAACTTGGAATAAACACAACGGATAAGATCCCTCCCATCAACCTGAGAATTGTTCTACCGCCTCCACGCTCTAAGGCCGCGGTGGTAGGCATGTATCTCAGTGTCGGGTAAAGTAAGCGCCACCTACGCGCCACGCCGGATGCTAAGAAGCCTAGGAGGGGTGCTACGCCTGCGACATAAGCCCAGAACAGCAGTCTCAGGAGAGCACTCCTAGGATTGAAAATATCTAGAACGACAGCACCTCTGCGAGAAACCTTTCTCATGCCCCACAAGCCCTTCGGCTTATCTAGAAAATCTCTCACACTAAACATAGCTAGCACGAAGTCAAAGCTCCCTTCTCTGAAGGGAAGGTACTCAGCGACAGCTACTACTGCGTGAGTTGTCCTTGCCTCCTTGAGGACATCCTCAAGGGGGTCGAGGCACACCACCTCGGCTCCTTTCTCCTCAAGCTCTCTCGAGTAGTAGCCGTCGCCGCACCCGATGTCGAGGACGAGCCCGGAGGGCAGGGAGAGAGCGTGTCTCCTGGCTAGGGAGTCTAGCCCCATGCTCATTGCGGCGTTGCCTAACCTGTACGCACCACTCTTGAATAAGGCTCTCAAAGTCTCCTCGACTTTCAACCACATGTTAATAGGGAGCCCGCGGGCTTCTCGCAAATCCTCCGAGTATCCTGAAGACATGCTCTCTAACCTCCCCGCCGGCCTCTTCGGCGAAAGTTCTCAGTATCTCAGCGGCCAGTAGCCCGCACTCCGCCGGGAGTCTTCCTGAGAGTTGGAGCAGTTCCGTTATAAGCTGATGGAGCACTCGGGAGCCATACTGGAGGTAATCTCCTTGAGACTCTTCGAGAAGCAGGAGCGCGCTCCCGCTGTCTTTTACCCCACGTGAAAGGTCAGACATATCGTCGATGACCTGGTACGCTGCACCGAGCGTAACGCCGTAATTTTTAAAGATGTCCGCTAGGTTGCGTTTCCCAGCAGCGTAGAGCGGAAGAGTGCATGCAGCGCCGAAAACTTCTCCTGTTTTCTTTGAGACAACTTCGCGGTAAGAAGCTACTACTCTCATGTTCTTCTTCGCTGCTCTCAAATCCCACAGTTGCCCTACTGCGGCCTCTCTCCAGGCACCCATGCTGGCAATAACAGCTTCAGGTCCACCGTACCGGGCTATCAACGATATGGCGGTCGCCATAGCTGCGTGAGGCACGATAACAGCCTCGTCGAGCCCGTACTTCTTCCAGAAGCTCGGCTGGCCTCTCCTACTCTCGGTGGAGTCTGAAATGTCATCGTAGACGAGGCTTGAAGCATGCATCAGCTCGACAGCCAAGGCTATCGGGAGAGCTCGGGTTTTATCACAGCCTGCAACATCTGCCGAGAAAAGTGAGAGAGCGCCGCGGAGGAACTTGCCACCAGCAACCATGTAGCTAACCTCATCGTGGATCTCGGGAAACAATAGCGGTAGCTGCTCTTGAAAGTACGCTTTCAGCTCTAAGCGTAGCAGGTTCAGCTTCTCAACTACACTCTCTGGAGTGGCCTTAGCGCTCAGCATTGAACCAACCTCTCCTTGTTGACGGAAGCAATATTAACTTTAAGCTACCTACGAGAGAGCTGACCGCGATGATCGACTCGCACTGCCACCTCCTCTACCCAGGCTTACGAGAGAAAGTAGACGAAGTCCTCGAGAGCGCGCGAGAAGCGCTCGACGCCATCATAACCTGCGGTCTACCTTTCGACCGGGAGAAAGCACCAGGGTTTCCAGGCGCTCTCGAATCCTTGAAGCTCGCACGCAGGTACTCTGGCTTCGTCTTCGTAACGCTGGGGCTTCACCCTACTCAAGTTAGCGAGATGTCGGATGAGGAGGTAGAGGAATACCTGGCGTTTGTCGAGTCCAGGAGAGACGACATAGTTGGAATCGGCGAGATAGGGCTTGACCGCTTCTGGATAAAGGACGAGCTGGAGCACAAGAGAGCACAGGAAGTTTTTGAGAAATTTCTTAACCTCGCCGAGAAGCTTGGGAAACCCGTTGTCATTCACAGCAGGAAAGCCGAGGAGGAGGCCATCGCTGTACTATCCTCCTATTCGCTAAAGAAAGTTCTGATGCACTCTTTCACAGGAAGCATGACCGCTGCTAGAGAAGCGCTCGATCGAGGCTACCTGTTCTCTGTGAACTACCGCGTGACGAACACGAAAACTATGCGCAAAATAGCCAGGAACTTTCCGATGGAAGCGATACTAGTGGAGACTGACGCACCTTTTCTATCGCCGGACAGTGGCATCAACACACCATTATCGGTTCGGCGCGTCGCGGAAGAAGTTGCTAGGCTCCGAGGCACCTCTGTAGAGGAGGTCGATGAAGCCACGACCGGGAACGCCATCAAGTTTTTCGGCCTGGAGGGGAAGCTTGCTGCGGGGCTGAAACCTCATGGAGCCTCCCTTCCGTAAGATCCTGATCGCTAACAGGGGAGAGATAGCTGTCAGGATTATTAGAACCGCGAGGGATATGGGTATAAGAACAGTCGCTGTGTACAGCGATGCAGACGCCAACGCTCTTCATGCTCTCTTAGCGGATGAGAAGTACCGCTTGGGCCCAGGGGAGCCGGGAGCCAGCTACCTTAACATGGATGCGATCATCGACGTGGCTTTGAAGAGTGGAGCGGAGGCTGTACACCCGGGTTACGGCTTTCTAGCGCAGAATGCGCTCTTTGCGGAGAAGGTGGTGGAAAACGGGTTGGTTTGGATCGGCCCCCACCCCGATGTCATCAAGCTCGTCGGGGATAAACTTGGCGCGCGCCGGTTCTTCAGCAGCCAGGGAATACCCATCGTCCCGGGGGGGCTTAACCCTGTGGATCTGAGAGACGCGGCGAGCTACGCTGAGGAGATCGGCTACCCCGTCGTCGTGAAGCCTGCTGGCGGTGGAGGAGGTATAGGCATGTTCGTCGCCTGGTCGGAGGAAGAGCTAGAAGAGAAAATGAAACAAGCAGCTCACTTGGCTCACGCGTACTTCAAGAACGCTTCAGTTTACCTGGAGAAGTACTTCCCTAAAGCGAAGCACATCGAAGTTCAGGTGCTCGGGTGGCGGGGAGGAGTTATCCACCTCTTTGAGAGGGAGTGCAGCGTTCAGAGAAGGTTCCAGAAGGTTATTGAAGAGGCTCCTTCGCCTTCGCTATCCTGGGACGAGAGAAAGCACGTATGCGAGTTAGCTGTAAGAGCTGCGAGCAGCTGCGGATACACTAACGCGGGAACCTTTGAATTCATCTTCGACTTGGATACGAGAAGCTTCTACTTGCTAGAAGTGAACTCGAGAATACAGGTTGAGCACCCGGTCACGGAAGCGGTGACAGGGGTAGATATAGTGGAGCAGCAGATACGCATAGCGGGAGAAGGTAAGCCTACAGTGCAGCAAGGAAACGTCGAAATTCATGCTCACGCGATCGAGGCGAGGATCTACGCAGAAGACCCCATGAACAGCTTCGCTCCTTCGCCGGGCAAGATAACTTTTCTCGAGATACCTCAAGGCCCCTGGGTTAGGGTTGATAGCGGAGTTTACGAAGGCTACGAGATCCCGCACTTCTACGATCCCTTGATTATGAAGGTAATCACCTGGGGCTCTTCGCGAGCACAAGCGCTCAGCAGGCTACTGAGAGCAGTAAGCGAGCTGAGAATAGGAGGCATTAGACACAACAAGTACCTGATTCTGAAAATACTCGAGCACCCTGCTTTCCGCGAAGCTAACTACACTACGAGAATGCTCGAGGACGGCGAGCTCCTCCGCGGCTTGAGGAATACCGACGAGGCGCCTCTCCTTCCAAGTGGGAGAGAGGCAGAGAAAGGCGGAGCCGCCCAGAAGAGAGTGGAGCAGCCAGAAAGAGTAAACTACTGGAGGCTGCTCGCTCGAGCTGGATCCGCCAGCTTATAGCTCCAGTGGGCTACTCAACGTGGAAACTTCCGTGTACCTGCTGAGCCTGTTCGCAAGGTACCTCGGCATGGTGAAGAGATGCCTGTACTGCTCCTCGTCCAAGAATTGAAGCCTCAAGCGTGAAAGCTTCTCTCTCACCTCATGCGGGGGCACCTCCAGCGGATCCCTACCCATTGACCCCATCACGAACCCCCACTCGCTGTAAAAAGAGGGCACGAACACTTTGTACCGCCGCGATACGGGGAACACTCTAGCGAATGTGTTATAAATCACGGCGAACGCTCTCTCGTAGTAACGCAAAGACGTTGCTTGAGTGACTGCTACACCGCCAGCACCAAGTCTCTCTCGAACTTTCTCGTAGAACTCTTTCGTGTAGAGGTATACCCCCGGCGTTCCTCTTACGGGGTCTGTAATGTCCAGGATTATCACGTCAAACTTTTCTCCTGTTTCCTCGACGTACTTTCTCCCGTCCTCGAAGATCAGCTCGAGGCGCGGGTCGTCGAAAGCACCCTGGTGCCACTCTCTCATGTGCTTCCTCGCTAGGTTTACGAGCTCTTCGTCAATATCGACCATGACTACTCGCTCGACACTCTCGTGTTTCAAAACCTCGCGAGCAGTCGCCCCCTCGCCGCCCCCTATGATAAGGACTCGGCGAGGATTGCCGTGTGTAATCATCGCTGGGTGAACTAAGCATTCGTGGTAGATGAACTCATCATACTCGGAGCTCTGGAGGAAACCATCGAGAAAGAGAGCCATGCCGAAAGACCCTGTTCTCGCGATAGTCACTCTCTGGTACTTTGTATAACCGTCGTAGATCAGCTCGAGAATTCCGTGAATGTGAGCTTCATGGGGGCTCAGCCACTCAGAGTACCACATAACACTCATGCCATGGTAATTCGCAGCCACGGAGAGCAAAAAAGCAAGGGGCCTTTTATCTCGTTCGCCAAGCTGGTCAGGTGTCCTAGCCCTCGTCACGTATCAGCAGTTCCAGCGCTCTTCATCCCAGCCGAGTAGAAAAACATTGCTAGTTTTTAAGGTTCCTGGCTCGCAACTCTTTCTAGGCAGAAACCAGCTCTCTACCCTTATCGGTGACCCTGTACTTTCCTTCCTCTACCTTCTCCACGTAACCTGTGTTCACCAGCCCTCTAATCTTTCCAGCCACTCTCCTCACATCTAGGCCGGCTTTAGCTGCTATCTCCTTGCAGCTTACAGGCCCTCCGCCAAGCTCTACTAAAGCTTTCAGTATCGCAACAGCAACCTCGTCTGGCTTTCGAGAAGAGGCTGACATACGCTCTCTGTTCATCAAAACCGTAGGTGATTAATTTAGGTTACTCTTTAGGAACTTTTTGCTAAAAAGCATTCATCCGTCTTACTTCTCAGAATCCAGAACGTAGAGCTGAGAGACATATAGAACATCATTGCTGAAGCTGAAAAACCTCCTCCAGCTTCTTTAACCTCTTTTTTGATCTGGACAACAAGTCATTAGCAGTTTTCACTATACTAGGGTAACTCCACGGATGAACAAGGTCAACACCGTTCAGCCTGAGCGGCATCTCCAGCCTCTCCATAGTCATTATCTCGACGACAATACGCTTTCCGAGCCCCTGGATCCCGCTGTGCTTGAAGCCGCTGTTGCGAGCGGCGACAAGAAGGCGGTGAGCAGCCTTCAAGTTCCTCGCAACTATGTGGAAGATCGGGGGGTGGACGGAAAACCACACGCCGGGCTCTCGGGAGGCGGCGAGAGCAAGTGTAAGCTCCCAAACCTCGATAGGCCGGTGCCACTTCGCCAAAACTCTCAGTTTCCCTTTCTCTCCGGGGTGGCTGCAAGCTGCTAGCTGAATTCTCCCACTGCAGCTAGAAGTAGTGTAGTAGTCTCGGGAGCTGTTTACAAGCTCGAGAAGCTCGACGATGTCGCTATCCACAGCACCCTCCTCCAAATGCCTTCTCAACCTTTCGATAGCCTTTCCTTTGAGTGCGTCCCAGTCTGACGCCTTTACAAGCGAACCCGTAGGAGCTTCACCTCGTTGGCGGAGACTTTTATCACCGAGAACGAGGAGGGCTTCCAGTACGGTATCTTACCGCTCCAGGTCGCTTTCCAGGAGCCTGGGTTGCCTAGCCTCCTGACCGGATCCAGCCCCGGTAAGTGGGTGTGGCCTGCGAAGACCCATTCCCGGTTGCTGCAGAACCTCCGCTTAGCTATCTCCTCTAAGAGCAGCTCCCTGCTCGCCGCGGAAGCTAGCTTGTTCAGTAAGAACGCTAGAACGCCGCTGCTGACCACCAGGTCTCCGTGAAGCCCACATACACTGTGCCCACCGACGCGGAGACGGAGAACTCCAGGCACTGCTAGAAGCTCAGAAGATTTCAGCTTCAACTTCGCGGGAGCTGGGAGAATGGGGTCGTGCGAGCTTAAGCTCGTAGTGTAGTAAACGTAGCGCGGAAGCTCGGCCTCACCGGTGAGTTTCTCGAAGTGCTTTTTCAGCTCTTCGGCTGGGAGCCTGTAGTGTAATCGATCAAACAGGTCTCCAAGGATAAGCAGGCAGTCCACCTTCTCGTTTGCAGCGAAGTTAAGCACTGCTTGCAGCTGCCAGCATTCTGACTCCTCCTCGCAGTGGAGATCGGAGCATAGGACACAGCTTTCGTGCTTCTCCGAGACCTCGAGAGTGAACATGCTGGGCGAAACAGATTATACTAGACTGGCTATAAGGTTGTGTCATGCGTAAGGCAATTTCCGCAGCTCTGCTGGCCGTAATCCTGGTCTCTTTCAGCCCGGTCAGCTCGGCGGCTCAGCCCGTTAATCTTCCCAGCGCTTCTGCATACATCGACGTCGGGGAGAACGGGAACGCGAATGTGACTCTAGTGTTTAGCGGCAGAGGTTTTTTCACTTTCTGGATCACGCTGCCAAAGTTCGAGAAGGTTCGCCTGTGCGGATTAAAAGGCGGGTACGCACTTTACAATGAGACTTCGGGAGCATATTTCTACTACAACACGACTGTCACTCTACACCCGTCCGACGACGGAAGCTACGAGTTAAGGCTCTGCTTCAGCTTCCCTTACGCTGTCCTTATGCAGGGTGACAGAGCTTGGTTCATGTCACCGCTTCTGACAGCGCACAGTTCGATAAGCATCGCCGTCTTCGTCAAGTTACCTCTACTTAAGAGCGTCGTGCGGGAGAGCCCGAGCTCTGTGAACCAGACTGGCGACTACCGGGTCTACATCCTCTCGAGAACTGCACAGGCCGACCTGCAGGGGCGTGTGGTTGTCGAGTACACGATGAGGAGTAGCGTACCCTCCGCTTTCATCAGCTCAATGGACGGTAGAGTGAGGGTTGAGTACCCGCAACCTTACACCTCTATAGCAAACAAAACGCTAGAGATAGCTACCCAGGCCTATAGCCAGCTTCGCGATCTGACGGGCATCGAGGTTCAGAGAGTAGATTTACGCTTTTACCTTCCGGAGCAGCAGATGGGCGGCTTGGGGGCCTTAGGTTTCGTGCGGGGAGAAGACGTGAACGCGGGCGGGAGGGGGCCCATCATGCTGAACCTTGCTTTGATCAGGTTCGCTCCTGGGTACCACGAGACCACAGTCGTGCACGAGATGATCCACGTGTTTCTCGGAGCTGCAGGCGTCGAGGCAAACGCAAACACGCGGTGGTTTCATGAAGGAGTAGCCCAGTACGTTTCCCTGATCGTAGCAGAGAGGATAGGCGTCAACGTCTCCGAGTACCACCGAGATCTGGAGAACGGTTCGAGAGCTGTTCTCAACGCGTACCGCGGTAAGCTCTCTTTCATAGAGAAATGGCCGAGCGGGAGCGAAGAGGAGGCTGCCGCTTACCTCGCAAGCTACTACATCATCGCCAACATCTCATCGAGGTATGGACAGGCCAGCTACATAGCTAGGCTCTTCAGCGCCTTGAGTAGTAGGGGAGGGGCTAAGACTACGCGTGAAATAGTTCTAGCTATGAGCGAAGCTGCCCGCACGAATCTCGCTCCCCTCTTCAGGGAGTGGGGGTTCTCTAACATCGAGGACTGGCAGGACCCGCTGAGCGGCGGAGTGGCTGAAAGACAGCTCGCGGCAGCTCTAGTGCTTCTGGGCATCGCTGCGGGAGCGCTCGTGTACATTCTCAACACTAGGGTTAGGAGAGAACTCGAGCTCCTCGCAGGAAACCGAGAGTTCTCTAGATAAGAAAAAAGCGGTAAAAGCGGGATTAATCAACCTTCGATACGTGAATTATGGAGACCGGGCAAGCCTCAGCAGCGCTCTTCACGCAGTCTTCTAGCTCCCCGGGAACCTCGCCCTCCTCCAGTTTTCCTCCAAGCCTGTATTTAGCGACAATCGCGCTTTTGCCGTCCTCCTCGTTCATCTCAAAAACTTCGGGGCACAAGCTCACGCAAGCCATGTCGCTGATGCACTGGTCCCTATCGATGACAACCTTGAATCTTGGCATGTGTACCGCTATTGCGCTTCACGCACTAATCTAAATGTTTAACGCACAACTTCAAGGAAGGCTTCACCGCCGGAAGCTCTGAAAGCATAACCCTTAAAAGGTACCTTGCGTGGGGGGAGTGGGTGCTATGACTCGCCAAATTTGACCCGCGGGAAGCACCCGCTGGCGGGACGGGTTTTAGTTAGTGTGTATAAGGTTCTTAAGGAGGGGGTGGTCGCGTGTCTGTGGTAAGGAGCATACCTCAGGCCTTCAAGCCCAAAGAGTACGAGAAGGAAATCCTAGAGTTCTGGGAGAAGAACAGAGTCTACGAGCTTCTGAGGGAGAAGAGCAGAGGGAGGGAGAAGTTCTACTTCCTAGACGGCCCGCCGTACGCTTCAAGCGGTGTGCCGCACGTTGGGACTTTGTGGAACAAGGTGCTCAAGGACGCGGTTATACGGTTCTGGAGGTTCCGGGGTTACAGGGTGCACGACCAGCCTGGCTATGACTGCCACGGCCTCCCCATCGAGGTGCAGGTAGAGAAGAAGCTTGGGTTCAAGACGAAGAAGGATATCGAAAGCTACGGGGTGGAGAAGTTCATCGAGGAGTGCAGGTCCTTCGTGCTTAGCAACGTGAAGTCGATGAGCAGCTACTTCAAGGAGTTTGGAGTGTCGATGGACTGGGAGAACCCCTACTTAACCCTCAACAAGGACTACATCGAGGGGGCGTGGTGGTTTGTCAAGAAGGCGGAAGAGAGGGGTCTCCTGGACTACGGTGTGAAGGTTGTTCACTGGTGCCCCAGGTGCGAAACGTCGCTCGCTGACTACGAAGTCACCGAGTACGTCGAGCTGGAAGACCCGTCTATCTACGTCAAATTCCCGCTGCTTAACGAAGAGAAGAAGTACCTGCTCATATGGACTACTACCCCCTGGACCATACCGGCTAACACCTTCGTGATGGTGAACCCGGATCTCGAGTACGTTTGGGTCGATATAGGCGGCGAGCAGCTTCTGCTTGCAGCATCCCGCCTAGAAGAGGTGATGAGGGAGGCTGGAGTGCAAAACTACAGGGTTGCCGGGACGCTTAAAGGCGAGGAGCTGGAAGGACTTAAGTACGTACACCCTCTCAGCGAGGAAGTTCTCGCGCAGAAGGGGGAGAGAGGTATCCACACCGTAGTTCTCTCACGCGAGTTTGTTTCGGCTAGCGAGGGCACGGGGCTAGTCCACGGCGCCCCGGGGCACGGTGAGGAGGACTACGTGGTAGGAAGCCGCTATGGTGCGCCGGTGCTCGTGCTCGTTGACGAGAAAGGGACGATGACGGAGGAAGCTGGGGTTTACGCGGGTATTCCGGCTAGAGAGGCTAGCGCGCGCATAGTGGAGACCCTTAGGAAGAAGGGCTTACTCTTCCACGCGGGTTCGATACGGCATAGGTACCCTGTCTGCTGGCGCTGCAAGACGCCTTTACTGCTCAGGGCTACGCGGCAGTGGTTCATCAGGGTTACGAGGCTGAAGGAGGAAATGCTTAGGGAGGCTGAGAGAGTAAAGTGGATACCGCCCTGGGCGGGCTACGCCAGGTTTAAGAACTGGCTAGAGGGGCTGAGAGACTGGATAATCTCCAGGCAGAGGTACTGGGGTATTCCAGCTCCTATATGGGTGTGCGGGTCCTGCGGGCACAGATTAGTGGTTAGCTCTGTGAAAGAACTCGAAGAGCTTTCAGGGGCGAAAATCGAGCTGCAGGATCTGCACAGGCCGTGGGTTGACAGGATCGTGTTGAAGTGCCCGAGGTGCGGTGGGCAGATGCAGAGAGTACCTGACGTGCTCGACGTGTGGCTGGACTCCGGGATATCTTTCTTCGCTTCGCTTGGCTACCCTCTGGAAAAGAGCAAGCTTGCAGAAATGTGGCCCGTGGACTTTATCGTGGAAGGGCACGACCAGATCGCTGGATGGTTCTACTCGCTTCTGCGGGCAGGGCTTATCGCTTTCGGCGAGGTGCCTTACAGGACTGTTCTCATGCATGGTTTCGCGCTCGACGAGCAGGGCCGCGAGATGCACAAGTCGCTGGGTAACTACGTGGAGCCGAGCCAGGTCTTAGCATACGAGCAAGGAAGCCGGGATGCGTTCAGGTGGTTTGTCCTTAAGAACACGGTTTGGGAGGATTTACGCTTCTCGTGGCGTGGGCTCTCGGAAGCTTACTCGGACCTCAACGTCCTCTGGAATGTGTACTACTTCGCCACACTGTACATGAGCATAGACAGGTTCGCTCCCGAGCGCTGGCCTCTCGATGAACTTAGGGAGAGCATGAGGCCTGAGGACCGCTGGATTCTTTCGCGCTTCACTAGGTTTCTCAGAGAGTACTCACAAAATTTCGAAGAGTACCACTTGCACAAGGCTGCGCGGCTTCTAAGGGAATTTGTCATAGAAGATTTGAGCCACTGGTACGTTAGACTAGTTAGACCTAGGGTTTGGGTCGAGGAAGAGGAGAAAAGCAAGATGGCCGCGTACGCTACGTTGCACTACATCCTCTACAACCTTCTCCCCGTGCTCACGCCCATTCTACCCTTCACGGCCGAGAAGATTTACCAGTCAGCGTTCAGGTCAGAGGAAAGTCCTATCAGCGTCAACTTCCTGCAGTGGCCCGTGCCCGACGCCTCGCTAGAGGACCCCGCTCTCGAGAAGCAGATGGACATTGTGAGAAACATTGTGGAGCGTGCTCTAGCCTTACGAATGAGAAAGGGAGTTAAAGTGCGTCAACCGCTCCCGCGGCTTTTCGTGCTCACCGATGACCCAACAGTTGCTGAAGCTGTTTCCCGGCTATTGCACATTTTGAGGGAGCAGGTGAATGTGAAGGAGGTTGCTGTAAAGCCCACGCAGGCTATTAAGGAGTACGTGAAGGTGAGGTTTACCCCTAACTACCAGAAGCTCGGGCCCGCTTACAGAGAGAAAACAGCTCTCGTGGTGAAAGCCCTAGAGGAGATGACGTCCTTTGAGCATTTTGAACGCTTCGAGAAAGAAGGTGTCCTGGAGGTTTCGGTAGGGCAGGAGACCTTTAAGCTCGAGCGGGACATGGTTACAGCCAACCTCGAGTGGCTAGAGACATTCGCTGGGGAGAAGTGGGAGAGCTCTTACGTGGTTCTCGACTTCAAGCTAAGCGAGAGGGAGCTTGCTGAAGGGTTAGCGCGTGACGTGCTGAGGCGTATCCAGTTCATGAGGAAAGAGCTCAACCTCCCGGTAGACGCGTTCATTGACGTGAAGTTGTACGTCGATGAAAGCGTGCGCCACTTGCTGTACCCGATGCTAGGCTACATTCGCTCAGAAGCGCGGGCTAGAGATATCGAGGTTCTCGATAGCGAAGACCTTGTCTCCGGAGACCTGGTAAGGGAGTGGGAAATAGAGGAAACTAAAGCGGTGATCGGTGTCCGCAGAGCTACTTAAGGGCAGCTTTCTTTCTTAAGATTTCCAGCATTCTCCTCCCGTCCGAAAGCATATCGTGGTTATTGTTGAAGAAGACGTAAGCCCTCCCTGGCGATGCTCTGATAAGTGCGTCTGCGACCTCTTCAAGTTCCTCGTCTAGATAACCGTAGTTGTACCAGGTAAGGCGTCCGTGCATCCTCACATAGCACACGCCTCTCACGTTGTAGACTTTACCGTGCGGTAAACCTTCGAATAGAGGCGAGTCAGGAGTGACGAAAACCATGCCCAGCTCCTCGAAGAAGCGTAGCACCTCGTCGTTGAACCAGCTTGCATGGCGTGGCTCTACGGCAGCTTTCTCGCAAATACCTGCGTAGAGGCGGAGCCTCCGCTCGACCTCCTCGCTGAATGGCATCTGGGGGGGAAGCTGGAAAAGGTAGAAGTCGATGCTTTCCTCGAGAGGCTTAAAAACTTCCCTGAACCTCTTCCAAGTTGCTAAAGACTTCTCGTTCATTCTCCTCAAGTGAGTGATGCTTCTGTGGACCTTCACCGCCCACCTGAGCTTAGCCCCTTCTTCAAGCCACTTGATTACAGTCGAGGGTTTTGGGAAGCTGTAGAAGCTCATGTTCAGCTCTATTGCGTTGAAGCCGCTCTCATCTGCGTACCACTTCAAGCCGCCCGGGTTCCAGTCATAGTTCCATCCAGACGTACCCACGTATACCTCCATAGGCACCCAACGTACAGCACAACTAGCCTGGTAAAAACGCTCCTCACCCGTCAGGTGCGCGATAAATAGATAATTGTTCGTTACTCACGTCTCGTGGAGAGAGGCTTGAGGCGGATCTGGACGGCTTTCCTCCTGCTACTACTCATGTTCGCACTCACGAAAACTTCAGGTCAGGCGATCCTGTTTTACGGTAGTGTCGTTGATTCCGAGGGGAAGCCCATCGCTGGCGCCGAGCTCGCCGTCCTGAAAGACAACCTTCTCGTCACGACAGTCTCGACATCCCCTGACGGTAGTTTCCAGCTGCAGCTGCCTCGAGGAGATTACGTGCTGAGAGTCTACAAGCTTGGCTACCAGCCGGTCTTCGTCTCTTTCTCCGCAACACCCGAGAGGGGCGGCAGCATAGGAAGCTTCGTGCTCAGAGAAGGCGTGGAGGTAACTCCTGAAGCCCTGAGGTTCACAGTACACCAAGGAGACCGAATACCTATACGGTTTTCCGTCTCGAACAAGGGGCTCGACCCTATCCCTGTAACTTTTTACTTGGAAGCTCCGGCCGGCTGGGACTGCAGGATAGTCACCCCGGAGGGATTAAGCACGAGCGAAGTATACGTGCTTCCAGGCTCGTCGAGGAACTTAACCCTGCTGGTATCTATACCGTACAACGCTACTAGCACAGCCACGGTTCGGCTGATCGCGAGATGGGCTGGTCTCCAGAAATCCTACGAATTCAAGTTCAATGTTGAGGAAAAACAGCTAGTCATCCTAGAGCTACCGCTTAAGGAGGTTGCCAGCTATCCCGGCGCTTTGATTAAGATACCGCTGAGGCTCTGGAACCTCTTCCCAATTGAGACGACGTTCACTCTCGCTGTCTCAGGCCCTGCAGGCTGGATCGCAACGCTTCTGGATCCAAGTGGCGTATCGGTCTCGAGGCTTACTCTACCACCTGGCTCTTCAAGGAATCTCACCCTAATCGTGTACGTTCACCCGGCGACAGCTTCCGGAAACTACAAGCTAGTGGTGCTCGTCGCCTCGGACTTCTCGAAGACGGTGAGGGAGGTGGCGGTCAGCGTGGAGAGCAGGTACGACCTGCTAAACTTAACGATACCGGGTGAAAGGCTCAACGTGACGGGCGGCAGCGCGGCTCAGGTCACGCTAGCTCTGAAGAACATAGGCAACGCCCCCACTACTGCTTTCATCTCAGCTAAAAGCCAAGCACCGGATATCTTATGCCGCTTCCAGGCCACGGGAACGAGCGAAATGTCGACGTACGTCCTCCCCGGCGAAGAGAAGATTATTCCTCTCCTTGTGGAGGCGCTGCCCGGAGCTCAAGCGGGTGACTACCTAGTCACCTTGACAGCAGCAGGCTCGTCGAGCAGGGTGGAGAAAAGCATAGTAGTGAGGGTGGAGGGTTCTAAAGCTCTAGAGGTCGGTACAGCTAATCTCTTTATAGTAGCTGCTCCGGGCTCCGCTGGCGTTGCGAACGTGAACATAGCTAATACGGGAACCATGCCTCTTAACGTAACTGCAAGGGTTGTCTCAGCGCCGCCGAAGTTCTCGGTCACTCCTATACCTAGTTCCGCTACTCTACGGCCGGGAGAAAAGCTTGTGCTTTCAGTCTCAGTGTTGGTTCCCAGCAACGCTTCGGAGGGGTTCTACAATGTGATGTTTTTAGTAGAGGCCGACGGCCTGAGAGAGTATAGAGTAATCGTTGTAGAGGTGACGGGTGAAGCTCAACTAGGATTCTTTGCACTGGCTGCGCCTCTAGCTGCGCTCAGCTTTATGATAGTACTTTTTAGCCAGAGAAGAAGTAGAAGGTAGGAGTATGGTAGATGCTGCGCAACTGCTAACTCTTTATCTACTCGGGGTAGCTGTTTCTTTCAGCCCGTGCTACCTGCCGGTAATCCCTATACTCGTTGCTGTAACTTCAAGGTATAGTACTAGGAGGGGGGCTTTAGCAGCCTTTCTCTTCTCGCTGGGAGCAAGCATAAGTATAATAATATACGGTTTAACTGCAATTGTTTCAACAAATATCTTTAATGTTTTCGCTGAAACAAGACTTAGTCAGCTCCCCACGCTGGCAGGTTACCTGCTCATAGGGCTCGGGCTGATGGAGTTCACTCCCATACGAGAAGTGTTCGCGGTTCTTCCAACGTTCTCTCTGAGGCTCAAGAGAGCAGGGCTAGCGCAGTCGCTTCTCGCCGGCCTGGTCTTCTCGCTGGCAGCAGCTCCCTGCTCCTTCGCACCGCTGGTAGCCTTCCTCATGGCTGTGGGTTTAGAGGGGGCCAGAGGAGGTAACGCGATCCCTCTGATTCTTTCGTTCAGTGCTGGAATTGGGTTGACCTTGCTCCTGATAGGAGTTGCGAGTGTGATGGCAGGGAGGAGGATGGTAGAGGAGCTGACCAGAAGAGGAATCGTAAAGCACCAGGCCAAGTTTTCGGGAATCTTGCTCATGGTTTTGGGAGTGCTCACCATCGTTGCAGGAGAAAACTTCGAGATTGCTGCAGTTAGAGGCGCGGAAACTTTCATCATTGCAGCTGAAGCGGTGGGTGTTTTTTCGGGAATCCTGGCTGCTCTGGGCGTACTCAGGGTTGGCATATACCTTAACTCGGCAACACCTATGCTGCTTGGAGCAGGATTAACGCTGATGAGTATTCAGCGTTTGTCCGCGCTGCTCCCGTATCTTGGAGCGGCTCAGTGGGCCCCGCCGACCGAGGTTCTCTTCATAGCTTCACGCCTGGTGTTGCTCTGTTCTCTCATCAGCTTTGCGGCGCTTGGGAGGGGGTTCTCCGAGGTGCTGCTATTGCTGCCGACGTACCCAGCAGCTTCTCCACCGCTAGTAGACGCTCTAGTTGCGGCTTTGTGGTTTGCAGAGTGGATTAAGAGAGATAGGTTACTTGCATTCTCGACACTTTTCTTCGTAGCATCAGCGGTGAGCGACCTCCTCTATTCGATACCCGACCCGGTGAAGCCAGTAGTGGCAGCGCTGATTTTACCGCTACATCTCAGCATACTGCCTGCGTGGAGGAAAACAAGTGCGGCTCTTGCCGTGTTAAGTATGCTCGACGAGTCTTAACAAACTACGCACAAGAGGATTCCTGAGGTTTAGCCGGTAAGCGCGTGGTTCCTCGTCCACCACTTCAAGTATATTAAGCTCTCGAAACCTCTCGAGAACTACTCCAACCTTATTAGTCGCGGTAAGCTTCTCAACCATGTACTTGGTGTAAGCCTCCTTAGGGTTCTCCAGGAAAAGGGCAAGCACACGTATGCTCTTCCTGCTCTCCGGGAGCAATTTCTCAAGCAGCTCTACTAGTTCAGCAGTCATGCTCGAAGATTTCCCTCCTCCTCGCTTCCACCGCTTGAAGAAGCCGGGCTTTAGTCTCCTCCGGATCTCGAGATACGCCCACCTTACGAAACTCCTGGGCCAGCACGAGATCTCCTACAACGCTCTCTACCCAGGATGCGAAATCCCCCCTCTCCTGGTGGTACTGCGCTACTGATGCCGGCTGCTTCGCCAGCGCATCTGCGAATTCGAACATGTTCCTGGCAGCTGAGTGCGCAGGCTTGCCGTCAGCCTCGTAGAAGAAGAATTCCTGTCCTGCAGGCACGTCTCTCATCCACGCGTACCTAACCCTGGCCCGCTCGCAGCCGAGCAAAGCCTCGATGGCTCTGGCTTCGAAATCTGAGACCACCTCAAGGTACGCTGCATAGGCTTCGTAAGCTGTTGCGAAGTGGCTAAAGTACGCGTGCACCTCGCCAGGCCCCCCGGTTTTAGTGGACATGTAGTACAGGTGGTCGCTGGTGGAAAGCAGTTTCCACACTCTCTTCCAGGAGTGCTGAGGTAGCGCCCGGACGATGCACCGGAGGTGACGAAGCCTCTCGAAGCTTTCCCTCTGGAGCTCATTGCCAAGCCAAGCGGAAATATCCTTCTCGATGTCGGCCCAAGAGATCGTGTGGGCCTCCGGCACCTCGATCTCGTCTCTCACAGGCTTGCTGTCCGCGACTTCGGAGGGTGTCGCGAACCTTAAGTTCTCCCACTTCAGAACCTCGCCCGGAAGCCACCTCAGGAACTCAAAGATGCCTGTTTCGCGTGGAAAGTGCTCGCCGAAGGTCTCGTAGTCTACAGCGATGAGTATAACGTCTCCAGGAGTGGCCGCGAGCCAGGCAGCATACTTGTCAGCGGTAAGAGGATACTCGCTCCACTCCCGCGAGGCGAAGCGGAAACCAATGTCATCTGAAAGCCTGTAGTTTCTCATCAAGACCTTGATGCCGCAGCCTCGAGCTTTGTAAAGGTAGTTGGGACTTCTCCAGCCGAGAATCCGCTCCACACCTTCAGTCAGTACGACCTTGTATCCCAATCGGCCCAGAACGCAGGCGATTCTCGTGTTGTAGATGAACTCCGTGTTCTCGACAGATGTGGGCTCGCGCCCAAAGTAGTCCTTCATCAACTGCCGGTGCTCCAGCACCTGCTCGGTAAACTCCTCCTCGGATAGCAGGCTGGCAAGGCTGTGGTAGTAGGTTTGGTCCAGAAACTCGACAAGGCCCGTATCACTCAGGCGCTGGAAGCTCTCGAGAACTTCCGGGACCCACTTCCTGGCCTGCTCGAGAAAAACCCCGGAGAGGCTGAACGAGACCTTGAACTTCTTCCCAGAGTGCCGAAAGTTATCTAGCTGCTGCAGTATAACTTCGTTTGCCGGCAGGTAGCACTTCCTGGATACCCTTTCAAGTATGCGGCGGTTCAGCTCCTCGTCGAAGTAAATGTGTTCCAGAAGATCAGGAGTTATCCTAACACCTTTCGCCGCAAGCTCACGTATGCGCTGCTTAAAGTTCCTGGCGAGCCGCGCAGGCTGGTGAACTTCGAAAACGAGTACTATATCTCTCATGGAGAACCCGACGCTTTAGCATTGTACCGCTGAATCGCTCTGCTTATCACTTCTACCGCGTGCTCTCTACCCTTCCAGCCCCTGACCCTTACCCATTTACCCTTCTCCAGCTCTTTGTAGTGCTCAAAAAAGTGCTTGATCCTCTCACGAGTGGCTTCGCATATGTCACTGAGATCCCTAACGTGCTCGAACCGATTATCGATTTTCTCGTGAGGTACCGCGATAACCTTTGCGTCGTAGCCGTTCTCGTCCTCCATCTCGAGAAGCGCTACGGGCTTAGCCCTCACAACGCTTCCCGGCACGAAGGGGTCATTGCTGAGAAGAACCACATCGACGGGGTCTCCGTCTTCCTCGAGCGTAGAGGGGATGAAGCCGTAGTTAAAGGGGAATACCATGGAAGTGAAGAGAACTCGGTCAACGTGTATGAGCCCTGTTTCCTTATCCACCTCGTATTTTACGTTGCTTCCCATAGGTATTTCAACTACGACGTAAATATCTTCAGGAGGGTTCTTGCCGGGACCTATCGCGAACTTCATAACAGTCAATGTTCTCTCGGGAAACATCTTAATAAGCTCTTCTGAAAGGAGAGCGGCACACCGCCGAGCATACTACTCGAGCGTTTCCAGCACTGTGCCGATCGCGCGTGTTCTCGAATCCCTCAAGACAAATCTCTCTCCCCTCTCAATGTACCAGGGGTGGTACAGGAACTTCAGCGTCACAGTGCCGCGGTCGCCTGTGCGCATAGGCTCCTTCCCCATCTGCTCGAAGACGACCGGGCTTCTTATAGAGTACGCGTGCAGCACAGTCTGGTACCCGACCCTGATGGTGGTAGGGTGTCTTAATATCAGCACGTCCGCGAGGATTCTCCTAATAGGCTTCGCGGGGCTGGTGCGCAGCACCATCCCCTTCTCCACCTCCTCCTCATCAATCCCCGAGAGAGCTAGTGTCGCCTCCTCGCCAGCCCTAGCGGTACTTACGGGCACGCGGTTCACGTGGATAGACTTCACGCGAACTTGTTTCCAGCCCCCATCCTGCAGTGGGCCGATGAAGAGAGTGGAATCCTCCTTAACCGCGCCTTTCAGAATGGATACTGCTACCACGAGCCCCACTCCTCTAACGTTGAAAATATCCGAAACGTAAGCGAGAACGGGCTCTCCGGCCTTCTCGACCCACCTCAACCTCGGCGGCAGAAGATTGAGAAGCTCAAGTAGAGAATCAAGACCCCGCCCGGTTACGTTCGAGATCGATAGCACTGGAACAACTCTACCGCTCGAGATCAAGCCCGCTATGCGGTGAGCGTCCTGAGGAGTATGCACGAGGACAGGCTTTCTGTCAAGCTTCCGCAGCAGCGTCAACGTGTCTTCCAGGTTTCTCTTGAAAACAGTTTCATCGACCAAATCCGTCTTCGTAAATACTACTATCAACGGTAGGCGAAGCGCCAAGCATAGCCCGAGATGCTCGCGGCCCATAACCTGAAGGCCAGCGTTTGAAGCGACAACCAGCATCACGTAGTCCGGCTCCCTCGAGAGTATGCCACGAAGCGCTGTCCTCAAGTACCGCTCGTGACCACCTACATCGACAAAATAGATGACTTTTCTCGAGGCGAGAAATATCTGAGCCTCATCTAAGGGGTTAGGCAACGACCAGTTAACCGGTGGTCCCCCTAGATCGAATCCGAGAAGCCTAGTCGTGACCGACGAGGTTCTCCCGGTGAGAATCTCGTGAACATAGCGGGCAACCCTCCTCATGCTGCTTCCTCTACCGTCGTCTAGCTGTCCGGTACAGAGAACCCCGACGGTCGTGCTCTTCCCAGCATCCACGTTTCCGACAACAGCTACAGTCACCTGAACCGGGGGGCTCTCCTCCCGGCTGGAGCGGACGAGAACTCTCACGATATGCTTCCCTTGAACGATTTCGCGGGAAAGGATACGGATCTTGGCGCCGATCTTCCCGGAAACCTTCTCCAGGATGCTTATGCTTTCCCTCTCCTCTTCCTCGCTCAGGCCGATAACATTCCCCTGGTCGTCCACCCCAAGAACGTAAATGGCCTCACCTCCTCCTTCAAAAAGCCTGTACTTCATCTGAGACGCGAGACGCTCGACTCTCTCCTCGTCCAGCCTATGCAGTGCTATCTTGTACTCTACGTTCCCGTCTTCAGCCTCCCGCGGTAGCTTCTGCCCGAGATCCACCTTGCTACACGATCCATGAGCAGTGGGCGATATTAGAGTTTCCCTTGATTAATCGGGCTAGAGCACTAGGGCGCTGGTAGTATTAGCTCGCAGTCACCAGTTCGGATCATGATATACTTGCCATGAGCGTAGCTCCAGGCAGTATAAGCAGCGGTGGCAGCGTCCAAGATATCACCGTTTATAGTCTGCGCCTCGAGAACCATCCCCAGCGAGAGTAAACCCTTCAGGAGGCCCTCTGGGTTTTTCTTTCTCGGCAAGCCTAGAACATCCTGAGCGCCGCCGGGGTAAACCTCAACCACTCTAAGCCCCTGCTCGCGCAGCTTCTCCGATAGGGAAATAGCCCTCTCCGCAAGCTGCCGCATCCCCGGCAGCGCCGGCGGAAAAGCACGGATCCCTAGCCTTGCAAGTGCTTTCTCGCAACCTCGAAGGCTTCCGCTTACGGGGAGCGATAAAGGAGCGTCTATCGCGACCAGTGCGTGCCTGTAATTTCTCGCAACGCTTAGCAGCTCCTCATCCCCGCGGAAAAGAGCAGCTCTGCAGCGAAGATCCTCTGATAGAACCGCGTACGCTGACTTCCTCTTAGGTGATGCGGAAAGATCTAAGCCTATGTACGCTTCGTACATCGCTCTTCACTAGCGCGGTAGAGTCACACCACGCTGCCTAAGGTACCTACCCCTATAGGTGACGGGCTCTCCCTCAATCCTGTAGAAGGCTACGTGAGCGAAGCGCATGCCTCTCCTAAGAACTACCGGGAAAGCTCCTCCGTGTATCTCTATCGTCAGCTCGCCTTCAAAACCCGCATCTATGAGAGTTGGAGGAATCGAGATGCCTAACCGGGCAAATGTACTCCGCACTCCGATGAGCCCGGCGATATCTTCAGGCATTTTAACATACTCGAGCGTCGTCACTAACACTTTCATGTAGGGCTGGAGGACGAAAGAATCTGTCTGGAACACTTTGTAGTAGCTTCCCAGGTCAGTTTCGCCGAGCTTATCAGGATCCAGGGGCTCTGGGTTGTTCAGCAGCACCGCTACCTCTGAACCGATCCTGAGATCTACACCGTTTTCCCGAACGATTTCCTCGCTAAAGGGCTCTATCACAAGTCTACCCTCATCGATCAGTCGCCTAATCTCTCTCCCCGACAGCACACGCCGTTAAGGATCGGCCACTTTAAAGAAGTATCTTTTAGCACTGTAGGAGTCTACTGCCTCCAGCCGGTGCAAGCCCCGGCCGCCGGCCCCCTCGACGCGACGGTATTAAATAGAGCAGCTGTAGTCACCCGCTGTGCGCATCTTAATAACCAACGACGATGGACCCTCGAAGGGCCTCTTAGCCCTCGTTAAAGAGGGGCTCCAGAGAGGTCACGAGGTCTTCGTGGTAACTACGGAGGGGCAGCGTAGCGCTTCATCCAAGTCTGTAGCGTTCCGCTTCAAGTACAGGGAGGACGAGCTGCTGGGTTGCCCCGCGTACTTCATCGACTCCACTCCCGCTTCCGCTGTAGCATTTGCCCTGCAAAACATCTCGAAAAGCATCGAGCTAGTGCTTAGCGGTATAAACGAGGGAGCTAACCTGGGCTTTTGGGACATCATGTCCTCGGGAACCGTAGGAGCTGTGCTCGAAGCGGCCCTCCACGGGTTGAGAGGAATGGCAGTATCCCTCGCTGCCCGCACAAGAGCGGAGTACAGGACCTTTACAGAGGAGCAATTTCTCCCGGCTGCGCGAACAGCTTACGATATAATTGAGCAGCTCCCCGCCAGCTGGCCCTCCCCCGCCCTCAACCTTAACGTGCCGTCATTCGGCCACCGCGGCATCCAGGTTACATTTCCCGAAGCAGGCGGTGGTCCAGGCAGGATCTACCGGTGCTACAGTGGGTTCTGCGAAGCAGAAGAGTGGGACCTCTACCGGACGTACAGGTGCTTGACCCCAGGGAGCGACGTTTGCGCAGTTCAGCAAGGCTTTACTTCGCTCACCCCCCTCGGCTTGCTCAGCGTCGGTGACTTGGAGTGGTTTAGTAGACAGCTTGCGGTGGGAAAGAGATAAGTGCCGGCTCTCAAAGCGTAAACGCGTGCCAGAGCACTTAGATGTCGCCGTCATAGGTGGAGGACCTGCCGGGATGACGGCAGCCTCGAGAGCAAAGCGGCTAAAACCCTCGCTTAGAGTGGCAGTCTTCGAGAGAAGCTCTTACGTCAGCTACGCGCCGTGCGGTATCCCCTACTATCTCGGCGGACTAGCGGCAAGCATCGATGACCTAGTTCATTACCCGTTGAGAGTCTTCACGGAGGAGAGAGGTATAGAAGTCTACGTGAGGACAGAGGTGACAGAGGTCGGGGATGGCTACCTCAAAGCTAGGAGGCACACGGGCGAGACCTTAACCTTCGAGTGGAGCAAGCTACTCATAGCTACAGGGGCTAAACCTAGGAGGCTGAACGTCCCTGGGAGCCACCTTCCGGGCACTTTCTACCTTCGAACCCTAGAGGATGCTGAAGCAGCTAGGGATGCTTTATCGCGTGCGCGCCGCGTCGCCGTGGTAGGAGCAGGGTACATCGGTGTAGAGCTAGCGGAAAACCTCGCGAAGATTGGTAAGGAAGTTATTCTCATAGAAGTCATGCAGCATGTCATGCCGCAGCTGGACCCAGAGATTTCTGAAACCGTGGAGGGAGAGCTGCGCAGAGGCGGTGTTGAAGTTCACACTGGTGAGAAGGTCTTAGAGCTGTCCGGTAGCTCTTCGGTCAACAGAGTAATTACCGATAAGGGAGAGTACACCGTCGACGCGGTCTTCGTTGCGATAGGCGTAGCACCTGAAGTAGAGCTTGCCAAGCAGCTTGGGCTCAAGCTGGGGCAGACAGGCGCAGTAGAGGTCGATAAGCGCATGCAGACGAGCTTGGAGGATGTTTACGCCGCCGGTGATGTTGCGCAAGCGTTGAACCTTGTTACAGGCAAGCCGGACTGGTTCCCCCTAGCCCCTATCGCGAACAAGATGGGTTACGTGGCGGGCGCGAACCTCGCTGGAGTGCCCGAAGAGTTCCCCGGCGCTGTGGGAACCGCGGTGACTAAGGTGTTCGACCTGGAGGTTGGGAGAACTGGGCTCACGGAAGAGCAAGCTAAGCGCGAAGGTTACAATCCCGTTTCTGCTTTGATTACGGCTAGAACTAAGCCCAGCTATTACCCGGGAGCTTCCGAGATTAAGGTGAAACTCGTGGTTGACTCGGAGACGGGGAGACTGCTAGGCGCTCAGGCGGTGGGAAGAGAAGGCGTATTAGCAAGGATAAACGCGGCAGCAACCCTGCTCTCCGCCGGCGCGACATACAAAGACGTGTTCTTCAGCGACCTAGGTTACGCTCCGCCCTTCGCTCCCGTCTGGGACCCCCTCGTCGTCGCTGCTAGAGTGCTCGCCGGGAAGCTGCGTGGCACCGCTTAAGCTGACCGATCGCTCCTCGTAAACTATGAGCCAAGACCCCAGCCCTAGAGCGATAGCGCCGCTCATAGCCAGAATGCTCCCGAGCACGACAATGGCAGTGTACACGCCGCGGTCGAAGCTTGCATAAACAACGCTTAGGTTCACCTCTCCTCTACATGAAGGGCACTGGGCGGTAGCTACGAAAGCAGCGGGGATGCCGTCTAAGCGTAGAAAGCCTGTTCGGTTCCCCGATACCCTCTCCAGCTGCGTGAGTCCGATCGCAGAACCGTTAACGTCCTCGAAAACCAGTGTGATGTTGAAGGGGCCGCCCCGCGCCCCCACGGTGTAGTAGACCTTTTCCGACGAAGCGCCCCTGAGTTCCACCCTGCTTGAGAAATTCTCTGGGTAGACGAGCGTTACCGAGGCTTTAAACCTGAGCGACGTGTAGTAGCTACTGTATAGAAGCACAAGCGCTCCAACTAAGAACGCTGCGAGGCCGATCACGATCAAAAGAATAAGTTTCCTGCGCCTCTTAGCGTGCTCTTCTCTTCTCTCCAAGAATCTCTACCCACGGCCCACGTAGAGCCAGCACTTGACGAAGTGCCCGGGCTCGACTTCGAACTCGGGAGGCTCCTCCGCGCGGCACCTCTCGAAAGCGTAAGGGCACCTGGGCTGGAAGCGGCATCCTCTAGGCGGGTTGATGAGGCTTGGAGGCTCTCCAGGTGGAACCTCTCGGTACCGCTTACGGTTCTCGGGGTCTGGATCCGGTATAGCCGCCAGAAGAGCCTTAGTGTAGGGGTGCAGCGGGTTCTTCAGCAGCTCCCTCGTGGGCGCTCTTTCCACGAGGTGGCCCGCGTACATGATGAAGATCCACTCGCTGAAGTACCTGGTTGTCGAGAGGTCGTGTGTGATGTATATGAAGCTGATCTTCCTTTTCTCCTGAAGCTCACGCATCAGGTAAAGTATCTCGATGCGCACTGAGGCGTCGAGCATCGAAACGGGTTCATCCGCAACTACGAGGCTCGGCTGGAGGATAAGGGCTCTTGCAATTGCTACCCGCTGAAGCTGTCCGCCGCTTAACATGTGGGGATACTTGTGAGCGAAATCCTCTACTGGTGTCAGCTTAACCTCCTCGAGGGCTTTATAGACCCTCTCGAGCCTTTCCGCCTTGCTGCCGACCTTGTGCACTATAAGGGGCTCCTCGAGGATCCTCTGTATGGTCATGAACGATGGCATCGCGCCGTAGGGGTCCTGCTGCACGAGACCTGTTTCTCTTTTGTACCACATGAGGTTCTTCTCATCATCGTGGGTTATGTCACGACCCTTGAATACGAGCTTTCCATCCGTTGGCTCGTACAACCTCAAGATAGTCTTACCAAGGGTGGTTTTACCGCTTCCGGACTCCCCGACGAGAGACACCGCCTCGCCTTCTCTGAGAGTAAAGGACACTCCATCGACGGCTTTCAGGTATACCGGCGGCCCGAAAAGTCCCTTGCGGAGCTCGAACCACGTCCTCAAGTTATCAACCCTGAGCAGGGGCTCCGCACTCATCTCTTTCACCTCTTACCTTCGTGAACCAGCCAGCAAGCAGCGTAATTCCCAGGCTTATATTCGTAAGGCGGCGGAACCTCTCGGGTACACCTCTCGAAGGCGAGCGGGCACCGTGGGTGGAAGCGACAACCGGGAGGCGGGTTAATAAGGCTAGGCGGCGTGCCAGGGATATACTCCAGCTTCTTCTCAGTCCTCAGGGTAGGCACGCTGGCCATGAGCTTCTCAGCGTAGGGGTGTCGCGGCTGTACGTAGAAGCTATCCGCATCGGAAAGCTCTACAATTTGGCCCGCGTACATTACCGCAACTCTATCCGCCAGCTCGCTCGTCAGCGGGACATCATGCGTGATGAACAGATAGCTGATGCCCAGCTCGTTCTTAATCCTCTTCAGCAAGTTCATGATGTTAGCTTGGGTTATCACGTCTAGCGCAGAGGTAGGCTCATCCAGGATGATTACCTCCGGGTTCGTGACGAGAGCCATCGCGATCACAGCCCTCTGCTTCATTCCACCGCTAAGCTCGAACGGGTAGCGGTCGGCAAAGCTCTCGTGTATCCCCACCATTCTCAAGTACCTCTTGGCTTCGATCAGCGCCTCTTCCTTGCTTAAGCCCATGTGGATGATCAACGGCTCCGCGACCTGGAAGCCCACCTTGAGCACTGGGTTCAGCGAGTTCTGCGCACCCTGGAAGACCATCGCAATCTTCCTCCAGCGAACCTGCCGCCTGAAGCCCTCCTCGCTTAGCTTCATCACATCGACTCCGTCGACAAGCACTTGCCCATCGTAGGTGTGCACGTTCCTCGGGAGCAGGCGTATAATCGCTCGGGCAAGAGAGGTCTTCCCGCAGCCCGATTCTCCCACTATGGCTAAGGTCTCCCCTTTATCGAGGTCGAAGCTTACTCCGTCCACTGCCCTCACTACTCCCTTCCTGGTCCTGAAGTAAAGCCTCAGGTTCCTAACGCTCAGCACAGGAGACATAACGCCCACCTCTAAAGCTCTCTCAACCTCGGGTTCACAATCCTATCCAACGCGAAACCGAAGAGCGCGAAAGCTATACCCGTAAGGATGAGTAGAGCCGAGGGTTCGAGAACCCAGTAGTAGTAACCCTTGTACACTGCGCCGTTTTCGAAAGCATCGTTGATAACCTTACCCCAAGTTGGAAGCAGAGGGTCTCCGAGCCCAAGGAATGCTAGCGCGGCCTCGAGGAATACGAACCCCGGAACCGCGGAGATAAGACCGGGCACTATGGGCGGTAAGATCTTGGGTATGATGTACAGGAAGATTATCCGCATGTTCGATGCTCCGTAGGTGCGCGCTGCCTCTATGTAGGGGTACTCCTTTATCTGCATGACGAGGGCGCGCGTCGACTTTATCCCTCCTCCGAAAATACTGAGCACGATCACCACAACTAAGATCACCCAGATGTTCACCTGGTAGAACACGGAGATCATTATCAGGAACGGGAGGAACGGGAGGACCATGTAGATCTCGGTGATTCGCTGAATTAAGGAGTCCAGGAGTCCACCGTAGTAGGCCCCTATGGTCGCGATAATCATCTGGACCAGGGACGTTACGAGCGAAGCGGTCAACCCGAAAGCCAAAGCCACGGGAGCACCCCAGAGCAGCGCGATCTCGAGCGGCCTCCTCAGGTGATCCGTTCCCGCGATCCCGTGCACTAGGCCGTAGACCACCAGCTTAGCGTCAAGATCGTCCTGTTCATCAAACACCGTCGCATCGATAATCAGCCTGTACCTCCCCTTCTCGATAACCATGTCGCCCGTTCTGAGAGCGTCAGGAGTGTACTGGCCGAAGAGAAGCCTCAGCTGAGTGCACCTGTCGCTCGGCTGGAAGCCAAACTTAGCAGTAACGTAGCCGACCATGTTCCTAAGCACGTGCTCGCTAGCTGTAACGTAGAGGCTCATGTTCGGCCCGCTCATCGCAGTCTCGATCAGCGTGATCGCATCCCCGCTAGGCTTCACCCAGATCACTTTGAGAACTGGCAGCTGCTTAGCCGCTTTGGCGTTCAGGAAAACGTTCACCTCGCTTGGGAAGTCGTCGTAGCTGTACTCGAAAGAGAACTCTATGAGAATCTTCTTCATGTTTGTGCCGAAAATAGGCGTGGAGGACTTTGCCACACCGAGCCTAGCAGCTCTGCTGTCTAGCACCACTGTCTTCGGTAGTTCTCGCCCCACGAAGAACTGAACCCACTCCGGGGCGGCCGTTCTGGGGTTATCTAGCCATATCTCGCTGCTCCTCCAGAGGTAGATAGCCCTGTCAACGGGCAGGACGATTACAGTGTAGATAGATAACGCCACCAAGAGTGTGATCAGCAGGAGGCCCGCCACGCCCGACTTGTAGTACATGATGTCCTGGAGGACTCTCCTCAAGCTCTCAGCTCTTGACGGCCTGCTCATGGCTCCCACCTCAGCCGAAACGGACCTTGATGCGGGGATCCAGCAGCCCGTATATTATATCGAGTATGAAGACCGTCGCTGCCAGTAAGTAGGCGTAGATCACGGTTATGCCGACGATTACTGGGGTGTCAAACCTCGAGATAGCCTCGTAAGTTACGAGGCCGAGACCGGGCCAGTTGAACACGGTCTCCGTGATTATAGCGCCACCCCACGAGCCTATAAGCGTGAGCGCGAAGCTCGTTACTATGGGCGGCAGGGTGGGGCGAAGTATGTACCTTGTCTCGATGAGGCGGGGTGGCAGGCCCTTCGCTTTAGCCGCTTCAACGTAATCCTCGGTTGAGAATATGAGGAAGAAAGTCCTGTTGCCGTAGACTCCCAGGAAGAAGCCGGAGATGATCCAAGCTGCCATAGGCAGTATCATGTGCTTAAGCACGCTCAGAGCGTAAGCCACAGGTTCCTCGGGTGGCGGGACATCGACGAAGCCGCCGGGTGGCAGTACGTGAAGCCACGTGTAAAAGATTAGGATCAGGAGAATGCCGTAGAACCAGCCAGGTATCACCGAAGTCGGCGCGAGCGCCACTGTGAGCTTGTCGAAGAAGCTGCCGTAGTGCCTAGACAGGTAGAGGCCGAGAAACAGGTGAATAAAAAAGTTGATGACGGTAACAGTTGTGAATAGAAGGACTGTCGCGGGTAACCTCTCGAGGATAATGTTCTTGACAAGCCTCGATCCCGAGTCGCTGGTCATGTACAACGCTCTACCGAGATCAAGAGTAATAGCGTCTTTCAGGTAAATCAAGCTCCTCACAAAGAAGGGTGTGTCCAAGCCCAGCCTCTTCTTCTCGTTCTCCAGCATAGCTTCGATCAGCTTCTCCCTCTCAGGGGCAGGCAAGTTCTTGTACTGGGGGTCCATGTTCACCCTCTGCGTTATAGCCATGCGTAGCTCACTGAGAACGATCTCATCTACCTTGCCGCCCATGTTCGCGATGACTATGGTTAAATATATCGCCGCTACAACCGTGAGGAAGAGGATAGAACCTCGTATCAAGCTGTACTTTAGGAAGCCTTTCAAGGAAGCCGGTACCATACCGTGCACCTAGCTCGTTGTCTACAAGCGCCTTCAAACAGGGGCCTTAAAGGTTTTATGTAGCAGAGAAAGGAAACTATCTTCAAAAAAAATAAGCTGTTTTGAGAGCGCCCGCCTTTATTATTAAAGTTTATTAAACTTATCTGGATATTCCTACCTAGTTAGTTGGACTTGCTCGGAAAGTTTCAAAGCAGAGAAGTGGAAAAGGTAGAGAAAAAGAGAAAATTTTAAAGCTTGAACTTTAGGCGGTCTTAGCTACAGTCCCTTCTCCAGCTGGAGAGGCTGCCTTGGGCTTCCTGAATACCATTGCGATACCTGCTGCTGACAGTAGCAGCGCGATCACAGCGAGAGCTATGGCGATGGTCAGGTTGCTCTGGAGCGCGGCAGCACTCGACTCGAGAGCTCCAACTTTCCTGTTAACGTCGCTTATGCCGGCCTCGAGCGAACCTATTCTAGCTTCTAGAGCGCTTCTCGCTGCTGCGAGGAGCGTTTGGAAGTAAGCTATCTGTGAGGTAGCTATGAACGGTGCTTCGATAGTCGCCGGCATGGCCACATCCCTGCTCAGCGCTATAACCATGATCCTGTAGCCGCCGGGCGTCATCTTGCCGGTATCTACCTCGCTCAGCTTGATTGACCAGACGCCCTCTGCAGCAGGGCTAGCAGAGCCTTTCGCAAGGATGTTTCCAGCCGCGTCCATCACGAGGTACCTGACGAAGTCCATTCTGGCGTTGGGGTAGGGGGCTCCCTTGAACGTGATGCTAACCTTGAACTCCGCAGCAAGGCCAGGCACCACGGCTTCCGGCGGTGTCACCTTGACCTCAGGGATAGGAGGCTCCGCGAGGAAAGCCCAGCGGTCAGCCTTGTCGGGATACTCCCTGTTAGCTCTCAGAATCACCTGGCCGGCGGTATAGTCCACCTTGAAGAGGTAGAACGGACCGTTGCCAACCCAGAAGTGGCCGCGCTCCGAGTACCAGCGCTTCAGAGCCTCGTACCTGCTCTTCGCGTCAGCAGGCGTTACGTACTTGCTGAAGTACTCCTTGAAGGGTATGTAGCTCTCCGCGATCGCTTCGTCGAGCATCTTGGAGAGGGCCTCGAGGCTCGGCCCGCCTATGTAGTTCATCCACTCGACCTTCAGCTTGTCAGCCTTGTCGGAGCTGAAGGCGAGCAGGCCCTTCTCCTCAGCTCTGATACCGATTGCGAGCATGTGCCACGGGTTAGCAGGCCAGCCGGCAAAGTACCCTACGATGTACTCCGCGTCGAGGCTTGTGTAGTTACCGTAGTACTCGATGATCAGCGGATCCTGGCTTACAATCCTCCAGCCAGCGAACACGCTCCTCCAAGCGTTGAAAGCCTCGAGCGCGGATTCATCGTACAGCGGGCTCTTCGGGTCGACTCTAGCGAAGGTTAAAGGCCAGCCGATAAGCCAGTCTGCAAGGCTCATCACCGTTCCGTCGTGGTACTTTATCTTGCCGATCACGCTACCGTAGTTAGCCACGACTTTAACTTTAGCAACCTTTACACCAGCTTCGCCGGAAGTGATCACCTTGCCGGTCGCAACGTCGTAGCCCCACCAAGCGTCCGCGGGAACCTCGACCTTATCCACGAACGTTAGCTTAAGCCAGTCGCTGCTGGCTGCGGTGGGCACACCCTTCTCCACGTAGACTTCGGCGCTAACCAGCCTGTTCGCCATCGGCAAGCCAGTGTACGGGTTAGGCCTCTGCCAGTAATCGTTAACAGCCCATATGATGACTGCATCATAGATCCAGTTTGTGCCTGCCACAGGGTTCCAGGGGTCGACTAGCACCTCCCTCATTCCGATCTTCACGGATCCACCAGTCTTGTCGACGAAACGCAGAGTCATGGGCCAGAGGTAGTTGTCGAAGCCAGAGGACAGGTCGGCAGCGCAGGAGACCTCCTTCCTGTAGACCCAGGGCACGATCTGGTCGACGAGCCACACTCTCACGGAGTCCTTGAGAGCCATCACAGCGGCCTTGGCCATGAGCTCTTGCCTCTCCTCTATAGTCTTGTAGTCTCTGTTCCAGAGCCTCGTAGCTACCTCGTAGAACAAGGGGTCGGGCTTGTAAGCGCTCCAGAGCGGGCCCAACGCGCCTAGAGGCGTGTAGAAGAAGCCGAAGTTATCGGCATCGTCTCTAGAGATGAGCGTGGTGATCCAGCCTCCCGTGTAGATGTGCCACTTGCCGTCTGCCGGGTTCCCGGCGATCCACAGGGGAGCGAGCTCTCTGCTTCTCCCGTACCTTCTCTCGACCGTGAAGCCGAGCTTCTCCAGCTGGCTTGCAACGTAGTCGCCGATAGCCCTCCGCTGGTCCTCAACCCTGATCAGGAAGGTTACTGTTACTGGTTCACCCTTGTAGTACCACTTGCCTTCCTTGAACTCTGCACCCATCTTGACCATTTCCTCGAAAATTACCTCCTTCGCTTTCTCGAAGTTGTAGCTGTACTCGGCCTCCAGCAGCTTGGCGGTTTCGGCCAGCCTAGCGTAGTCGGGGAAGGCTGACACTATCGGTAGGAGCTTGGGCCTAGCGAAGCCGCCCATGATCTCGTTCACGATGTAGTTCCTGTCTACCAGCCAGTTCATGGCCTCTCTAATCCGCGGGTTGCTGAAGGGGTTCAACTTCCCCGTAGCCGGGAACTCTGGGCCAACAGGGTTGAATGTGAGCTCGAAGTACAAGCCGTAGGAATACTTGTAGCCTAAAGCCGGCTCCGTCCTTATCCTCTCGAGAAGCGCGGGGTCTGCACGCACATCGCTGAAGTAGATGTGCATGTCACCCTTAACAAGCATGTCCACAACTTTCGCAGGGTCGGGCTCCCTGAAGAAGATAACCTCGTCGACCCAGGGGCCCTGAGGTTGTGCGAGAACAACTCCACAGGCTGCCGAAAGGACTAAAGCTATGACCAGTGCTATGGCTAGCTTGCTTCTCATCGTTGTCGCTGTATTTTCCTGGCGTCAGAAATTTAAACCTTACTACAAAGACTGCTGTACGCGCTTCACCTTAAACTTACTTCACATATATCTTATCTAGGAATGCTATTTAAGTAGATTTCGTAAAAGCGATGGCTTATTAGGCTGCTGTCTGCGCGAAAGCGTATGAAATCGAGGAATGCTTTCGCAGCCAGCCTTTTTGCGCTCCTGCTCGCTCTCCTCGCGGGTCAAACCCTAGCTGAAGCTCAGCCAGCAGAGCTCTCCGTCCTAGCAGCGATCGAGAAGGATGGGAGGATCTTCTTCGGGGGCTATCTAGGCAGAGGGTACTTTAGACAGCCCGTGCTGGGGGTAGTGAAAGGTGGGGAGGTCACACTCCTGGCACTCCCCGGCGCAGGAGCAATACTGAGCGTGAAACCGACACCGCAGGGTGCGGTAGGTTTTGGGTTTATGGTCGGCGAGGAGTGGGTTCCGCAAGCGATTGCGGTGCTTTTAAACTACGATAACTCTTACGCTGCCTTCTCTGTCAGCGCTAATGCCAGCTTCTACGGAGTTGACGGAATAGCATTAGATGAAGACGAGCTCATCCTCACAGGGTACGTGTACGCAAGCCGCTACGCGGGGGACTCGGACGTTCTATCTATTCGCTTGTCAAGCAGCGGGTTGGTAAAGACTTACGCGTGCTACGGGAGCCTTGGCTACCCTGACCTCCCCCGCCGAGTGCTGCGAAGCGGTAGTCTGATCGTGCTTGTAGGCGAAACTTGGGCCTACAACGTCTCTCAGAGCGATATACTGGTTCTCGTTCTCGATGAGGGTTTGCGCGTGAAGGCGAGCTACGCGGTCGGAGGTGCCGGCGCGGAAACCCCTGAAGATGCAATAGTCGTAGACGGCGATCTAGTAGTGGTAGGCACCACTACTTTAGACGGCTACAGCGGTTTTGCGGTAAGAGTATCTGACGTTGGGGGGCTCGTGTGGCTCCGATCCTTCAAGGGTTTCGGCAGCACCTTCCTGGTCTCGGTCGACTACGCTGGCGGAGTCCTAAAAGCTCTCGGGATGACGGAGGTCGAGGAAGGCGTTAAAGTTCCTGTGCTGCTGACACTGAGCGAGAAATACGGGTGGAGCTTCGAGCTATCTCGAGTAGAGGTTCTCGAGGCGGACAACTTCAAGCTCATGCCAGTTAGCGCACGCGGAGGAGCGTTGTTCCTCTGGGGCAACAACTCCCTCTTTAGAGTCAAAGATGGAGCCGGGAAAGCGTGGTCCATGCACCCTCTGAACACTACGCAGCTCGAGCTTTTGAACCACTCCCAGCTTGCAGTTTCCATGGAGCGAGCTCTCTACGGGTGGAGGAGCATACCTGGTATCGTAGAGGAGAAGCCGTGCAACGTCCTTCTAAGTGTAAGGCCGCTGGAGCCTACAGTAACCACCTTCAAGTGGAGGGAAACTTCCTTGAAGGTTGTCGCGGGGGAGTACAAGAGCAAGGTAGAGCTCGGGACTCTGGTGCAGCGCTGGCTGGAGAGGAACGTCCCCCTCCTTCTTCTCTCCCCCGCGCTCGTGATTTTCGCCTCGCTGATTCTAGCTGCTTTCAGGAGGAGGCGCAGCTACCCGAAAGCAGTACACGTTTATAGGTGATTTGCGCTCATACCACTTCTCGAGAGGGTATGGACGAGAAAGATGTCGAGATAGTTAGGCTGCTTTCCGAGAACGCGCGGAGAACACTTACCGAGATGGCGAAAATCCTCGGAATCAGCGATGTCGCTGTGAAGAAGCGGTTGAGCAAGCTCGAGAGGGAGGGTGTGATCAAAAGGTACACGGTGGTCGCTGACCCCAAGAAGCTCGGGTACAACGGTGTAGCTCTCATCGGCGTGGACGCGGAGTCGGATCACGTGCTGAAAGTCGCTGAAGAGCTTTCGAAAAAAGACTACGCTGCGGCCGTTTACGTGACTACAGGTGACCACATGATAATGGTGGAGGTGTGGGCCCGCCACAGCATGGAGCTGAAAAAGATCGTGGATGAGATAGGGAGCATGAGCGGAGTTAAGAGAGTATGCCCCGCGATAGTTTTGGAGAGGCTTAAGTAGGCTTCAGCGCGCGTCGAGCGAGCAGAATAAGCTTAGCTTGAAGGCGTAGTGCCGCAAAGCCTGTTACGCGTGTGAGTACGCCCCTTCTTCTCATCTCGTCAAGCCTCTTTCCCAGATCAGCTTCACTGAAATTCGCACGCCTAGCCGCCTCGGAGAAGTCGCTGCTTAGCGCTAGTGCCTCGAGAACTAGGATGTCCTCGCTGCTTAAAGCCTCTACCTGAGCCGGCACTAGCTGGTCTAAGACCCTGACCACTGCCTGCTCGATAGCAGCGGTGAGCTCCTCCATGCTCACGAAGTGGAAGTACTCGGGCAGCAGGAACACCTCGACACCCAGCTCTTTCGCGAGCTCTTCCGCCGCTTTGTCCGAGAAGCCCCTAGCTATAAGGAGCGGCTTGAAACCCAGTAGAACGGAGTTCGTGTAAGCTTGCCTTACATCGCCGACACTGATTTTACCGGACTTCACCTCGACGGCGAAAAGATCGTTCCCCTTTCTCGCAACTATGTCGACCTCGCCCACTTCCTCACCCCCGCGCAGTATCTTCTCCTGGCGCTTAACCACCTCGAATCCCTCAAGCTCTAGCACCAGCTCCGCAAGGAGCTCGCTCCACAAGCCTCTACCCATGGTCCTCGACCCTGGACGCCGCGCTGGAGGTCCATATACTTCTAAACATCTCTCGAGCCTCCTCGAGGGAAAGACTGTCCTCGACCCTCGTGTGCGCACGCTCCTCGAGCCTAGCTAGCGCTATAGAGGGAGGGAAGCGCCACAGCCGGTAACTCCAAAACTCCTCCCAGCTTACGCGAACCGAGTAGAATCTCCTGTAGAGTGAGGAGGCTACGTGCTCGACTAGACCCTCATCCTCTAGAGGGTACCGCGACGATAGCTCAAGCTCGTACAGACTGCGGTAGGGGCAGAGAGAGCAGGAGACCCTTGGTAAACCATCCAGGTAATGTGGGTGGACAAGCCCCTGTTCCCGCAGCACCGAAGCTACCTGCTCGATTCCCAAGTCGTAGACGAGGTTCAGAGAAGCACCGGAAAGGAAGGCTGCTTTAGAGTAAGCTCTCGAGAGCCACTCGGCCCTTTTCCCGGACTCTGCAACTCTCTCCGCTCTTGCCTCGTAGCTAGGCGATATCCTCTTCCGAGCCTCGCGGAGAGCTCTCATCTTCAGGTATGTGCACCACCTCTGGCCCCGGCGGGGCAGGCCGTGCCTATGGAGGAAGAAGAGGATTTGCTGCCTGCTCGGCTCCACAACCTCCAAGTCGTAGCCGAGCTTCCCAGCTATCCACTGGGCGTGGTCTATGTTCTCGGGAGGCTCGAGAAAAGGCATGTGAACGTAGACGGGAACCACTTGGAAGCTCACCCGCTCGCTGAGCGCCTTGAGAAGGAGAAGGTTTAGCGTGCTGTCCTTACCCCCGCTGAAGTCTACCATGACCTTGCGCCCAGCCAACTTGCTCCCAATGGAATCTGCTACGCGCTTCAACCTCTCCTCGAGCGAGTCGAGGGAAGCCGAGGAGGGGGCTGTCGGAGGCTCGTAGCACGCTTTGAAGAACGGTGATCCACCTGTGTACCTGACGCCGACCCGCCCCTCCCAAAGGTACACGTCCTCCCGCTCCAGTCGCGTGACTTCCAGGTAGTCGCCGTACGTCCTTACAAACCCCTCGAGTCTGCCGCCTCTGAAGAAGGGGTAGCGCTCCATCACTTTACGGTCCCCGGCTTAGAGAAGCTCGACGCGCACTCGCCCCTCAAGCGCTCTCCGGAAAGCCTCCGCGTCCCTCTCGCTGCCCACTATCTCCCCGTAGTGCATAGGTACCGCTACCCTCGGCTGGATGAGGAGAGCTGCCTTAGCAGCCTCCGCCGCGTCCATCACGTACACTCCGCTGACGGGTAGGAGGGCTACGTCGACTTGCCCGCGGAGCTGCTCCATCTCGGGGATTAAGTCGGTGTCACCTGCATGGTAGATAGTTACTCCCGCGTGCTTGATCAGAACCCCTATCCCGTGGTAATCCCTAGGGTGGAAGTGCTTCCCAACGTTGTAGGCCGGGACGGCTCTAATCTCGACACCGTGCACAGCCACCGTGTCGCCTGGTCTCAGTAGCTTGTACTCGAAGCCCATACCCCTCACCTTCCTCTCGCAGTTCACGCTGGCGATGATGGTCGCACCGGGCTTAGCAACTTTGCGCACGTCTTCCGGGCTGCAGTGGTCGTAGTGGTCGTGGGTGCACACAACAATATCGCCGTCGCGCGGCGCCTGCGCGATGCGGAAAGGATCGATGTAGATTACTCTACCGGCGCCAGAAACCCTGAAGGCTGCGTGAGCAAGCCTCCTTATAGTGAGCTCCCCGTAGTTAAGCTCCACAGCCCTGCACCGGGCTTTCTGAGCGAGCCAGACCTATATCCTTATCCGGCGGTTCACGAGCGAGAGGGAGCCTGAACCCCAGGAGGGTGCTCTTCAGCTACGAGATCCTGAGCAGAGGATCCCCCTGCTTGACGGCGGCGCCTTGCTCCACCATCACATCCTCGACTACGCCGTCAACGTCGGATTTCACCTCCACGATGGTTTTCATGCTCTCGATGAGGACGAGCGGATCACCCCTATGCACGGTCGCCCCTTTGTGCACCTTCAGCTCTGCGACTCTACCGGTTATCGGTGCGCGCACGACTCCTCTGCCCGAAGGAGGGGGCTCCACCTTGCGGACCACGCCGCTTTGAAACACCGAGAGCATTGCCTCGAGGGGGGCTGCTCCCTCGGGGATCTCCACCTCCACCTCGTAGGCTTCCCCATCCATCACGACGAGGAAACGCTTCTTCACTTAACCACCTCACGGGGACGCTGGGTCCACCATGTCGAGTACTCTCGCCAAGCGCCAGCCCGAGACGCTTCGGGGCTCTACCCTGCGGGACGCTTTCAAGCGCTTTGACCTGACGTAAGCTATCACCGCGGCGAGGATAACCACTCTCTTGCCAGTCAGCATGGTGACCACTATGCCGGAGGGACGCCGTGCTTTCTCGGGGGGCGCGGGAGCTTCTCCCTCTTGTCAAGCAAGTGCAGCAGAGCCCTGTAGAGGCAGGGCCTGGTCTCGCGAGGCTGTATAACGTCGTCGACGTAGCCCCTCGAAGCCGCGTAGTACGGGCTCGCAATATCGGCTCTGTACTTCTCGGCGAACTGCTTCACCAACTCTTCTGGGTTAGGCGCCTTCTCGAGCTCCCTCCTGTAGATTATCTCGATCGCTGCTTCCGGTCCCATTACCGCGATCTCGGCGGAGGGCCACGCGACGACGTAGTCAGCGCCAAGGTGCTTGCTGCCCATCGCGATGTAAGCGCCGCCGTAAGCTTTCCTCAGAATCACGGTGAGCTTGGGGACGGTGGCGTCGGAGTAGGCGTATATGATCTTGGCACCGTGGCGTATCACTCCGCCGTGCTCCTGGACAGTGCCCGGCAAGAAACCAGGTACGTCCACGAACGTTATCACTGGGAAGTTGAACGCGTCGCAGAAGGTCACGAACCTGGAAATCTTGTCGGACGAGTCGATGTCGAGGCTTCCAGCCATGTAAGCCGGCTGGTTAGCCACTACACAGACCGGGAAACCTCCGAGCCGCGCGAACCCTACAACCGCACTGGGAGCGAAGTGGACGTGCACTTCGAGGAAAGAGCCCGCGTCGAATACTCTAGAGATGACCTCGCGGACGTCGTAAGGCTTCACCGGGTCGTCGGGGACCACGCTGTCCAGCTGCGCGTCCTCCCGGAGCGGGTCATCGCCGGTGTCAAGGAAGGGTGGGTCTTCAGCGTTGTTGCTGGGCAGGTAGCTCAAAAGCTTCTTGATCAGGCGGATAGCATCCTCGTCCCTCTCGACGACGAAGTGCGCCACCCCGCTCTTCGAGGCGTGAACCTCGGCTCCTCCGAGACTCTCATGAGTAACGTCCTCGCCGACAGCGGCTTTCACCACCTTAGGGCCTGTGATGTACATGTAGCTGCCTCTAGTCATGATTATGAAGTCGGCCAGCGCCGGAGAGTAAACCGCGCCGCCGGCGCAGGGCCCGAGAATGGCGACGATCTGAGGAACCACTCCGCTCGCGAGCACGTTCCTGTAGAATATCTCGCCGTAGCCCTTGAGGGAGTCTACACCCTCCTGTATCCTCGCACCGCCCGACTCATTGAGGCCAATCAGCGGGATGCCCATCTTCAGCGAGAGCTCGATCACTCTAGCTATCTTAGAGGCGTGCATTTCGCCTACGCTACCTCCCATGAACGTGAAATCCTGGGCGTACACGGCCACTTTTCTGCCGTCAACCGTCCCAAGACCAGCTAGCACGCCGTCCCCGTAAGCTTTCCTAGACTCCATGCCGAATGCCGTAGCCCTGTGCAGGACGAAGCGCCCTATCGGAACGAAGGAGTCCCTATCGAGAAGCAGGTTGAGCCTTTCCCACGCCGTGAGCTTACCCTGCTCTCGCAGCTTCTGCGCAGCGGCTGGGTCGGCAACCTCAGCTCTCTTCCTGAGCTCAAGTAGACGCGCTAGCTTATCGCTCATAAGCGGTCCCTGTTAGAGCTCGAGAACCCAAGCTTCGTACTCAACTCCTCCCAGGTTTACGCGCACCAGCTCGGCACCTCTCTGGACGATATCCGCTAGGAACTGAAGGTACCTCTGCAGCCTCGAAGCTGCCTGCAGCCAATCCCCTCCGTCGCCCCTAAGGGAGGGGGGAGCCTTGAGCGCCGCAAGCAAGCGCGGCTCGACACCGTCCAGCTCGGTCGAGTTGAGAGCTAGAGAGTGGCCGCTGTGCAGGGGGGCTCTACCCTCCGCCTCGCTGCGAAGCCCCTTAATAGACACGTAAGCTTTCTTCCCTGCGTGAACCTCCAGGCTTCGAGTGAAGCGGACAGCCGCCCACGAAGATACTCTCCGGCCATCGGCGCTCACATCAGCCTCTCCCGCTACAGCTGCAAGCACCGGTGTGTCGGTTTCGAGGAAAAGGTCCCCGCCCCCCACCTCTATCGCGGGAGCCATGATCGGATTGAGGCAAAGCACGTTAGCTGCGGAGTGAAGGTACTTATCTGCTGAGAGCAGGGGATTAGGCACGATGAAGGCTTTGCTTGCTGAGCGTACTACGAGCGTCATACAGGTGCTGCAGGGTGCTGCACCTGTGTGGTATTTAAGCGTTGTCGAGGTTGTCTTCGACTCTAGTCGAGAAACCGTCTACACTACCCAGTCGTCTACGCTAGTTTTTCGGAAAACGATAACTCTGAAGAAGCCTGCCAGCAGGATTACCAGCCACAGCGTTTGGTAGACGAAGAGGTACAGCGGGTAGTAGAGCACTCTTGAGCGGAGGCCAAGGCTTCTGGAAGCTGCTGCGTGCCATAGCGCGAAGACTGCGAGAGCTACAAGTAGGGGTGTTGTCGTCACGAGGTACAGGAGCTGAACGTTAACAGTCAGGGCCGTGGCTACTGGGATCACCTGGGAGACGGCTGAAGCAAGCAAGAGGAGTGCGAGCAAGAGAGCCTTGTACACGCTGAAGTTGTAGAGAGCCAGTGTGAGTGCGAAAGTAGCTATAGAGGGAACGAGTAGGAGCAGGCTAGGGATGATGATGTGCGGCGCAGCCACCACCGCCGTAAGGATGGCGTGGAAGTTCCTTCTCAGCCAGTCGGCAACGCCGACAGCCCACCGCTTCCGCTGCTTGAGCCATTCCCCCCAGCTATCTGGAGGAAAGTTCAAAACGTGTGTTTCCTCGATATAAGTGAAGCTGCAGCCGCTTATAAAGCACTTTAAGCCGAGGTCGAAGTCCTCCGTGAGAGTAGCGGGGAAACCTCCCAGCTTCTCGAGAACCTCTCTCTTTATCGCGAAAGCTGCGCCGTTGATTGCTAAAGTCCTGCCAGCGTACTTCGCCATGAGCTTGCTCGCGAAGTTCACCGCCACGTACTCGATGTAGACGAGCTTAGCTAGAAGAGAGTCACCAACAATAACTTTCTTTATATCTGCTAGATCGTAGCGTTTCATCGAGTTGGCGATCTTCGAGATAAAGCCCTCATCCTCGATGAGAACATCATCGTCGAGGAGGATGAGGATATCCCCCTTAGACTCCTTAAGAGCTCTGTTGAGCGCTCTAACTTTCCCCATCCTCACCGGGCTTATCAAAAGCTTGCAGCCCTGCAGCTCAGCCAGCTGCTGAGCCACGCTAGCCAGGGGCTCGTCCAGCACGATTACGAGCTCTTTCGCCGGGTACGGGTCGGCTAGAACCCTTTTAGCCAGCTCTATCAGCCTGCTATCGCCGCGGTAAGCAGGGATAATGATCGAGACGCGAGGCACCTGGGCAGCGTGAGTAACTACAGCCAGGCTCTCAGCAGACACGCCACGAGAAAATACGGGCCCCTAAAAACTTTTAGCAGACACGTTGGTAGTGCTGGAGCGTGGAGCACCGCGTTTTAGAGCTCGCCGAGATCATAGTTGAGCTCGCAGCCAGGGATGCGGTAAATAACGTTGGCAGGGTTCTCATCGAGGACTTGATCGCCAAGGGTTACTCGCGCGAAGAAGTAACAGAGGCCCTAAAAGTCATTGAAAGAAGGTACAGGGTTTCCGTCGTGGGAGACTACATAAAGGTGTTCTTAAGTGAGCGTTGAGGTCGCTTGCGCGCAAACAATCTTAGGTAAGCTGTGCGCAGCCGTTCGCGAGCGTGAAGTGCTCCTTCTCCACACCGAAGATTTCCTCGCGCGCACACCCTTACCTGGCATAGCGGAGCCCGCAGCGGGAGGAGATTTAGCGGCTAGCCTTCTGGAGGAACTTCAGGAGTACCTGCGCGGTGAAAGACGCGTATTCTCTTACCGGCCCAGGCTACCCGAGGAAGGGGTTTCTTCGAGAGTTTTCAGAGAAGTTCTTAGGATACCTTACGGCGAAACATCCACGTACGGGCAGCTAGCGAGGAGAACTGGTCTAGTTCCGCGAGCAGTGGGGCGGATTCTCGGGAGAAACCCCGTCCTGGTGCTGATACCCTGCCACAGAGTTGTTGGTTCGCGTAGCCTGGGCGGCTACGCTCTCGGCGCTGAGAGAAAAAGACTCCTCCTTATGATAGAAGGCGCTCTTACAAAATTTAATAGAACCCTGTGAAAGCAGCTGTAAGAGTGGGGTATCCTTGGTGAGGGTTTTAAGTTTCTGGGGGAAGGGGGGTGTTGGAAAGACCACGGTTTCAAGCGCGGTGGCTGTTAGGCTCGCAGAGAAAGGGTATAGAGTCCTTTTGCTCTCCACGGATTTCGTCCCCTCCCTCCCCGACGTGCTAGCTGTAGACGTGCCTTCAGCCCCCGTGAAAGTCGCCGAGAACCTTTACGCTGAGCAGCTGACTGAGGATAGCATAATAGAGCTGTGGAAGCAGAGGTTCGGTGACGAGGTTTACCGTGTAGCGTCCAGCATCTTTCCCGTGGGAAGGGAGGTAATCGACTACGTTGCGGGTGCGCCAGGTATCGTGGAAGAGTTTACGCTCTACTACGTTTACGAGAAAGCTAGAGCAGGTGGCTACGACGCTCTCGTGTGGGATACGATGGCGACAGGGGGAGGACTGCGTATGGTGAAGATCGAGAAAGAGTTCTACGATCACCTAAGCGAGGCGGCGAAGATGTACTTGAAGGTGAAGGGCGTTATCGAGAGGATTCGAAGCGGGGCCGCGGAACCGCTGGAGCTGATCGAATCATGGAGGAAGCTTGCCCACGACGTGCTGGAGTTTCTGAAGTCCGAGAGCCATATAGCGTTCCTCGTGACTAGACCTATGCCCGTGGACTACGCGGTAGCGGTGAAAGTTATTCGAGAGCTTTCGGTAGCCGGTATCGAGCTCAAAGGGGTATTCCTGAACATGTTTGACGAGAGAAGGGAGGAGAGCCGCGAGATAGAGAGGAAGCTGAGAGGATCAATACCGGTCTCCTCGCCTCTCTTCAGAATCCCCCTGTTTGAGAGCTCACCACGCGGTGTTGAGGAGTTGAGGGGGCTTCTCAAAGAGGAGGTGGTTTGCGAAGTTGTAAAAGCCTCGAAGCTCGGTGACTGTTAATGCGTAGATCAACCGTCTTGGCGATGACCTTCGTTTCTGCAGCTTTAGCGCTGGCGTCGGGAGCCTCCGCTGCGCGCATAGAGGGAGAGGTGGATGTCTCAACGGCTCTGCAGATTCTTGGAGTGGCTCTTCTCGCGATGTTTTCCATAGGTGTTACTCTCAACAGCAGCTACATAGCGAGCGTTTTACGCGAGCTCTTCAGAAGGCGGCCCTACTCTCGAGAAGCTGAGGATTGGGGGCGCGTGAGGAGCGCTCTGCTAACTCAGGTGCTCTTCCTGATCCTCATAGCCCTGGCGCTTCTGCTCAGAAGAGAAGCTGAGACAGCTGGCGTGGAAGAAGTGGGAGGTCTTCCCGGAGCAGTGCAGCAGAACATGACAGAGCAGCTGTCCAACGCCACCTCCGCTATGCTAGTGTCTTCAGCAGCGGGCGCCGGGACTATCGAGCAACCTCTCACAGCGTTGGCTGCAGTTCTGGCCGTGATCCCTATCGTTGCGATTGCGGTCGCCATGCTGAGGTACAAAGAGGAGGTTTACAGCCGCGCAGAGAGTCCGGCAGAGGTTAAAGAGGTGGCAGCCGTAGCGCTAGAGCGCTTAAGGGCGGGCGAGGACCTTAGGGCGGTGATATGCTCTCTATACGAAGATTTTTGCAGAATCCTCGAGAAGAGGGGCTTTACCGTGACGCGTTACATGACCGCGAGGGAGATAATGGCGGGCGCCAACACCGCTTTCCCGTGGCTACCTAAGGAAGCTCTAACCACCCTTACCAACTTGTTCGAGAAAGCCAGGTACAGCGACCACGCAGTAACCTCGGAGGATAAGCTCGCCGCGGAGGAAGCCTTATCTGAAATCTCCGGGGCGCTCTCTCGCGAGCAAGTGGTGTAAATATGCTGCGCCCTCGGATCATCGCTGCCACGCTCTGCGCTTTAACGGTAGCGATGTCCCTGCTCTCCCTGCAGGTGCCTCAGCTAATCTCCGCGGCCTGGATCACTTTAGCACTGCTTGCCGCTCTCTTGCTTGCGGAAAGCGCGCGTCCACTTGGAGCGAGAGCGGTGGGTTTGAGCGTGGAAGAAGGGGATGAGAGCGCTCTCGACGAGCTGGTGAAGGCGGTGAAGGAAGCTAAGGACGATGTAGAGCTGGAAAAAATGATATTTGAATAGCGCATAAGCCCGGCGGTGAAACGTGAGAGACTACGGTAAAACTTTCGAGAAGCTTTTCGAGGAAGTCGGTCAGGTCATCGTCGGGAAGCAGCGAGTTATTGAGAGACTTTGCGTTGCACTGCTAGCCAGAGGTCACGTGTTGATAGAGGATTATCCCGGCATGGCGAAAACCCTGCTAGCGCTGACCTTCTCCAGAGCCACCGACCTCGCCTTTAAGAGAATACAGTTCACGCCAGACCTCCTTCCCGCTGACATCACGGGGAGTTTCATCTACGATCCCACGGCGAGGGAATTCAAGTTTCGGAGAGGACCGGTATTCGCGAACGTTGTGCTTGCCGACGAGATCAACCGCGCGCCGCCGAAGACGCAGGCCGCCCTGCTCGAGGTCATGATGGAGAGGCAGGTTACCGTCGATGGCCAGACCTTCAAGGTGGATGAGCCTTTCATGGTTATAGCGACGCTGAACCCGATCGAGTACGAGGGAACCTACCCTCTCCCAGAAGCTCAGCTTGACAGGTTCATGCTGAAGGTGAGCATAGGGTACCCTAGCTTCGAGGAGGAAGTCGAGATACTTAAGAGGCGAATACTGAGGAGGCAGGATTCACCGCAGGTGAAGAGCGTTCTCTCCAGGGAAGAGGTCCTGGAGCTGCAGCGGCAAGTAGAGGAAGTCTACGTCGACAGCTCGATTCTCGAGTACATTGTTTCAATAGCCAGGAAAACCAGAGAGCTGAGGGAGGTTGCGGTGGGCGCCAGCCCGAGGGGTTCCGAGACGCTGATGAAAGCTGCTCGAGCGCTCGCGCTGATCAGGGGACGCGACTACGTGCTACCT
Source organism: Thermofilum sp. (assembly GCA_038741495.1). NCBI lineage: Archaea > Thermoproteati > Thermoproteota > Thermoprotei > Thermofilales > Thermofilaceae > Thermofilum > Thermofilum sp. Next base: position 238,081 of record JAVYKX010000001.1, on the reverse strand, counting down.
GACGATGTGAAAGAGCTCGCTGTTGAGGTTCTCGCCCACAGGCTGGTTCTCCGGGCTGAAGGACTTGCTTGGGGGCTCAGCGCTGAAGACCTAGTGCGAGAGGTTGTAAGCAAGGTGGAAGTTCCGAGAGAGTACAGATCGAGTGAGAGGGCGTAATGCGCGCGAGGGTTTCTTTCCCGCTAGCTTCGGGAGTTCTACTGCTCTCTGCGTTAACCCAGAAGTGGTACTTGTCGCTGTTCGCTGCCCCCCTGCTTCTGCCCCTCTTAGCGGGGCTTGCTTCACGTGAGGGAATCGCTGATGCACTGAGAGTGAAGAGGGTTTTACCTTCTCGAAGAGTCAACCTGGGCCATGAGCTTCCGGTAACTCTAGTAGTCGAGAATGTTTCTTCTCGCACTGTGCTCGCGGAAGTAGAGGACAGAGTGCCTCAGAGCTTGCCCGTCTCCGCTGGATCGCCAAGGCAGTTGGTCGTGCTCAGGCCCGGTGAAGTGAAACAGCTCTCCTACCGGGTCTACGCCGCGAGGAGAGGTAGGTTTGACTTTGGACCCCTAACCGTGAGAGCATGGGACGAGTTCCTGACGCTCCCAGCCAGCAGGGATGTACCCGAAGCTGAAAGCGTGGTAGTTCTCCCCCCGGTTCAGCGGCTCCTCTGGCTACCCCTGAGGCAGTCCGTAACACTGCCGGGCTTCGGGGACTTCCCCTCAAAGAGGGGCGGTGAAGGGTTTGAGTTCATAGAGCTCAGCGAGGCTAGGAGTAGTAGCCTCAGGCGTGTTAACTGGAAAGCCACCGCGAAGTTCGAGAAGCTGATGGTGAACCTTTATGCTGAAGAGCGCTCTGCGAGTGTTCTCGTAGTTTTAGAGGTGCCGGGGAGACGGCTGCTGGGAGCGTTGACAGAAAACCTACTCGAGGATCTCGTAGCTGCCGCAGCCTCGATCACAGCCTACCTCCACAAGAGGGGTCACAGGGTCTCGCTGCTCGTCGTGGGCTGGTACCGGGACTGGGTGCAGCCGGGCTTCGGTAAAGGCCACTTCCTCAGGTTACTATCATCTCTAGCGAGCGTGCACGTTCTCCCCCACAGGCAGGTCGCCGACCCCAGAGATATTGTCGCTAAGGTTGTTCCCTTCCTCTCTCCCACCGGCTCTCTGGTGATCCTCGTCTCACCCTTCGTGGAACGTCAGGGAACCGCAGTGGCCGGGGAGCTGGAAAGGCTAGGCTTCCGTACTATCTACGTAGCCGTTAATCCGTTCTCGAGCCTGAGAGACGAAGAGGTTGCTGAAAGGCTAACAGAGGTGTGGATGAAGGGTGTCTTGAGGAGGCTCGCTGGGCGGAGCATCTGGCTTTGGACGGGAGCCCGAGGACGTAGAGGAATAGCGGTGGTGAGGCAGATTGCTTAGTGGTGCACACTACGCAAGCCTGGCAGCGGGCTCTGCCGGCGGGGAGACTGCGCTCTACGCGCTTCTAATCGTCACGGTGCTTGGACTGGTCGGCTCCCTCGCTTCCCTTCGATTGAGAAACGTGGCACTGGGAGATGCTATCGTCGCAGTAAGCTTCACGCTTTTAGTGACGGTAGCTGCCTTAAGCGAGAGTGCCTTCCTGGCTGCCTACGTTTGCTCAGTTGCTCTACTCGCCCTTCGCGACGCGCTATGGTTGTACTCGAGCGGAAAAGCGTCGGGCCCCCTGCTGCACAGGGTAACTCTAGTGTACGCGGCTGCGCTGATGATCGCAGCGCCCTCTCTGCTAGTAAGGGAGATGCTTCCGAGAGCCCTCTCCCCCATCGTTGCCCTAGTAGCGGTAGCAGCCCTGCTTACTTACCTCTTCACCGTCGCAGAGGCGCTCAGGAGGGATTCCTACTCCTCCTCCATTCCTCGATGAGTGCGATTACTTTGGGGATCACCTGAGGGGCTTGCTCGTTCGCGACTACCGTTACGAGGCGCCGCCGCTTTTCGTAAAACTCGATTATGGGGGTGAACTGTTCTCGGTAGACTCTCAACCGCTCCGTTATAACTTCGGGTTTGTCATCGTGCCTGACGATCAGAGGTGCTCCGCACTTGTCGCAGAGGCCTGGGAAGCGTGGCGGCATGTACTTGACGTGGAATATGGCGCCGCACCGCGGGCAGACTCTCCTTCCACTTAGCCGCTCAACGATCACGTTATCGTCCGCTGTGAAGTTAATCGCCAAGTCGGGAGGGGCAAAGGCCTCAAGCGCTTCCGCCTGCTGCACAGTTCTGGGAAAGCCGTCCAGTATGAAACCCTCCCTGCAGTCCTCCCGCGATAGACGCGCCTTAACGACTTCTATGACGATATCGTCGGGCACCAGGAGGCCGCGCTCAAGGTAGACCTTAACCGCTCTACCGAGCTCGCTGCCCCGCTTCACCTCCTCTCTGAAGATATCCCCGGTAGAGATGTGCGGTATCCTGTACTGGTGCGAAATCGCCTGCGCGTACGTGCCTTTGCCGACGCCAGGAGGACCTATGAGTACGAGCCGCATCGCGCATCAGCTCTCCTAACGCCTAAAAAGGTTCGTTTTGAGCAAAGAATATTTACTCGGAAAGCGTGGCAGGGGTGCATGCCTTGGCAGCACGAAGACATAGTTTTGAAAGCAGTGGACTACGCTCTGAGTCTTGGAGCTAAGTACGCCGAAGCTAGGTACCACCGGACCTCCAGGAGCAGTCTCGCTTCCAGGAACGGTGAGGTCATAGGTGCTGAGAAGAGCTTCAGTGAAGGAATCGGAGTCAGAGTCCTAGCCGACGGGGCTATGGGCTTCTCCTCCACAAACGTGCTCGAGTGGGATTCCGTGAAGAAGGCAGTCGAGGAAGCGTTTAGCAAGGCTAGGAGCCACGGCAGGCTTATGCGCAGCCCGATAGAGCTCAGCGAGGAGAAAGTAGGTCGCGCCTCGTACGAGGTTATCGAGAAGAAGAGGCCTGAGGACGTCGGCATCGAGGAGAAGGTCAGTTACTGCTCCGACCTCTGGAAACACGCTAGCGCGGCGATTAAAACGGCGCGTGTAGCAACACTCACTACTTCGATCGGGGAGAGCGTTGAGGAGAAGGTTATCGCAAACAGCGATGGGGCTTTCATACGGAGCCGCGTTCCCCGCGTCTCCGTTTGGTACAACGTGGTGGTCACTCTACCCTCGAAAGGGACTGTTCAGAGGTTCTTCTCCCACGCTGCTTCCGGAGGTTACGAGTGGTTTGAAAAGTGGAACGTTCTCGGCTACCTTCCCGAGGATGTGAAAACCTTCGAAAAAATAATCCTAGAAGCTAAAGCACCACCCACAGATAGACCGGTGGACGTCGTCGTGGGGAGTGAGATCGTGGGTTTGATGGTTCACGAGAGCTGCGGTCACCCGAGTGAGGCTGACAGAATTCTGGGAAGAGAAGCCGCTCAAGCAGGTAAAAGCTTCATCAAGCCTAGCATGCTCGGGCAGAGGATCGGGAATGAGAACGCCACTGTGATAGACGACCCCACTATTCCAGGCAGTAACGGCTTCTACCTTTACGACGACGAGGGGGTACCGGCGCGCCCCCGCTACCTCTACAAGGAGGGGTTGATAAACGAGTTTCTGCACAACAGGTGGACGGCGCGCGTCTTCAAGACTCGCAGCAACGCTGCTGCGCGCGCGATGGACTACGCGAGCGAGCCGATAATACGGATGGCGAACACGTACTTTAAGCCTGGAGACCACACGCTCGAGGAGCTCATCGAGGGGGTAAGGTACGGCGTTTATATAAAGAGCTACATGGAGTGGAACATCGATGACGAGCGGTGGAGCCAGAGGTACGGTGGCCTAGAGGCGTACCTAATTGAGAACGGGGAGCTGAAGGGGCTGGTGAAGAACCCCGTTCTCGAGATAACTACGAAGACGTTCTACAGCAGCGTGGACGCCGCCGATAGGAACCTCGCGTTCTACGCAGGTACGTGCGGCAAGGGTGAGCCGATGCAGGGTGTCCCCGTGTGGTTCGGCGGACCTAACGTTAGATTGAGAAACATCCAGCTGAGGGTGATCGCGTAATGACCCAGCTCATCGAGGCGGCAATCAAGCTGAGGGATAGCGCTCTGAGAGCCGGCTTCGAAGAAGCGGCTGTTCTCGCAGAGTCCGTAGAGAGCATCATGGTGAAGTTCGCCAACAGCGAGCCTAGCGTGATTCAGAGGTGGTCCACGCGGACAGCGCACGTCTACCTGGCTAAGCAGCAGCGCATACTCGGAACAAGCGTGCCCTTATCCTCACCCGATGAGGCGGCGCGCATCATAGCGGAGCTCCACGCACTTCACACGAAAGTTCCTCCCTCCATGCTCTACGCACCGCTGCCGGAGCCTCCTAAGCCTCAGCCCCTGGAGGGGCTTGTGGACAAAAAGCTCCTCGAGGTCCTGCACGACCCCTCCGGCGTAAGCGAGGCTATAGTCGAGACTGCGAGGAGGCATCCGATCGACCACTTTGCGGGAATGTTTCAGGTGGCGCTCGAGAGGAAAGCTCTGGCCACTAGCAAGGGGGTTGAGCTTGAGGAAGAGGGTACGAGCCTGAAGATGTACATTAGGGCGTTCGCCGGCGAGGGCTCTGGGCAGTGGGCGTTAGGAAGCAGGAGGTACGACATCAAGAGGATCGAAGAGGTTGCAGCTACCGCGGCAGACCTGGCGGTGAAGAGCAGAAGCCAGGAGGAAGTGCCACCCGGCAAGTACGATATCATTCTCTCACCCATGGTTGTTGGAAACCTCTTCAACATTGTGGCCGAGATGGCGAGCGCGTCGTCAATACTCATGGGAGCTTCAATGTTCATCAACAAGGATGTTGGAGACAAAGTTGCCTCTGACGCGTTAACGATCATTGACGCGCCAAGAAATGCTGAGCTACCGGGCTCCACGGCCTTCGACGATGAAGGTGTACCTACGTACACGAAGCCCATAATCGAGAAAGGAGTCCTAAGGAACATACTCCACAACTCGAAAACAGCTTCCAAGTTCGGTGCAAGCAGCACAGGAAACGCCGGCTTAATCCTACCGCGGGTTTGGACGATTGAAGTAACACCCGGAGAGCACTCTCTCGAAGAAATGCTGCGTGAGGTGAAAAACGGCCTTATAGTTACGAACAACTGGTACACCCGGCTCCAGAACTACGTGGAGGGAATCTTCTCGACGATAACTAGAGACGCCACACTCATCGTGAGGAACGGCGAGGTGGTCGGCGCAGCAAGGAAGATGAGGATAGCGGACGCCCTGCCTCGCATGATCACCAACATCGCCGCCATCGGTAAAGAAGTCTACGATATACACTGGTGGGAGGTCGACATCCCCACAAGAACCCCCTACATCCTCTTCAGGGAAGTAAACACCTCGAAGCACACGGCTTAGGGAACCGCTAATCTGCTTTCTTCTTTACACGTGCTGCATGAGTCGCTACGCTGCGCTCTTCACTCCAGCTCTCCTCCTCCAAAGGAAAAGCGGGCACCCTGAGGAGCCCTTACAGAAGGGCCGCTCGGAGCCGAATAATCTGATGAGAGAGAAGCTTCCGGAGTGTGGGTGGGGCTAGCCCGCGAGCGGGCTCTGAAGAGGAGTACTGCTAGCACCGCAACCAGTCCGAGAGCAGCAGCAAGCACGATTAAACGCCACCACTCCTCGGGGCTCGGAAACTCTGCCCTCAGCTCGTCAGCTGCGGTGCTGAGAAGCTTTCTGTCGATCGCGCTCGTCCCAGATATCAGCACCACAGTGTGGTTGCCAGGAGGCACATCCGAGAAAGTAACTTCCACTCTATCCTTCGGGTTCAGGAAAACTCTTCTAGCCTGGTCAACCTGCTCGCCTTTGAGCCAGACGATCACGTAACCGCTCGAAACCCCCCTGTTAACCACTACTACGGTGGCTTTGCTGCCCTCTAAGCGCGCGCTCATTATGAAAGCTTCAACTTCAGGCGGTATTCCCGCGTACTTGAAGCCAGGCAGCTTTACTGTAAATATGTAGAAGTCGGGAGCTTCAAGCTCGTTAGTGTTCATCCAGAGCAGAGCTCCCTCGCCCCTCTCGACGGGCCCTCGAGCGTACTCTGGAGCCCATTCAACCTCCAGCAGAGCCGCCCCCTCTCTGAAGCTGAAAGCTATAACGTCTATCCAGCTGCGAGGATCCATGCTCGTGAAGCTATCCCGGATACTAACGCGGTAGACTCCACCGCCGAGGTCCTCAACGAAGGTGCTCCTGTTAAGGTACACGTAAACCGTCAGCGTGTAAGCTCCCAAGAACCTCGACATGCTCCCTGTACCCGTGATATCGCAGTAAACGCTCTCTCCATACCGCTTATCGAGCACAGGTCCCACGCGGTAGAGGATAGTTTCAGGGCGATCCGAGAACATTAGAAGCACGTAGCGCAGCAGATCGGCTGTCGAGTTCCTTAAATCGCTCTCCACCTCCCTGTCTTCCAGCAAGCTCTTCCCCTCCGGTGTGAAGGGGTGGATGAGCTCCTCCACGAGAACGGTCCCGTTGCCGTAGAACGTGAGCCTGAAGTTGAGCGCAAGCCAGTAGCTCGGTTGAGCTGCCGCTTCTCTAGAAACCGCCGCGAGCGCGAAGAGGAGCACCGCTAGAAGAGCGAGCGAGCGCCCCCTGGTCATACCCGCCTACCCTCGAAAATGTACTCGACGTACTCGAGAGTTAGGTAGCTCGGTATGCAGCTGCTCGTGAGCGCAGAGCCGTAGTACTTCGTCTCCTCGAAGCCGAAGACTATGTGCCGAGCACTGAACAGACCGACGTTAGGCTGCATGCCGTCCAGCATGTCCACATCTACCCAGCCGAAGGGCGGGATGTAGACCTGAGGCCACATGTGACCACCCCAGTGCCTCAGGATAGCCTCCCCCTCCTCCTGAACCGTAGACATGTTGAGCCACATTACCTGCGAGTAGCTGCTGAGCAGGAAACCGTAAGCCGTCCTAGCGGGTAGTCCAAGCGAGCGGGCCATCGTCACGTAGACGTCAGCTACCTCGACGCAATCTCCCTGCACGAAGTAGCCTCCATAGCCGTAGCGGACCGCGTGGTCGCTACCAGCTCTGCCGAGGTTTATCTGGTACCTGATCCTGGAGACGAGCCAGGTAGCCAGCTTCGTGGCAACATTCAGCGGAGTATCGGCGAAGCCGACTCTATACGCCAGATTAACTAGGGTCGTGTTGTAGACGTTCCAGTAGAGCGTCCTTCCAGTGTACCTAGCGACGACCTCGAAGGGTGGCCAAGCGCCGGGCGGCGTAGCACCCCAGCTGATGCGGTAGCCGGTCACGCGGACTTGAAAGCGAACATTCACGCGAACTTTCTCAGAGGGGGTTGCCATCACCCTAACTATAGCGAACACGTTTCCATCCTCGTCGCGCACGTACTTAAGAGGCTCCGGCTCGATGAGCACGACACGGCTCTCTTGAGTAGTGGTGTTCTGCGGCAAAGCAACGTATACGAAATCGTTTATGGTGACGTTGTGCCTGTTGACTAGCACAAAGTAGCCTCTAATGTCGTACTCGACGACTTCCTCAACCTTTAGAGCAGGATCCCTGGATCCTGGCGCAAGAATGGGTGGGAGAAGCAGCAGTACTACAAGACATGTGAGAACCACCCCTACCCTCAGAGAAGCGATCGAAACCACCAGCATTTTCATCTCCACACGGCGATTTAAGGGTGCCTGTCAGCCGCGCAGTGCTCAATCCGCAAACCGCCATGCGTTGCCCGCGCCCCACCGCCTCTCGAGCATTTCTAGAACCTCCCGCAGCGCGAGCTAGGACTGCCCTGGGTAAGGCCGAGCAGCGGCAGGGCTCGGCCAGAAAGGCCGGGAGAGCTACTCACACGTGTATGATGGTGCCGGCGAGCCCTTCGACGGTCTCTAGCGCTTTCTCCAGGCTGCCTATAATGCAGGGACGACTTGTGAACTTGGAGAAGCTGATGCACGCTTCCACCTTGGGGCCCATGCTGCCCGGCGGAAAGTACCCGCTCTTCAGCAGCTCCTCAGCTTCGGAGACGGATAGCCGTCTAACCAGCCTAGCGTTCGGCTTCCCGAAATCCAGGTAGACCCCCTCTACGTCAGTCAAGATGACTAGCTTGTCGGCCCCGATTTCCCTTGCGAGAAGGGAGGACGCCAGGTCCTTGTCTATAACGGCGTCAGTACCCACCATCCTCCCGTCCTTCTCCAGCACTGGTATCCCTCCTCCCCCGGCGGCAACCACTATGTCGGCTTTACCCACAAGCTCTCTGATCGTATCGATCTCGACTACGCGAACGGGTCTCGGCGAAGGCACGACCCGCCGGTAGCCGCGACCCGGAACGTAGGTGATTGCCCAACCTCTCTCAGCCAGGCTTCTCGCCTCGTTCTCAGAGTAGTAGGGGCCTATCGGCTTCGTGGGGTTGCTGAAGGCCGGGTCGTGCTCATCGACCAGAATACGGGTAGGCACTACGGTGACGCGGGCTCTGGGGTCGACGGAGCTTACTGCTAGCTGGATCATGTAGCCGATCAGGCTCTGAGTCATAGCGACGCAGGCATGGAGGGGCATTGCGGGAACCTCGCGCACGAGCTCCTGCTGAAGGTAAAGGTTCCCGACTTGAGGACCGTTACCGTGAGTCAGCACGAGCCTGTACCTGCGCGAAACCTCGACTATCGCTGGCGCGGCTCTAAGCAGGTTCGATAACTGCTCTTCGAAGGTGCCCTTCTCCCCGCTCCTGATCAGTGCATTTCCTCCAAGCGCTACGACGATGAGGGGCTTCTCCACAATCCCAGTTTATTAATGATACCTATGATTTTTATCACGAATAGTGTTGATTAAGGAAGCTTTAAGCCGCAGGTGTCCTTGAAAGCGTTTCGAGAAGCATGTAAAAATAGTGAAATACAGCTGCCTTGGAGCTGCAGCGTTGATGTAACCACAGCCTACGCAAGACTACGGGAGTTCAGCTTCACGACGATGCCGTCGACAGCGGCTTTCGCCTCTTCGAAAAGGGTGAGCAGGTGCCTTGCATCCTCCGTGAGCTCAGCCCCCCCTCCCTCTCTCCCTCCCCTGACACCCACTACAAGCTTGCAGCCGAGACCCCTCTCGAGACGCCTGATGTAGTTCCATGCGAAAGTGTAGGAGACTCCCAACTTTTCGGCAGCAGCCCTGATAGACTTAGCCTCATCTATGGCTCTGAGGAGAGCTATACCGCCCTCTCCGATCGATACACCTCCTTCGCTCTCCAGCCAGATCTTGTACCTCACCTTAAGCAAGCTATCAGCCACCCGCAATGGGGGGAAATATCGAGACTACAGTACCTTCCTCTAGCCCCTCGGTCTTAGCGAACTGAACGTGCCTACCGTTCACCAGGATGATTCTATCCCTGCGCACCTCGCTATCCGAGAAGACCTCTCCGTAGAACTCAGGCCCCAGAATTTCTGAGGCTCTTCTCACAGCATCGGCGAGGGTGCCGTCGCAATCTACGAGAACCTCTTTCCTCCCGTACTTCTCGCGGAGGGTAGCGAAGAGCAGAAACTTTACTTTAACCACAACCTTGAAAATTGCTGGACGCAGATAAAATTATCTTCTAGGAGCTCGCCGATAGAGCGTGGCTGGCATGGCGGATATCCGGGTATTCGCTCTCAGCAGCGAGGAGAAAGCCGCCGAGGATATTTACAGCATCGCGGAGCTTGCCGAGGATGCTGACGGCGTGCTCGTTATAGGTTCTCCTGGCAGCGCCGAGTTCTGGGAAAACTTCTACGTGGAGCTTGAGCGCGTTGGGGCGCGCTGGCCGAGAATCCGCTTCATCGATGAGAAAAGGGACACATCTCTCTCCTCTCTAAGCTTGGAGGACCTCATAGAGCTCTGGGGAGAGTACCTGGAGGAAGCTTCGAAGTACGTGCTTCACGTCACAGTAGATGTCGGGAGGGAACTTAGCCGGCGCGACCTCGTGAAGAGAGGCCTTAGCCTAGCTCTCCGGTACACACCTCTGGTTGACGTCGATACGAAGACGTGCGGGTACCTCAGGCACTGCTCTCTCTGCCTGCCAGCTTGCCCGTACTCGGCTTTAAAGGGCAAGCCCCCGGAAGCTATTCGAGAAAAATGTGTAGGCTGCGGTGCTTGTACGAGCAGCTGTCCCTCGGGCTTGCTCTACCAGCCTGCAGTGCCGCCTACAGCCGTGAGGCTTTTGATCGAGAAAGCTGCGGAGAAAGGCCTGAGAAAAATAATAGCAGCCTGCTCAAGAAGCCGTGGAGCCGCTTACGAGAAATCTGGCGACAGGGCGCTTATCTTCGAAGTACCTTGCATTGCCAGCTTTCGGCTGCACGAGTACCTCTACGCGAAGCTAAAAGGGGTTAGCATAGAGTTCCTCTGCGCTAGAGAAGATTGCGACAAGAGGCTGGCGGCTAGACAGCACCTTGAGCTTATCAGCGAGGCTGAAGAGGTGTTAGGCGGGCCTCTTAGAGCCTTGGAGGCGACGCGGCATACCCTACCCCTTCTGGCCTCGAGCTTCGAGCTTAAAGTGGCTGAAACGAAGCTACGCCTGTTGCCACTCTTCAGTATAAGAGTAGATAGCGAGAAGTGCTCGCTCTGCGGAGCGTGCGCCAGCGCATGCCCCACGAAAGCGGTGAAGTACCTTGAAGATGCTGAGAGCGTGAGCTTACTCTTCACCTCCTCGCTCTGCTTAGGATGCAGTACCTGTGCTAGAGTATGCCCTGAGGCGGCAATAACCCTCGAGAAAAAAGCTGCCGCCGAGACTCTTGCCGGCAGATACTCGACGCTTGTACGCAGCGATGTCGCCCGCTGCAGAGTGTGCGGTGCACCAATAGGCCCTCTCACCAAGATTAAGGCCTTAGAGAAAAGACTTCGTGAGAAGAGAGCTCCTGAGCGAGCGGTGGATGGGCTATACCTCTGTAGCAAGTGCAAGGCCGATAGCCTCGTGAGAGAAATAACTCAGCAAATAACTAAAAAAGAAATCCTTATAACTTAAGTTTAGGCTCTTGGTCTAGAGCTCGATGCCCAGCTGCTGCAGCTTCTCCTTGGTCGGGACGCCGTTAACCCAGCCCCTGAGCTCGTAGTACTCCTTGAGCATCCTGTCCAGCTCGACCACTTGGCCCTTTGCAGGCCCCTCGGGCATAGGCTCCTTCGTGAGCCTCGGCGGCAGCGTGTCGTCCTTAGCAGAGAAACCGTAGAGAGACATTATGTACCTCTCAAGGTTGTAGATCCTCTCTCCAATCGTGAGCACATCATTCTCTGTGAAGTTAAAGCCAGCGATAGTGTTGAACAATGCAGCGTAATCCTTAGCGCCGATCTCGAATGTGGTGAACAAGCAGTTCACCGCGCTGTTCACGACGCTCGTGAGATCCTGGAAGATCTTCGTCCAGAAAGCCTTCCCTTCGGGCGTTAGCGGGTCAATCTTCTGCGGTATTCCAAGTATCTCCGGAGAGATCGTGTAACCAGTTACGTGGCAGCCTCCCCTGTTCGCCGTAGCATAGTTGAGGCCTATACCCTTAGCACCCCTGGGGTCGTAAGCGGGCATCTCGAGGCCTTTAACGCTCATTGAGAGCTCCGGCGCACCGTACATCTCGGCTAAGCGCCTGCTGCCGAGAGCAAGCTTAGCGCCGAACCCGGCCTTGTATGCGGTCCTCCAAATGCTCTCAACGAGCGCCGCCGCGTTCCCGAAGCGCATGTCGAGGCCTTGGAGGTCCTCAGCAGGTATGTAACCCTTCTCGTAGAGCTCCATCGCACAGGCAATCGTGGAGCCCATGCTGATGGGGTCGATGCCGAGCTCGTCGCACAAGTGGTTCGCTTTCACCACTGCGTCTAGCTCCATCACTCCCGTAGAGTTCCCGAGAGCCCAGATGCTCTCGTACTCGGGCCCTTCGCTGTAGAGAATCTGGTAGGGGCCGCTCGGAACCTTCGTCACTCGGCCGCAGCCGATCTGGCAGCCCCAGCAGGGCCTCCTCCCGATCAGGTAAGTCTTCTCGAGGGTTTCACCGCTGATCTTGTCCGCCTCCGGGTTGTAGCCGAACTGCCAGTTCTTGAACGGGAGCGCGCCTGCCTGGTTGATGATGTTGACTAGGATCGCTGTCCCGTACTTCGGCAGGCCCTCGCCCGTCACGGGGTTCTTCCTCATGCGCTCGACGAGCTGCTTCGATAGCTCGCGGAAGCCTTCGGGGTTGGCGACCTCGGGCCTCTGCTCGCCGGAGACCACGATGGCTTTCAGCTTCTTGCTGCCCATGACGGCGCCGAGGCCAGTTCTGCCGGCAGCTCTGTGCTCGTCATTCATAATACAGGCGAAGAGCACCTGGTTCTCGCCAGCTGGGCCAATACAGGCGACGCTCACGTTCTTGCCCTTCACCCTACCTTTCAAGACTCTCGTCGTGTCGAAAACGTTCCTGCCCCATAGATCCGAAGCATCCTTAATGTCCACGTGTCCATCCACAATCTCGATGTAGACAGGCTTCTCGGCAGCCCCCTCGATGAAAATCATGTCGTAGCCTGCGAACTTCAGGTAGGGTCCGAATTCGCCTCCGCTGTTTGCGCTGCCCACCGAGCCCGTGAGCGGCGACCTCAAAGCCATCGCGTGGTACCTGCCGGGTGCGGGAGCTCCGGCGATACCGGTCACAGGGCCTGTGCCGAGAAATAGCACGTTCTCCGGGCCCAGCGGGTCGATGTCTCTGGGGGATATTCCCTTCGCGATGTACTCCTTCAGGTACCGCCTGTAGAAGACGTATAGCGCGTAGCCCTTCCCTCCTATGTACTTCTCCGCAACAGCCGGGTCAACGGGCTCAGTCCGGATTGTGCCATCGCTCAGGTTCACGAAAAGAATTCGGTTGACGTAGCCTCCCTTCATCGTGGTTTCTGGCGCTTCTCCGAGTAAAAAGGTTTACGATATTTTTATATAAACATATCGCTCACTGCTTAAGACCCGCGGCAGAAAGTGCTTAGAACCAAAATATTTCTAGCTCTTCCTGCAATTCCAAGCGCTATGAGCCTGCTGTCACGCCTCGTGAACGCCCCAGCGCCTTCAGGCTTCGAGGAGCGTGTGAGAGAGATCATCTTCGAGGAGCTCGAGGAAATGGGATTCGAGCCCGTCGTCGACTCTCTGGGGAACGTTTACGTCATCCTCGGTGATGGAAGGCCCCTCATGGTCATCGCAGCTCACATGGACGAGGTGGGGTTCGTGGTCCGTCACATCGACGAGAAGGGTTTCCTCCGCGTAGCCCCCCTGGGCGGGGTGTCTCCCGAGGTCGCCCTCGGGAAAGAGGTTATCGTAATGGGAGCCAAGGAGGATGTTTTCGGGGTTTTCGGCGCGCAGCCTCCTCACGGCAAGGGTTCTGCGCAGGTGCCTCTCGCGTTCGAGGACCTCTTCATCGACATAGGTGCTTCCTCTAGGGAGGAGGCCCACGCCATGGGGGTGAACGTTGGAACTCCGGTGTCATTCGTCGGTAACTATAGGGAGGCTGGTGGAAGGGTCATCGGAAAGGCTCTCGATGACCGCGTGGGCTGTTACGCGCTGCTTGAAGCCCTTAGGAACGCGAAGGCGGTAGAGGAGGGCAGCGTGGCAGTAGCTTTTACGGTCCAGGAGGAGGTGGGTTTGAGGGGTGCGAGCGTTCTAGCTCACGAGCTAGAACCCAACTACGCGATCGCAGTTGAGGGAACGATTGCTAACGATATTCCCGGCGTGCCTGAGGATAGGAGTATCACGGTTACCGGAAAAGGCCCCGCTATCAGGGTAGTGGATAGAGGAATTATCGCATCAACGAGGCTTGTCAGCCATATTCGCCAGCTTGCCGAGGAGAGGTCGATCCCCTACCAGCTGCAGGTATCGCCTTACAGCGCGACTGACAGCGGGAGCTTCATTACGAGGGGTGCTGAAACTTCAGCTATCTCGGTCCCCGTCAGGTACATTCACACGCCAGCTTCGGTCGCCTTCAAGAAAGATATTGACCTCGCAGTGCAGCTGCTCCGGTTAATCATAGAGAACCCTTGGCCCACGGAAGAGCGGTGAGCTAAGCTGAGCGTGTGCGCGAAAGGTGTTTCTCAAACTTCAGGAGTACGGGCTGTTATGGTCGACGAAGCCCTCCTCAACCGTCTGCTGTCCACCGAGCCGGGGGAAGTATACCTCCTAGGGGGAAAGATGACCGAGGGTTTCGTCGCGGTGAGAGAGCTCGTGCCGGTTGAAGCGGTTCGTCGGCCGGGCTTTTTTGAGGCGCGTCCAGAAAGCGTGCTGAGCGCTATAGCTCAGATCGCGGAGAAAGGGCTCGAATTAGTAGGGATCTTCCACGCTCACGCTAGCGGAGAAAGCCGACCTTCACCACTAGATGTGCTGGGTATGCGGAGAGCAGGTTTACTGTGGCTTATCCGCTCCGGAGGCTCGGTGAAAGCCTGGACTCTCAGCGGCTGCCGCGTGGTGGAGGTACCCATCCTTACCCGAGCAGATGGCCTCCGCACGCGCTAAATTGTGGCGAGTATTCACGTTAAACGCTTCGAGAGCGGGGTCATCGAACACCTCGCTTACGGGGGCGAGGTAGCTTCTAATGCTCTTTAGTAGAGCTTGCACTCTACCGTCGCCCTTCGCTAGGAGAGTAGGTGCGGTCTCTAGAACTTTCTCGGCACGGTAGATTGCAATGAGCGGCTCGAGGTAGCCGTTAGGCCACAGCGGCACCACAGCGTCGTAGTTCTTTGCCAGCACCAGCATACGGCTGTAGGCAGTGGGGCGCAGGAAAGGCGTGTCCACAGGTGCTACGGCGAAAAACCCTCTCGCGAACTCATGCGCGGCAGTGTATATCCCTGCGAGCGGGGATCGTACCTCCACGCAATCACGCACCACAGCAGCCCCGCTCTCCACGAGACCGCTGAGCTCCTCTCTCTGCTTCTCTTCGTGAACGACTATTATCACTCGGGAGAACGAAGGTGCTAAGCTTTCGAGCACATGTAGGAGCAGGGGCTTGCCGCAGAGGCATAGCTTAGCTTTATACGAGCCTCCTAGCCTCCGCCCCTCGCCCCCGGCCAGTATGGCTAGCGGGATCCCCGTCATTCCCAAGCACCACACTTCGCCCAGCTGTTCTTGCGGAGTAACGTTATAAGTGCGACGCGAAAGTCGTAGGGGACGATGCCGCTCGTGGAAATCCCCCGGGACTACACGCTCCTGGTGGAGGGGCCTTCGAAAGTAACGGTGGTTAAGGGCAAGCTCGACTCTTTCGGCGCAGAAATCGAAGAGAGCGAAGTTGTCACTGTCGAGCCCTTCAGGGCTCTACCCCTCTATGCGAGCGAGGAGGCTAAGGTGGACCTCGAGCACGGCAAGTTCTGGTTCGTAAGGGGGCGAACGGTTCCCGAGAGCTGGGTTAAAGCCGCGGAGGAGATAGCCTCCACGGGCCCGAAGCGCATACTCGTAGTCGGCGACATCGATTCAGGAAAAACAGCATTCTCCACGCTACTCCTCAACACCTTGGTGAGGGAGGGGGGCAGAAAAATAGCTGTGATAGATGCTGACGTTGGGCAGAAGAGCATAGGCCCGCCGGGAGCGCTAGGGATGGGGCTCGCAGAGCGGCCCGCTGTTTCCCTCAGCAGCGTAGCTTTCGAAGATGGATTCTTCATCGGGTCTTTCACACCGGCAGGCCTCCTCCACAGAGCTGTCGTGGGGGCCCTACTCCTTTCGCGGAAAGCTGAAGCGCTTGGCGCTGATACTGTGCTGGTGGATACTGCTGGCTGGGTGCACGAGTGGGGTGGCCGGGAGCTCAAGCTAACGGAAGCTCTAGCGCTGCAGCCCGACTTCATCGTTTTCGTGGGGGCTGAAGAGGAGCTTTCGCAGGTTTACAAGCCTATCTCGGGGCTTTTCCCCTCTGTTCGCGTGGACTCTCCGAGCGTTCTGCGAAGGAGAAGTAGGGAGGAAAGGAGAGAGTACAGGCGGTACCTCTATAGGCGCTGGTTCTCGGGAGCTCTAGAGCGGATAGTGACCCTTGACAAGTACAGGCTACTCTTCACCCTGCTATTCAACGGAATTCCTCTAAGCTCTGACGAGGTGAAAAAAGCCGAGAGCTTCCTGGGGAGCAGGGTGAAGTTCGCAGAGAGGGTTGAGAACTCCCTGATACTCTTCACTGACGAGGCTCCGAAAAGAGACGTCGAGCTCCTGAAGGCGATGTTCTCCGCCAGCGAGGTACACATCCTCTCGGGATCAGAAATCCTTTACAATGTGGTAGCGTTCTCGAGTAGAGAAAAGTACCTTGAAGGCCTGGGCATAGTTACTTCCCTTGACCCAGCGGGCAAGACAATGAGAGTGTTTACTACAGTGGAGCCAAAGGAGGGTATGATAATCATGGCTGGCTCCTTTAAGTTGAACCCCATCTCCTTCGAGGAAATACTAGTGGAAAAAACAAGTTTCCTGTAGGCAGCTCGACGAGCTCTTGCTACCTGCTTTTCTGAAATCTCGTTCTCAGCTTCTCGAGAACGCCGGGGAGTGTCGTGTACTCCATCTCCTCTGGGCCGAGCCTGTGCGGCATGAAGGGGCCGTGCCTGCGCATGTAATCCGCGATCTCCGCGGCCATCCTCCTCGTGTAGTCGAAAGCTGGATCGTCGAAGAGGTCGACCGGCCCTTCGAGGATCCCGTTGTGCAGCTGGAAACCGAGACCTACCACGCGAGGAGGCCCGTCAAACCTCGTGCACTTAGCGTCTTTCAGGCTTACAGGCATCAAGGGTCCGTGGTGGCTTCCCCGCATCCATCCGGCAACAAGGTGCGGGAACGCGAAGGCTTCAAGAACCTCGCCAACCGCCGGGAAGCCGTGCTGAGCGCGGACGATAAGCACGGGATCATCCTTGCCGACGTATCGGCCGGCGATTAAAGATAACCTTGTTACCGAGGCGGAGGCTGCAACCTCCCTATCAGACTTCCGGTAGACTTTGCTGATGACGTAGCGGCCCGGCGTCCCGATAAGCGCGAGCAGGTCGTAGGACTCTTCTGGAGTGTTCAGCAGGACGCTGGCTCCCTCTAGGAGGTCGAGGACATCAAAGATGAATCCGTCGTGCATCGACGGGTCGATTACAAGCCCTGCTGTGTTGAACGGGTCAGCGAAGATCTTGTAGAGCTTGAAGTTCCAAGCTCCCGGCTCGGTCTTGTCTGCGGAGAAAACCAGTATGGGCTCGCTCCTACGCTCCTCAAACTCCATCTCAGCCGCTCCAGGGCCCATACCCTTAATGTTCCCGGAGAAAGTATCACTGAGAAGGTCCTGCCCAGCACCGTAGAGCTTTAAAGGCTTACTCACCTTCTCGGTAGCTTCCACGAAAGTATCCCAAGCTAGCTTGTGTATCTCGGGGTTGTTCTCACCCTTTGTGTGGGTCATCAGGAGTTGCAGGTCATCCCCCGCGTGGTAGACGTAGTAGTCGATGAGAAGGCCCGTCTCCTTAGCCTCCTGAAGCTTCTTCCTCGCAAGCTCCTCCAGCTTGGGGTGTACTACGGCGTGCCCCGCGAGGCCACCTATGTCCGCCTTAATCAGGCTGACAGTTACTCTCATCGAACCTTAACTCTCGCACGTAGACTTAAAGCTGCCTTAGTAAGTTTATGTACTCTCCTCACTTACTTATTAAAACTCTTTTATAAAAGCGTATTAATATTAAAACTAGAGGAGCTCTCTTCCCTAAGGATTCAATGCAGAAAGTTAAACGTACCAGGAGGGGAGACTGGGCTCCGGCCTCCTCTCCATTTGCTCTAGCAGCTTCTTCGCTATTTCTTCGCGGCTCCTCACCTCCTTGATCATCCTATCCAGGTCCTCAAGGTTCACCTCAATACCTAAGAGCTTCGAGAGAGCTACTATGACTTCCCGCGCAGCAGCAGGGTTGGGCTCAGAGGTATTCGTGCTCCCCATGATGACGTAGCCTGAGAGACCCCGCATAGCTGCCAGCGCCGGGAGGAGGCCGCACGCACCGGTGATAGTGCCTCCCGAGCTCTTCTTGAGATTAAGTGCCTCAAACCTCTTCTCGTCGAGGTCTCCGGCTAGAGCGTAGTAGACTTCGATCTCCTCGCTCTCCGATGAAGTGCCGCAAACCCCTATAACCTCCCTACCTCCTATCCGTACAAAGTAGTCCAGTACCCTTTCAGCAACATCGTACTGCCCCCAGCTCACCGGCTGAACTTCGCTCGTAAGGAAGACCACGTCTCCTGAGTCCCGCTCAAGGAGGTAGAACTTGTACGAAGGTAGGCGCAGAACCCCCGAGCCGTCGACGAAAACACCCGCGTTACCTACGGGGAGCAGCAGCCCGGGCCCGAAAAGCTCCGCAAAGAGCGGTAGGTGCAGGTTAGCGATGATATAGTCTACAGCAATCTTACCGACTAGCCCTATTCCCGGTAACCCCTGCACGAGAACCCCTTTCCTCAGCCGCACGTCTCTGCGTACAACCAACTTATAACCTCCTAAATCCTCGACCCTCATTTCCTCCCGAGAGCAGAAGCAGCATAGCTGAATAAAAGCGTTAGCGCGCTAAGGGGTCAGCCGGGTAAGTTCACATCACTCGTCAGCTCCGGAAGTAGTCATCAGGCCCAGGCTACTTTCTTGGAAACAGCCGGTTAAAGTTTTCCCTGACAACGCTGGCGATCTCCGCGGACGCTACTCCTCTCAGAGCGGCGATATCCGCTACGAGCTCAGGTATTAGCCTGGGACTTAGCTTCAGCCCCCTGTAATCGTAGGGGCCGTCACTCTCGGTGAGAAGCATGGAGGGGTCCACCCTCGCGGCAAGATCCCGATGCTTCCTCTGGATCTTCACGGCCGGGTTTATCGAGACGAAGTACCCCCTCTCTGAGAGAAGCGGCAGCAGCCCCTCGGGGCCCGTGTACCAGTGCAATAAAGCTTTGGGTGCATTAAGCTCCGCCAGCACTGCGAGAGCCTCCTGCCACGCGCCAGCAGCGTGAACGTTGATGGGCTTCCCAAGTTTTGCAGCCTCTCTGGCAAGAACTCTGAACGCTTCGCGCTGTGCCTCGAAAGTTTCTGGTACGAACTTGAGGTCAACGCCTACTTCCCCTACGCAGTCAGCCTCTCTGACTAGATCCAGCAAGCTATCTATAAGCGAGGCAGGGACGCCCTCTGCAGGGATCTTCCACGGGTGTATGCCGACGCACGCCTTGACGCGGCCGGGGAAAAAGTCGCGAAGCTCAAGAGTTTTAACAGAAGAGTCATAGTCATCGCTCACCGCTACCAGCACAACTCCCAAGTCGATGAACTCCTCTACTTCCTTTAAAGTGAACTCGTGCAGGTGCACGTGAGCGTCGACGAACATGTTCTAGCCGCGGCTGAGGGGGTCTTTGAGCGAAAAACCTAGCGCCTCCCGTAACGCGTCCAGCAGCTCTGCCCCTAGGCTGCCGGTAGCGGCAGCGACGATGCTCAGCCGTTCCTGTAGAGAAAGGCACGGTGACTCGCACATCCTTCCCTGTGCGCTAACCCACCCTCCAGCCTCGCGGACAACGAGGTAGGCAGCCGCGATGTCCACTACGCGCATAGTCCCCCACGCGTCAATGTACCCGTCGGCGGCACCGAGAGCTACCGAAGCCATCTCGTAGCTAGCAGCGCCCAAGCTTCTCGCGATGAGACCCCTTTTCGATAGCTCGAGCATGAAAGCGTATGGAAGAAAGCTCGCCTTAGGGCTTGCCCCGACAAACACGAGATCTCCGCGCTCGGGGGCTTTCACGGAGATTCTCCTACCATTAGCGTAGGCTCCACCGCCCTTTACGGCGTAGACCTCGAGTCCGAGCGCTGGAGCGTAAATCACGCCGGCGACTACACTGTCGAGTGAGGTACCGGTGGCTGCCGCTATGGAAACTGTAAAAAGGGGGCTGCCGCGCTTGTAGTTCCTGCTCCCGTCTATCGGGTCGACGACCACAGTTAAATCTCCTCGCCCAGCGGTTTCAACCCCCATCTCTTCGGAGATGATCACGACATCTCCCAGCTTCTCTACTATGTATTCTACCGCTGCCCTCTCAGCAGCCAAATCCCCCCTGAGAGTCGCGTCGCCGCTCTTCCCGATACCTACAACCTCCCCGCCGAGCCCCTGCTCTCTAACCGAGAGCGCCGCCTCCCCCGCTCTACGAGCGGCCTCCCTCAGCGCGCTGAGAAGCTTCCCGGCTTCCACTTAATCAACCTCGACTATCTCCACTTCGAGCGTATCCAGGTCTACGAGCGCGTAGGTTGCCCTGTCCGCAAGGTAGCCGGAGAGGGTTCCCGGGTTTACCACGAGAGTTTCACCCACTCGTCTAACATCTAGCTTGTGAGTGTGCCCATAAACTACGATGCTGAAGAGATTGCTCCTGGCTAGCGCTTCCACGAGCTTCGCCGTCAATTCTGGAGAACTCGCACCGTGCACGACAGCTACGTCGCGGCCACCAATAGAAGTGAAGAGAGGCTGCTCTACCAGAGTGGCTCCAAGCTCTCCGGCCACCCTGCTTAGGAGGAGCTTCTCCCCGTCGTTGTTGCCGAAAACCGCGTAAATCTTAAAGCCCTTGAGCTCGCGGAGGGCAAAAGGCGATACTATATCGCCGGCGTGGATCACCGCCTCTACAGCTTCTCTCCGCGCTTCCTCCGCGAACCTCCTCAGGTTATCGACTCTATCGTGAGAGTCGGATACCACGGCTACGCGCCGCATACGCTACGCTAATAAGTCCTCGCGTAATAAACCCTGCGAGATGACGGAAGTTAATACGCAGAAGTCCTCGGAGGGGCAGCAAGCGATGATGAAGATAATCAACAAGGCAGCGTGGCTTCTCAGCGAAGGGAGGGTTGTGAAGATTAGCCCCTACATGTACTACGTCATAGGTAGGAACAGTAAGCACCTCGTAAAGTACGAGGGCGGTAGGTTCGCGTGCACGTGCAAGGGCTTCGAGAGCAAAGGCTTCTGTTCGCACGTGTTAGCGGTTATGACGCTCTCAGGGCTTAAGGACGCGAGCTCGATTCTCGACGAGGCTGTGAAGCAGCGAGTGATGAAGGAGCTGAAAGCTTTGAGCAGGAGAACTTAGGCTAACCTACTAGCGGGATCCTGACCCCGTACTCGGTGGAGATTCTCCTCAACGTGGCTCTCACCTCCTCCAGGTTGCTCGTCGAGAATGTTCTCTTGATGTAGACGACGCCAACAGGGTAGATGAGCGCCAGCGTCGTGATCACCGTGATGCCGCGTCCAACCAGCGTCGCCAGGAGAGCTCTCTCCTTCGGAACTCGAAGTAGTAGGTAGAGAGTGACTAGAGCGCTGTCTACGCTGCCGAGCATGAAGGGGACTCCCACCGAGGCAAGAGAGAATACGGTGAGCACCGTGTAGCCGGGAGCTATGAGAATGGGGTTGATTTCGACCCCTGCAGCTCTTAAAGAGAAGTACGGGGTGAAGATGCCGCTAATCCACTGCAGCATGAGCGCAGCTAGCGCGGCGAGGAGGTGGGGGTTGGAAGGGTTGAAGTCGCGAGCAGAATCCTGTACTTTTGCGAGAAACTCTCCGAGATCTCTCTCGAACTTCTTTAAGGCCTCGCCCCTCAGGAATCTCGCTGAAGCTCTGACAATCCAGCTCTTTAGAATCATAGGCTTGAAGACGACAACCCACATTGCTGCGGATAGGAGAACTCCGAGAGGAACTGTAAGCACGTAGAACAAGGCTACGCTCGAGTAGAGGTATAGCATGTTTAACGCCAGCAGGGAGGAAAAAGCTATGAAAAACACCAGTGTAGAGCTTATGAGGAGGCGGAAGAAAAGCGTGTAGCTGATAGCGCTTGCCCAGTCGGACTTTGTCTTTAAGAAGAAGATTCTGGCGAGGTCTCCTTCGATGAAAGCGGATGGCAGAAGGATATCGACCAGCCACGACATCATTGAGGCTCCATAAGCTTCGCTAAAGCTTAGCCCAAACCTCTTCCTGCTAAGGAACCAGAAAGCCAGCGCGTTGGAAAAGTAGTATAGAACTTCGAAAATCACTATGGGTACTAGGTCCGCAAGGTCTAACGCTCTCAACGCGTAAATGAAATCGTAGATGTCGAAGTCCTTCGCAATGTACGCGGCGAGCGCGGTAACGATGAATACTTGTAGAAGAAAAATAGCGCGGCGAGCTCGCCTCCGCTCCACCTTCATAGAATTCCAAATGCAGCGAAGATAAAAAAGGTTTTACCGGAATTGCCTCGTGATGGGAGACCCACCGCTAGTGAGCGTAGTCGTTATCAACTACAAGTCTCTCGAGACCTTGAAGCGCTGTTTAAGCTCCCTTCTGAAGACGACTTACCCGAACTACGAGGTTATAGTCGTTGACTCTCTAACGGACCGTATCGAGGAGCTTGTTCAGCAGTTCAGGGAGGAAAGCGGTTTGAAGATCAAGCTCGTCCACTTTGATGCGAATATAGGAGCCGCGGCCTCGCATAACGTAGGTGTTCTCGCGAGCGACCCGAGGTCGGAGTACGTGGTCTTCCTAGACAACGACGTGGTTGTAGAGCCCGACTGGTTAAGCTACCTCGTAGAGGCTATCTCGTCGAGCCCCCGTGTAGGAGCCGTGCAAGCGAAGGTCGTGTCAATGAGCAACACGGGTAGGATGGACCACACGGGCTTGGGGGTGGACAGCACCGGCACCTGGCTGTCGGCTTACGGCTGGGACTCGAACCTGTTTAAGCGGCCCATGCTCCTGTTCGCCTCTTCCTCCGCAGCGATGATCACTCGGAAGAGAGCGTACTTCGAGGTGATGGGCTTCGACGACACGTACTTCATCTACGACGACGACACAGACTACAGCTGGAGGCTCAGGTTGAGGGGTTATGAGATACTCTTCGAGCCCAGGGCGCGCGTCTGGCACGAAGATAGGCTTGCCAAGAGGTTGAGCTACGAGAAGCTCTACTTCGGCTTCAGGAACAGGCTTCTGAACACGGTCAAGAACCTGGACACTTTCAACATGGTTTTCAGCCTCCTGCTGACCACCTACCTGGGCTACCTCAACGCGGTTGTGCTCGCTTTCGCCGGAAGAAGCGGGGAAGCATCAGCCTACATTAGCGCTATCGTAAAGGTTCTTAGAAACCTGAGAAAGCACCTCGTCTCCAGGGCGATCGTTCGCAGGATTAAGGTTGTGAGCGATGGGGAGCTGGAGAGGAGAGGGTTCCTGATCCGGGGCATTTACGCGACCGTGCTTATGATGAGAGCCCTGCTGATCAGGTACTTCAGAGGCCGCTGAGCTGCCCTCTGCGGGAAAAGCACAAGCCTTATATGCTAATACTGCTGCAGTCGCTTGCGCCTGCAGAAGGCACGAGAGAAAGTGAATGGAAAGAAGTGGAGACCTGAAGAAGGTGAAGATCGCGGAGATAAACCCGGGAACTCGTAAGTTCTCCGTAACCTTCAAGGTTTTAGAGGTCGGAGAGGAGAAAAGCATAGTCTCTAGAAGAGATGGTGCCGAGCACAGGGTGGCAGATGTACTAGTGGGCGATGATACTGGCGTCATACTGCTCACAGCTTGGGATGACGAGATAGACAAGTTCCGCGAGCTCCTAGGCTCGACGCTCTCTCTAATGAACGGCTATGTTTCGCTGTATCGAGGTTCCCTGAGGCTTGGGCTAGGTCGGTACGGAACCCTCCAACCGTCTGGAGAAGAAATACCGAGCATCAACACCGAGAACAACGTTTCTGCTAGGACTTACGAGGATAGAAGGCCGAGATTCCAGGGAAGGCGGCCCAGGCGGTTCTAGAGCCCTGGGGCTGCTTCTAGTCCCAAACTTTCTCTTTTTCCACTACAACTACTACGAAGTCGTTGACGTTAGTACCGGTGTACCCTGTAAACACGTGTCCTCCAACCTTCTTGAAGAAGCTGTAGCTATCGTTGCGGTTCAGGAACTCTTCGGGCTTGAGCCCTAGCTCGAGCGCTCTCCCGTACGTGTAGCCGTCAACTACTGCTCCGGCAGCGTCGGTGGGCCCGTCCCTTCCATCGCTACCCACGGAAAGCACGACCACTCGATCCCAGCCGCGTAGAGCAATGGCAGCGGATAGAGCTAGTTCCTGGTTCCTCCCGCCCAGCCCGTCCCCCTTTACAGTCACCGTGGTTTCGCCTCCAAGCAGAACGACTGCGGGAGGCTGCAGCGGACGGCCATGCGCTCTTATCTCCTTAGCTATAGCCGCGACTACCTTGCCAACCTCCCGGGCCTCTCCCTCGAGCATAGACGAGAGGATTATCACGCTGTAACCCATAGCTCTGGCTTTCTCGGCCATAGCCTCGAGAGAAATCCTGTTACTAGCAACGACCCTGTTCACAACGCGGTCGAACACCTTGTCGCCCGGCTTAGGCGTTTCGGGAACCCTTCCTTCAACTCCCGCTCTCAGGTACTCGAGCACAGCTCGAGGAACCTTGTCTAGCAGCTGGTACTTCCCTATTATAGCGAGTGCATCCTGGAACGTTGTAGGGTCAGGAACCGTGGGGCCTGACGCGATAGTATCCATCCTATCGCCTATAACGTCAGAAATCATCAAAGCTAGGCAGGAGGCCGGGTAGACGTGCCTAGCGAGCCAGCCTCCTTTAATCTTCGATAGGTGCTTTCGCACCGTGTTAAGCTCGAAAATGTCGGCACCTGCCCTCATCAGCAACATGCTGGTTTCAGCTATATCTTCGATGGATACACCCTCAACCGGGTGCTCGAGTAGAGCGCTCCCACCACCCGAGAAGAGGGCTATCACTAGATCGTCCTCCCGAACCCCTTTGACCGCTTCGAGAACGCGGCGCGCGGCCTCGAAGCTCTTCTCTGACGTCTTCGGGTGCGTGGAGGGGACGACCTCAACCCTCCTGAGCTCCCTGGCATACTCCACGGCTAATGCCTCGGGGATTGCTATCACGCCGCCGCTAATTCTATCGCCGAGAACCTCCTCAAGGCCCTTAGCCATACCCCCCGTAGCCTTGCCCGCTCCCACGACTATTACCCGTCCTCTCACGGGAAGCCTGGTACCGTCGCGGAGCACCACCTCTTCACCGGAAAAACGCAGGTAATCTTTGATGACACGAACTGGATCTGCTGCGCGGATACCCTCCATAGCCAGCGTGATTGCGGTCATTCTTGCGTGCTCGGTCTCCTCGCTCATATCGCGTAAACCGTGAAAAGCCGGGTCAAAAAAAAGTATCCGGCGCTAAGCCAGGCGAGCTAGTGTTAACCCACCGGCCCTCAGCTCTAGAGGGGTACTGTGCACTTCAAAGAAGATTCTCTTCTCGGACGAGGGCTCCAGAAACACCGCTAGACTGTCCGCACCAGCCTTGATGGAGAAGCTTAAGCGCAGCTCAGTGGGGTTTACCAGCTTAACTTCAAGTAGGTGCTCGTTGAGCTTGCGAACCTCCGCCCTTACGCTCGAGAGGAGTGAAAGCGCGAGCTTTTCAGCTTCTCTCGCCCATTCTATGACGAAGCTTCTCTCTTTCTCGAGCTCGCCGTACCAGTAGAAGTCGCTGTCCAGGGATATCGCCGCTGCCTTAAACACGCTGTATACGGGCTCGACTCTGTTCTGGAGGAGAATCTTCAGCTGATCTTCGCCGAGGGATTCGAGCAGAGCTTCCACCGGCTCCAAGCGGCTCATAACCTCCGCCCAGGTCTCAGACTTAACTCCCCCGACCCACTGGGCATCCGAGAGCCTGATCCACGAGCCGGCAGGAATATACCTGAGAACCTTCGTGGGCGGGCGATGCCTCAGGTATTCGCTCAGGGTGGTGACCTTTATGATACTGCTACGCGTAATCAGCAGAGCGAGCTTCTCTAGGAAGAACGGCCCGTAGCGCCTGTAGTCCGGCATTATCATCCAGTTTTCACCGTCGAGAGCCACGACAACGATGCCGCCGGGTGCTGCCGCTCTCCTCTTAGCTAGCTCGATTACGAAATTCCAGGCTGCCTCCTCGGCTTCTTCAACACTCTTGAAGTCCGCTTTAAAGCTTATCCAGTCGCTTAGCGCTAAATCCCTGAAGAAAACTACGATCTCGTTTCCTTCCTCGTCTCTAACGATGTAAGGCTCATAGATCGTACCCTTGTCGCCGCTCGCCTGGTTGAAGTGCTGCTCGCAGAGAACGGTGTACTCTACTCCACTCTCCCTGTATATCTTTACGAGGTGCATGTGCCAGAACATCTCGGGAGTCCACACGCCTCGCGGGCGATTCCCGAGCACCTGTTGAACTATCCTCAACCCCTCCTGCAGCTCCCAGCTTATGAGAAACCTGGCCAGCCTACCTATACCTCGCTTCTCGGACTCCTGGAGCAGGAAGCCTAGAATCGTGTGCGCGTATACGCTTCCCAGCAGCTCTGCACCACCCTCTGCAGCTATGGCTCTCGCAGAATCAAGAACCTCCTTGACCGCTAAGACCCTCGCGTCTCCAGGCGGGACGCTGATCTCCGCTGTACGGTAGCCTCTCTCGACGGCGTTGACCCACTGCTCGAGTAAGGAAGGGGAAAAGTGATCTACGTCCCTCCAGCCCGGAACCCGCTGGTGAAGCTGCACGTGGACACTGTAAGGCCCTCCCTTGTAGCCGTAAAAGCTTCCGTTGTAAACGTGCAGGAAAGGCCACTCGTCTTTGTAGACACCGCTAGGACGGAACTGGGGAGCCTGGTGAAAATGCCATACAAATGCTACGTGTATCGGGGGTCCCTCGCTGTAAACGTAGAAGCGGCGGGAGTCCGATGCGAGAACCTTCCCCTCGCTCTCGTAGCTTGCCTCGACCTCTATTTCGCCCTCTAAGCCGATCAGGTCAAGGTCGACGCTCAGCGTAGCTTCTCCCGATGGAGGTATGCTGATTTCGTCGAATACCGCGTACAAGGCCGGTTCGCTAGAGGGGGGCCGCCTCACGACAATGTACGGAGTGCCGCTCAGAAGATCTCCTCCCTTGTTGCTGATTTTGAAAGAGATGCTTGCTTTCCGGTTCTGGGGTAGAAGGGGGCTGTCAGCAAGAAGTCGGACAAGTACGCTCATAAGTGTTCCCACAGGATCTGCTTTGAAATAAATAACTGAGAAAAACTCAGAGGCTCTTCGCGGCTAGACTACTCTGTTCTTATCAACTCGATCTCTATGGTGGATACTTGGCGCTCCTTGCCCGCCTCTCCAACCCTCTCGCTGCCGATGCTGATTTTTCCGATCTCCACTTTCCCGCCAAGGAACCTTTTGATGAGCTCCGCAGCGTCGACAGCGCGGGAGATAGCTCTTCCTCTGGCCTTGAGCACTACCCTCTTGCTACCGCTGGTGAACTGAGTCACTGCAGCTAAGACGTAGCTGCTAGTCGGCTTGTTACCGACGTAGACCGTTCCAATCTCTGCCGCCATCTCGATCACTCTCAAGATGGTTTTTCTTGTGCAGGGCTTACTTTGAAGCCTCGTCTTATAAGCTTTATCGCGTCACCTCTCCTCCTTCTCCTCAAGCACAGCGTAATAGTACTCCTTGAGAACCTCCTTCTGGTAGCGGTCCAGCCACGACCCGGGCTTGTTGATTCTTGGACGCTTCGTCTGGGGATCCCTCCGGAACGTTAGATCTACCTCCCTCAGGAAAGCATTCATCCCCTTCCTCATGTCCACCGGGGAAGATCCCTCGCCCCTCTTACCAGGAATGCCTGTAAAGACCATTAAAGTTGTGGAGAGAAAATCCACGGCGACGACATCATGCTCTACGACCAAGGTCGCAGCTCCTCTCTCTGCAGTAAGCCTCTTCACAACTCTCGCGACTGCGTAACGCTGCTCCACATCCAGGTACGCCATAGGCTCGTCGAGGAGGTATATGCTAGCCTCCCTACCGAGGGCGGCAGCGACGAGAACTCGCTGAAGCTCTCCCCCGCTCAGCTCAGCGAGCTGGCTGTCGAGAAGAGGAGCTATGCGGAGCGGTTTGAAGAGCTCTGACTGAAGCACGCTGGACTCAAAGTTCACACCACTCTCTTTGAAGTACTCTCTCACAGACCCCTCGAGCTTCACTTCTCCCAGGAACTGGGGTTTATAGCTCAGCGTGAGGGTTCCCGGCCTCTCAACCCAGCCCGAATCCGGCTCCAGCTCCCCAACGATCATCCTCACGAAAGTCGTCTTACCTATGCCGTTAGGGCCTACTATGCCGAGAACTTCCCCCTTGTGGAGTGCCCCCTCGCCGACGCGCAGCTGAAAGTCTCCCAGAGTCTTTTCGAGAGAACTCCACCGCATGATCACGGACTCCGAGGGCCACTGGACAGGGGGTGGGTGCTCGTGGAACTCTATCCGGTAGTCTCTAAAGCGCACGTTCTCTTCTCTTATGTAGCCCTCGATGTACGCGTTTATCGCGGCCCTAGCCCCCTTCACTAGGCCGACTACGCCGTAGGCTCCCGGCTCCCCGTAGAAGATCGACACGATGTCGGAAACATAGTCCAGCACCGCTAGATCGTGCTCAACCACTATCACGTAGACTCCTGGTCGAACAAGACTCCTAATGAGGCCTGCCACACGCAGCCTTTCACGCACGTCAAGGTAGCTTGAGGGCTCGTCGAAAAGGTACACTTGCGCGTCGCGTAAAACAGCAGCCGCTATGGCGACTTTCTGCAGCTCTCCTCCGCTGAGATAGCTCAGTGGCCTGTCCCAGATCTCAAGAAGACCTAGAGCGCCTCCGACCTCGCGAGCTGCACCACGCTCGTCGACCTTAGCCAGAGCCTCCCCCACGCTGAGTTTCAACTTGCGGAGAGGATCTATCGCCTGGGGTTTCAGGACGGCGCGAAGCTTCCCGTTGGCCAGCTTCTGCATGTATGGTTGAAGCTCGGAGCCCTTGAAGAAGTCGATGACCTCGTCCCAGCTCGCCTCACCGTCAACTCTGCCGAGGTTGGGCTTGAGCTGCCCCGACAGTATTTTCAAGGCGGTAGATTTGCCGACGCCGTTGCTGCCCAGGATGCCCAGCGAGAGCCCCTCTTTCGGTACGGGCAGCTTGAATAGCTCGAAACCGTTGGGTCCGTAGCGGTGCACGAGATAACGCGAGAGCTTTTCCGGGAGATTTACTACCGTGATGGCCGTAAAGGGACACTTCTTCACGCAGATCCCGCAGCCGACGCAAAGCTCCTCCGAGATCCTTGCCTTCCCATCGGCTTCGTCGAGCCAAACACACTTAGAGCCTGTCCTGTTGATAGGGCAGAAGCGGACGCACTCCAAGTTGCACTTCTTGGGCTTGCACAGCGACCTTTCAACTACAGCGAGGCGCACACAGCTTGTAAGAAAGACCCTTTTTTAACCTCCACGCGCGCCTGAGAAGCGTTTTTACGGTTCAGAGCCAACCACCTCCCGTGCGGCAGTTCAAGGTTAAGGGCGCGAAGTGCTCGCTCTTCACCCTATGCTTAAGTTCACCGGTGGAAGTAGCACCCAGGGAGCTTGCGCAGCAGCTGAGAAGCATCCTCGACAGAGACGAGTGGGTTGTAGTGCTCTCCTCCTGCGAGCTGGTTCCACCCGAGGACGTGCTTCTCTCGCCCTGCATGTACGCCGTTAGAGCATACCTAGCCCGGACAATGATCTCCGAGTGGCTGGAGATCGAAGTTCTCCTGTACTTGCTCGGAGAGCGGAACATCAGAAGTGCTGTTTCGCTACTCGCTGAAAAGCCAGGTAGGCAGCTAGGCCTCATCTGCCTGACTCTCCGGGACCCCAAGGCTCTCGAGAGCAAGATACGGGAGTTCTCCCTGCGGAGAGGCTTTAAGCTGCACGCTGTCCAAGGGGATGGTTGGGTCAAGCACTACGCCGAGTACTTTAACCTGAAAAGTGATAACCCGGAGAAGCTGCGCGAAGCCACCGCGAGAACACTTCGCGCTAGAGCAGCCCTGCTCACTCTAGAGGTTCAGCGTTGAGTCTACGCGAAGCCTTGCGAGCTTCTCTCCGCAACCTCTCCACGGAAACTATCAGCTCTGGAGAGATTACTGAGACTCCGGCCAGGTTCCCAATAACCTCTACCAGGACCACCTTGTCCGGGTTCGTGAGGTTCACCTTGTTGTGGATTACCGAGGCGATAGCTTCAACCACTTTATCTCGAGTGAGCTCGGAGAGGCGAATCCGCGCCTCAACCTTGAACGTATCCGCTGGTCTGAGCCTGAGCTCTGAGAGCCGCTGCGCAGCGTTAACCATCTCTTCGATCCTGGCTTCAACTACTTGCTGGATTGGCACGATCTTCAAGACGTAGCGGAAGTACCAGGGGTTTTCGAGAATCCTCTCCCTAGCTTTTGCTGCGAAAACCTCCGGGTCAAGGCTCGTTTTCGCGAGAATGAGCGCTGGGAGACCACTTCGGCTGGCGTCCAGCTCTTTATCCCCTATTTCTCTTGCAAAGTACCACAGCTCGGCTATGCAGTCATTCTCTCTTTGGCGGTACGTGGAAACCACCAGGTTGAAATCCCTAAGCACGGTTGACGCTGGCGATAAGCAGCTTAAAAAGTCACTGAGG
The DNA here is from genome assembly GCA_038741495.1 of Thermofilum sp. Lineage (NCBI taxonomy): Archaea > Thermoproteati > Thermoproteota > Thermoprotei > Thermofilales > Thermofilaceae > Thermofilum > Thermofilum sp. Next base: position 207,798 of record JAVYKX010000001.1, on the reverse strand, counting down.
CCCGGCCCGGGCTGAGGAGGGGCTGCGGGGAAGGGTGCGGACCGATGGAAAATCTAATATACTAGTTTAAGCGCGCTTTAACCCCACATTACGGGGGTGTGAGGATCGTGGAATTCTGCCCGAAGTGTGGAGGTCTTATGCTACCCAAGAGGAGGGATGGTAAACTGCACCTCGTCTGCCAGGCTTGTGGCTACGAGGTTAAGGCTAAGAAGCTGGAGGGCTACGCCGCAAAGGAAGAAATCTCAGAGGAGAAGCGCACGAAGGTTTCCATATTCACCGCGGCAGCGGGCGGCGCAAGTGAGGAGGAGCGGAGGCAGTTGAAGGAAGAGTACTACGAGGTTTTCCTCGAAACCATGGCGAGCGAGGAAACCGAGGAAGGCGAGTAGCATACCCCTTCGCGGGGGGCCGGGGTGGGGCTAGTCGCTTTTCTATCCGACTTCGGCACTAGAGACTACTACGTTGCAGCTGTGAAAGCTACAGTGAAAAGCATCTGCCCTGACGCGGAGATCATCGACATAACTCACGAGGTTCCGCCGTGGTCTCTGCTAACCGGCTGCTACATTCTCTCTTGCTGCTTCGACGACTTCCCACCGGGGACAGTTTTCCTTGCCGTGGTCGACCCCGGCGTGGGAACGCAGAGGAGGCCTCTAGTGGTGAGGAGCGCGAACTACTGGTTCGTCGGACCAGATAACGGGCTTTTAGTGTGCGCTGCCGAGAGAGATCCACCCTTTAGGGCATGGGTGATCGAAAACCCGCCGCAGTCGAGGAAAAGCTCGCGCACTTTCCACGGCCGCGATATCTTCGGCCCTGTTGCGGCTGCTCTGGCGTGCGGGGGAAGTCCAGGCAGTTTTGGTAGGGAGTGCGCTGACCCCGCGAGACTACCCGCCTGGTCTCCCGTGGTAGAGGGGGAAACCGTGATCAGCCGGGTTATCCACGTCGACAGGTTCGGGAATGTCGCTCTCAACGTTCGCCGCGAGCTAGTGAGCAAGTACCTCGCGGGGGAGGGGGACCTCTCTCTCGAGCTCCCGGGAAGAAGCGTGGAGGTGCCTTTCAGGGAGACATTCGGGGAAGTAGGGGTGGGCGAGCCCCTAGCCCTCATCAATAGCTGCGGGTTCCTAGAACTTGCCATAAACCAGGGAAACGCCGCCGGCACCTTCGGGCTGAGTGTCGGAGACGTCGTGGTCATCAGGCTCGGGAGCCGTAGCCGATTCCTTTAACGGAGATCCTGACGCCGCGCTCCACTTTCTCGACTTTAAAGCTCGCACCAGTAATTTCCCTGCAGAGCATCAGAGCTGTTTCCGCGTGGGACGTCAGCTCCGTGGTGAGGATAGTGGATTCGCCGCTGGCTAGAGCCATGTAGATCACAAGGTTGTCTGACGCGTGGGGATCTACAGGAACCCCCTTACTCAGCGTACCCGCAAGGCTTTCCGCCGCCTCCCTGCCAACCTGCTCGGCAGGCTTACCCTTCTCGCCGATAGAGTCGCCGCCGACCACCGACCTGCCGACCCTAGACCATAGAACTATACCGCTCCCGCGGCCGATCGAGGGAACATTGCACAAGACCTCGATATTTTTTACCTCGAAACCGCGCCCGAGAAGAATTTCCCGTGCACTGGACGCCTGCCTTTCTGCGATGTGGCAAGGAAGATTTGAGACATAGGACACTCCCTCAACCGGGGAGGGCTCTCCAGGCCGCGAGAGGTCAACACTAGTCATCGGGTAGGATGGATCAACGACGACACGAACGATCCCCCCGCCCTCCGGGTAGAAACCCTCTCTCAGTACCCTTGCGCTGACTCTCGCGCCGAAAAGCTGCAGGAGGTGCAGGAGGACATTCTCGAAGTAGCGGTACGGTGGGCTCCACCGCACGCTCGTTCCACCGCGCACCTCAAGCTCGACTCGGCCGTCAGAGTTCAGCAGAACCGGCAAGGTGGCCTGCAGGAACAAAGTGACACTGCCTGCAGTACCTATGTCTACGGTGTACCTTCCACCTCTCACCTTAGCTCGCTGCGGAAACAGCTTTATCTCAGTTGAGCCTACCTTCAGCCCCTCCACTCTAGCGCCCACTAGCTCGGCGATGTGTTTAACCGCGGAAAGGTGCTGGGGCCTGAGCCCCGGGTTGTCCCTCTTTGCGCGGATGTTGTATACGCGTATCGGGGTACCGAGCAGCGCTGCTAGCGCCACGCTGTAGCGTAGTAGCTGACCCCCTCCCTCCCCGAAGGAACCGTCTATCTCGATCATGCTCTACGCACCCTCAGCTGCTTGTAAGCGTGCGCAACTCTCTGCAAAACGGTAAAGTAGGTGGCGGCGAAGAGCACCAGCACAGTCGCCCTAGCAGCAGCCCACCAGAAGCGTGACAGCAAAAGGGCTAAGAAGATTAAGACAAGCCTCTCAGCCCTCTCCGCAAAGCCCACTCCCGCCATAGGTACCCCGAGGCTTTCTCCCCTAGACCTCGCGTAGCTCACCATGAAGAAGCCAGTGATCAGGAAGAAAGCCTCGTGCTGGCTGAGAAGCCCTATGTCGTAGAGCGCGATCCCGAAGACGGCGTCTTCGATGCGGTCTGTGACGGAGTCGAGGAATGCTCCGAAGGTCGATGCTGCATTCCTCTTGCGCGCTATGTAACCGTCGAGCGCGTCGGCCAAGCACGAGAGAGCGAAGAGCGCGACGAGCAGCTCGAAGAAGCCTAGCCTGAGCGCGGCGTACCCGGCGAAGCATGCGGCTAGCCCTGCTAGCGTCACAGCGTTGGGCGGCAAGTTAAGAGGCTCAAGTAGCCGGTAGAGCCAGTCCAGGATTACCGCGAACTTTTCCTTAAACCTCGTCAGCATTCCGGCTCACGCAGCTACTGCTACGAGCTTTTCCTCGAGGATGCCAGAAGAATAGCTTTCGCGATATCGCCTCCAGCCTCTCGGAGAGCGGCTCTCGCCTCCTCAAGGCTGCAGTTCGCTTGAGCCGCGACGAGCTGGACATCCTCCTCGCTTACCTCGAGCTGGGGAGCAAGAGGGGACTCCACCTCCTCCCCCGACACTTGGTATATTCTCCCACCTCCCTTTACCTCTATCACGCTGACCGCCGGGTTACGCAGGGTGATTACGCGATCGGGTAAGCGGATCTGCACTTCCAGAACGTTGTCTAGGCTCTTCACGCTTAAGCCCATCCTCTCGAGCAAGCGTCTCTGCTCACGCGGGCTGATTCTCTTCACAATCTCAAGCCTCGAAAAGAGGGAGATAAAACCATTAGCCCTGCTTGCTCAGAGCCTGCTCCACGGCGGCTCTGAAGGCGTCCTCGAGGTTCGCGGTGTTCTCCACTTTACCCTGGAACAGGTCCCTAACTCCGCCACCCTTGCCCCCTAACCTCTCGCAGAGAGCCTTACCGAGCTCGCGGGCATCAAACTCCTCAAGGAGGTCGTCCGCCACCTTGAGCGCGATATCGCCTCTAGCGTTGTAGGCGAGAACTATGCTCCCCGGATAGCTCCTCCCGAGCGAGGTCGCAGCTTCGCGCGGCGGCGTATCTCCCGATTCTACGATTACCGCCTTCACGGCTTTAGGCGGGCTCCCCAGTGTGAACTCCCTCCGCGGGAGACCACCTTTAGCGATCTCCTCCCGTAACCGCTTAACCTCCTTCTCCAGCCTCTCGACCTGCTCCTTGAGCTCTCTCACACGCTCCACGGACTTGTCGCAGGGTACTTCCAGGTTTCTGCAGAGCTCTTTGAGCTTCTCCTCAGTTTCCCTGATGTAGTTCAAAGCCGCGAGCCCGGCGCAGAAAGTGACTCTGACAACACCATCCTGGATTCTGTCGAAGCCCAGGATCTTGATGGGGCCTACCTCTCCAGTGTAGTCGCAGTGGAGACCACCGCACGCTTCGGCATCCCAACCCTCTATCTCTACAACCCGCAGGACAGGCTCGGGGACTGCTCCCCCCTGGTACAGCGTGAAGCCGTACTTCTGCTCTGCCTCGGTGCGCCCCAGGAACACCTTCCTGACTCTTCTGTTCTCCATGACAACCCGGTTGGCGAGGATCTCGATCTCTCGCGCCTGCTCGGGTGTCACAGGCTTGTGGTGCGTGAAGTCGAAGCGCACGCTCTCGGGCGTCTTCTGGGCTCCAGCCTGCCAGACGTGCCTGCCGAGTACCCTTCTCAGAGCACCTAGCACTATGTGAGTGGCTGTGTGGTGTCTCATGAGAGCAAGCCTCCTCTCCATGTCCACTATGCCCTCAACCTCGCTGCCGACCGGAGGCAAGTCTCCCGAACAAGCATGGAGCACTACGTTGCCCACTTTCCTCACCTCCTCCACGCGGCAGATCCTCCCGTTAAAGGATAGAACTCCCTGGTCGTAGAGCTGCCCTCCTCCTGTGGGGTAGAATGCTGTGCGGTCAAGAATCACGTAGCGGCCGAGAAGCACGCCCAAGACACGCGCCTTGAACCTCTCTAGCTTCTCGTTCTCGTAATACAAAACCTTCGTTGGAGGAAAGCTCTCCAAGAGCTGCGGGTCGACGAGAGGAGCGGCGGGAACTGCCTGAGCGGGTGCAGCTCTGCTCCTGAGCTCCGCGAGCTTAGCGTAGAAGCCGGTGACATCCACGTCCAGCTCCCTGGCTTTAGCCTCCTCGGCCACAACCTCTGGAGGCAGCCCGAGGGACTCGTAGAGCTTGAGCATCTCTTCAGCTGGAATCTGCTTCAGCCCCCTCGACTCGTACTCGCTCAGGATGCTTGAGAGCGCCTTCCTGCCCCTTTCGAGCGTCTCCCTAAACCTTTCCTCTTCGTGATCGACGATGTCGACTATCTCGTCCAGAACCTCGAGGTGCTCTGGAAAGTCGCTCGACCAGATCTCGACTTGCTTAGCTACGAGCTCCGACAGGGGGACCTCCAGGCCGAGACGGCGCTTAAGCCTTAAGCTCCTCCTGATAAGCAGCCTTGCCAAGTACCCTGCGCCGCTGTTGGACGGCACGACACCGTCCCCGATCATCCAGGCGAGAGTGCGCGTGTGATCAGCTAGAGCGTAGATAGCCTCGTTGGGCTCGAGAATCTGCTTCACGTCTTCGTAGCTCATTCCGAGCCTTTGGGATATCTCTTTGAGGAGCTTCTCGGCAGCGAGGGGGTTCTTGTAGTCCAGTACGCCGCTCTTCCTAGCTAGGCTTAGGCCGAGATCCCTGGGAGGCTGGGCCACTCCAGTCTCACTGCGTAGGTAGGTGATGAAAGGCTGAAAGATCGATTCGTAAGCGTTGAAGCTGCCTGTGAGGAGCCAGTAGATCCTCTCGAGCCCATACCCAGTATCAACGATCCTGTTCCGCATCGGTGAAAAGCTGCCGTCGGGAAGCACCCTGTAGTGCATGAAAACGAGGGTAGCCACCTCTAAGCCTCTCACAATTACCTCGTAGTCCTCTCCAGCGTTCCCACCACCGCTCCAAACGTCGAAAATGAAGGTTATCTCCCTGGGGTTCACCCCGTAGCTTTTTGTGAATAGCTCGTAAGCGTACTCAACCGTCTCGTTGGCCCAGTACACGTTGATTCCGCCGATGTTGAAAGCGTGGTGCGCCATCATTTCGAAGCCGGTGAAGTGCCTGCCAGTCCTGCCCACGTTCTCTAGATCCGTGAGCCTGATACTCGGCTGAGAAATTACGAGAGGGTTTGCGGGCGGCGGCACCACGCCCTCCGTCACCCACGGCTGGAAATCGTAGATAGAGGCCCCGACGAGGTAAACGTCTTCGCGCCAGCGTGCTACAACGGGGTATCTCCTCACGGGGGTGTGGCCCCGCCTGCTAAAGAAGTCGATAAACCTAGCTCTGACCTCGCTGGGCGAGCTTACAGCGGCGCCTACCCTCTCGCCTATGAAGGAGTACTCCTCGCAGGGTTGATCGCCGCAAACCTCCCTGTCAGGATCGAGCGTCCAGAAAGTCCTTCCGCAAACTTTACAGGTCTTTTTAATCCAGCCATTCTCGACGAAGAACGGCAGGTTAAGGAATTCCTCCTCCATTCGCGGCCCCGCAGCCCTAGCCGTTAAAACTTCCTCTTATTAAATCTGCGCTGAAAGCTCAAAGAGAGGGGTTCCTCCGCCTTACAGCTTCGTAGAGTGCCTTAGCCGCTGCCTCGGCCTTTGCGAGCACTAGTGGTGCAGTCTCCGGAGTCACTATTGCCGCTTCAGCTGCCACCGCCAACGCCTCCGCGCGAGCACGGCGAACCAGGAGGCCGACCACCTCGGGCAGCGGCATAGCGGCGTTAACCGCTAGGTTGAAAGCCTGGGCGTAAGCCTCCCTCAGGCTTTCCTCGTAGCGCTTCGGCTCGAGGATCACCTGGTCGGGAGTAACCAGCCTGTGGTCCATGCAGATAGCTTTAATCCTGAGCTTGCTCTCGATGGGCTTGATCCCCAGCTTGTTAAGCAGCTCAGCCAGCTCCGGAGTTATGACGTCCCCCGCCTTCGCGACAACAGTGTCTTTCGCCACGTAGATGCTGCCCTCCTCGATTCTCGTAGGCACCTTGAGCTTGCCGAAAAGGCTCAGAATAGGCCCCGGAGACATGCCGGTGTTGCCGGCCGGGATCACAATGTCGTTCGTCGCGATATCGCCGGCTCTAGCCTCGCGGACGATCTTCTGCTTCTCGAGGAAGAGCATTATCTCGAAGGGGTTCTCGTTAGTGAAGATAACGGCATTCTGCCCCCGGAGTAGCTTCTCGACACCTTCGACCACTCTCCCCGTTTGCTTCAGAGCGATAAGGAAAACGGTGTTCTTCACCACTTTGAGGCGGCTGCCCCTCTCCTCGAGAATGCTCCTCGAGCTCTTTATGACCGATGTGGGTAAACCCACGATATCCGCTATAAGGTAGTAGCTGTTGCTCTTAAGCAGCGAGATGTACTCCTGAAGCATTCTCTGCTTCCGCTGCCTAGCTCTAGACAGCTGCGCTTTCTCGACAACCCTCTGCAAGCTCATCTCGCAGCCACCTTCTTAGCAACCGCGACTGGCGGGCCCATCGTCACTTTAAAGAATATTCTCGCGATGTTGTGCGCGGGGATCTTCTTCAGAACCTCGTCCAGCACCGCCCGCGCATTCTCCGCAAGCTCGTCGACAGGCTGGTTCTCGGTTCCTATGCGGCATCCGATCTGGGGCTGCTCGCGAGTCCTGATCCTGACAGAGCGCCTTAACCTATCGATAAGCGGAGCTACAGGAGCGTTTGGCGGGACGGGCTGCGGCATCTTACCCCGAGGGCCGAGGTACTTACCCAGCAGCCTACCGATCAGAACCATAAGGTCCGGCTGAGCTAGGAAGAAGTCGTACTCCCTGGCGAGCTTTCTCGCCCCCCTCTTGCTGGAAGCAATCTTCTCTAAGCCATCCCGGTCCAGCACGAGGTCTGCGCCCGCCTCCTTGGCCTTCAGCGCTAAATCTCCGGCAGCTATAACAGCTACTTTCGCCGGCTTGGAAGCGGGAGGATGGGGGAGAGCCACGCTTATGTTCAACCTGTTTTCAGGCTTCTTCATGTCTATATCGCGGAGCACGATGATCATCTCAACGCTTTGGGTAAACCTTCTCTTACGGGCTCGCTTTATCGCGCTCTCGATCGCCTCCTTGAGTTCGCTCAGAGAGTAAAGCTCCTGCGCGCTCACATCTCTCACCCTCTCGCGTACTTCTCGAGCAGCTCGTCGTAGACCCCGCTCTCAAGGTCCTTAATAAATACCTTAGGAGGCTTCCCGTCGATCCGGACGCCCATGCTCTGAGAAGTCCCCGCCACCGCCTTTACAGCGGCTTTCAGAGTTTTAGCCCCGATATCCTTCATCTTTATCTTCGCAATCTTCACAACCTGCTCTAGCGAGAGGTTGCCGACCCACTCTTTAGTGGACTGGTGCGCGCCCTTCTCGACTTTCAGCTCCTTGATTATCAAAGCGGCGGTTGTCGGCGTCCCCACCTCCACCTCGAAAGTCTTCTTCTCCGTGTCGACAACGACCTTTACGGGTACCCTCATCCCCGCGTACTCCTGCGTGAGCTCGTTGATCTTCTTGACAACCTGCATTACATTAAGGCCCAGTGGCCCGAGCGCTGGACCTATGGGCGGGCCGGCCGTAGCTTTACCCCCCTCCACCAGGAAGGTGAACGTTTTCAAGCTCTTCGACAACCCAGCTCACCTATTTCATTGCTACGAACATCGAAGATCTCGTAGCCTTAAGTCCAGGCTCACCGTGCTCAACTTTCTTCGTGGTCTGAGCAAACTCTCCGAGGTAGTGGCCAATCCTCTCGGGAGTTATCTCCACCGGGACGAACTCCTTGCCGTTGTACACGTGAATCGTGAGTCCAACCATCTCCGGCAGTATCACGAAGTCTCTCAAGTGAGTCCTGATGACAGGCTGCTTCTTGCCCCCCTCGACAGCCTTTTTAGCTCTCCTTATCTTTTCCAGGAGCTTTAAGTGCTCCTCGCTTTTCCCCTCGATCAGCGTCCTCCTTAAGCTGCGTCTCTGTCTCGCTGGGAACAGCACCGCTAGCTTCTCCAGCGGCATTCTGGTAAGCTCTTCTAGCGTGTACCCCCTATACATGAACTTGGAGGTGCTCTCCATGGCTAACCTGCCCTCCCTTATCGCAAGCCAATTTAAGTATTGCTGCCCCGTGAGGGCGCGCTTCGCGGCCGGCGGGATGGAAGCGGTGGCGGCGATACTTATTACGATCAATTATGTTTCTGTCTCCTTACAAAAATTATCGTGGTTTATTCATCACTCTACATATGCTCGACATTTGTTGTAATCTCCGATGACAAGGATACTCATCGTCGGAGGCGGGTTCGGCGGATACTACGCCGCCAAGACTCTTTCCAGCGAGTTAGGAGACAAGGGCGAAATCATCCTTGTAGATAAGAGCGACAGGTTCGCTTACCTGCCTTCGCTACCCTACATACTTTCTGGGAAGAAAAAGGTAGAGGAGATCAGTGAGAGCTACCAGGCCATTGCGAGAAGGCTTCGAGTGACCTTCATCAGGGGGGAAGCCTCGTTGGTCGACATTGAGAGGAGAAAGCTAGTTCTCGCTGATGGTCGAGAAGAGGAGTACGACTACCTGGTTCTCGCAGCCGGCGCTACTACAGAGTACTACGGAATTCCCGGCTCCGAGCTGGCTGTACCTGCTTGGAGGCTTGAAGACTACTTGCGCATGATCGACGTGTTGAGAAAGAACCCCGACCGGCTATGCGTTGCAGGCGGGGGGCTAACGGGAGTGGAAGTTGCGGGCGAGCTTGTGGAGGTTTACGGCCCAGGCAAAGTAACTCTTATCGAGAAAATGCCTAATCTGCTTCCCACGCTGAATAACTTAAAGGCGTCTGAGGTTGCGGAGAAGTTCCTCTCGTCCAGGGGGGCGAACATCGTCAAGGGTAAGGGGGTCGTCAAGGTGGCGGAGGGCGAGGTACACGTTGAGGGAGGAGAAAAAATTCCCTGCGACTTGATCATCTGGTCGCTCGGCGTCCGCGCGTCACCAATAGAGTTAACGGGTAAAGTCGAGAGAGTTGGGAGAGGCAGATGGATCGTTGTTAAGCCTAACCTTCAGATACCTGGTTACGACAACGTCTACGTTGTCGGGGACTTGAACCACTTCGCATTCGACACTGACTGCGCAATGAAGATGGCGGAGGAAGCGATACTGCAGGGCAAGACTGCTGCGAAAAACATCGCCCTCCAGGTTAAAGGCGGAAAACCAGTACTAACGCACAAGCCCATATTCCTAGCTTCCAGACCGAAGTCACTGGTTTCACTAGGCTTCGACAAAGCCATCTTAGTGTGGGAAAAAAGGGTATCTTTCGGCAAGACGCCCTACGTGACGAAGATGATGATCGAGAGCTTCGTGATGAGAGACATTAAGGGGAAGATCGCAGGAAGCTTCCTTACGACGATGGAGAGCAGGCTGCTGAAAGCGATCAGTTAACATAAATCTGAAAATCTAAGAGTAAATTTGTTTTAATGTGAAAAGAGGAAAAATTAAAAGAAAGTGTAAAAGCTGGACTTGAGCTCTCGATTGCCTACCGCTGGAGTGCTACGCTGGAGACCTGGAGGCTCCCTTCTTCCTCCCCGTCCTCCTCGGGGCGATGTGGCCGACCTTCTGCCCTGGAGGAGCGTTTCGCGGAGCTGGCGTTAAGCCCTTGGGGTGGGATCCACCTCCCGCTGGGTGCGCGTACGGTGACATCGCCTTGCCTCGCACGGTAGGATACTTGAAGGACTTGGACTTAGAGAGGTGGTAAACCTTGCCCGCTTTGAGGAAAGGCTTCTCCACGCGGCCACCGCCAGCCACAATGCCGATCGTTACGCGCGCATCGCTCTCAACCTCCTTCACTTTCCTCGAAGGAAGCTGGATCAGAGTCTTCCCTCCAGAGTGAGCGAGCACCAGAGCGTAGGCGCCACTGCTCCTCGCGAGCTTTCCTCCATCTCCAGGGCGAACTTCAATATTGCAGACCATCGTACCCTCAGGCACGTTTCCTATAGCTACGATGCTGCCCAGCACGGTAGGCGCGCTAGCCCCGTAGTATATCCTCTGACCTACGGCGAGGCCTTCTGGAGGAATCATCGCGAACCTCACACCGTTCTCCAGCTTAACGATAGCCAAGGGGACTCCGCGCCCTGGTTCGTGGACGAGCTCCTCGACAACTCCTGTTAGAACCTTAGAGCGGAATTCCTCAGCATTGTAGGTAGGGTACCTGGCTGGAGCCACCTTCTTCCAGCCGGGGTTCCGGAACACCGAGCTTCCGCGACCTCTACGCTGAACGAGTAGCCTCTTGCCCACAGCACATCACCCCATCACACTAGACCCATCCGAGTCGCTACCTCGGATGCAGAGTACTCTTTCTTGAGCTTTACGTAGGCTTTCTTCTCGCCTCTAGGGGTGATGAGCGTGTTAACTTTCTCCACTTTCACTCCGAAAAGCCTCTCAACTTCTTCGCGAATCTGCTGCTTAGTAGCCCGCCTGTCCACGATGAAAGCCAGCGTGTTGTTCTCCTCTAGCAGACGCAGCGTCTTCTCGGTTAGAAGAGGCTTCACTATAACTGCTCTACCACTCATTCCCGATCACCCGAACCTCTCCCTTATCTCCTCCAGAGCTCTCACCGTGTAAATTGTGAGGCGGCCGGGGTGCCCGCCAGGAGCTAAGTCCATGACGGAGACAGTCTTAGCGGTTCTCACAGTGACACCCGGCAGGTTCCTGGCAGCTTTCAAAATCCCCTTGCCGCTGTCACTAACAACTATCAGAATACTGACCGGCACCTTGTACCTCCTCCCCCTCATCTTACCCTTACCCGCCCTGACGCGCGTACCGCGCTGTGCCCTCTCCACATCCCTCCAAAGCCCAAGCTTTTCCAACACACCGCGAAGGTCCGCTGTCCTGGAAACCTCCTCGAGAGAGTTATCCACGACTATTGGTAGCGGCTTCTCGGGAACTAGGTGCCCCCTGGCCTCAACAACGGGGCGTATAGCAGTCGCAGCTATCGCCGACATCAGCGCAAGCAGCCTCTCGCGCTTGTTTATTCGCTCGTGAAGCTTCTTCTCAACCTTAGGGGGATGAGCCCTTCTTCCCTTAACAGCTTGGGGGACGCGCGCAGCGCGTAAACCTCCCTTAATTCTCGCTACGCGCGCAATACCGTGCCCCACCCCCAGGCTCTCCGCGGTAGTGCGAAGGCCAGCGAGGGGATCGGTGCCTTTCGGTTGGAGCCTCGCCGTGAAAGCCGACAGGAATGCCCTTCGAATCAAGTCCTTCCTTAAGGGCGTTTCGAAGACCTTTGGTAGTTTTACCTCTCCCGTGACTTCACCCTGCAGGCTATACACGGGAACACTTAAAGAGGCAAGCTTTAGCTCCGCCATCTCGATCACCTAGGCGGCCACGGCTGCGTGCTTATATAAACGACTTTGGGAACCTCCGCTTTCTTCAGCAACCTCACGGGCAGCCTGAGCTTCACAAGCCTCTTGGGTGGGCCAGGGATGCTGCCCTTTACCACGACGTAAGTGCTCCGGATGAGACCGTAGTGCGGCCAGCCTCCCGGCGGGTTAATGTTTTCCCTAGCTATGTCGCCTATCTTCAAAATCGGCTTGTTGTACTCCGTCCTCTGGTGGAAGCCGGTCTGGCCCGCGAACGGCGTATAGAACATCACAGCAGGCTTCTTCGGGCCAACGCTCCCTATCCTGCGGTGCCCTTTCCTGTGCTTATGCCACCTCGGCATCTGAGCAACACCGTACCTCTTTACAACTCCCTGGAGCCCCTTCCCCCTCGTCACCGTAATGACATCACAGTAGTCACCCTCTTTGAATACCTCCGACACGCTAACTTCCTTGCCTAGCAAGCTCAGTGCGTACTCCAAAGCTTTGGGTCCAGGACCACCTACAGCGATTTCGAAAACCTCAGGCTTCTTCTTCCCTATCCCTGTCAACCTAGGTTGCGTAGCGACGATAACCCGCACGTGCTCCACCTTCGGTTTCAATCCCTCTACTTTCTTCAGCTGTTCTTCGAAGGACTTACTCTCCTTAGGTGTCGTGAACACTCTCTCGAGGTCCTCTGGGATCTCCTTAGCCCAGACCTCGCCCAGCGCTTTGAGCCCGTAAGGTGTCCTACCGTAGAGCCGAACACCCACTACCCTCAACGGTGGCACCTCAAGTACCGTTGCTGCGTACACCCGCTCCTGGCCGTAGAATGGACTGCTCTTTTGCATCTCTACGCCCACTATGTGGAGCATGCCCACTTTGTAGCCGGCGAAGCCTAGTAGCCTAACTTCATCCGTCACCGGCCATCTTCTAACCCGCGCTACGATGCTCCGCGCTCTCTTCCTGGGCCAGTAAGCACGCGAGCCTCTGCGAGGTCTGTGTCCCTTAGCCAAGGCGCCTCACCAAACGCGCGAGGCTTGAGCGATTCACACTTTATAAAGCTTTTACTCGCCACGCAGCTTGACGCGGTAGCTCAGTGTAGGCCGAGAGGTCACTGAAGCAGGTCGTTCAGCAGGGAGAGAGCTATCATGACGGCTTCCTCCGTTCTTATAGTCCTGGTTCCCTGAAGGGGCGCCACGTTGACCACCAGACTTGAGAAAGCTTCCAGGTTAAAGCCTTCCCTTCTAGCTATCTCGTGAAGGCCCCTATTCCAGGTTCCGAAAACCAGCAGAAGCATACCTCTCCTCCTCGCTTCCTCCTCAATTCTGCCCCTGAGCTCGCGGAAGGGTACCCCGTACCTCGACGTGAGTACAGTGAGGTAGTCATCCTTAGTTTTGTCGAGCAGCTCTCTCAGGCTGTTGAAGCAGAACACCCTGTAACCCCAGTAGACATTCAGCGAGTTATAACCGGCAACAACCCAGCCGTCCCCCTCCCTCAGGAGTGTTACCCTACTACCGGGCTCAGCCGTCCCCCTCGCCGTGATAGGCTCGCCGAGCCCAGCCTCTACCTCGACCATTCCCCGCTTTCTACGCAGGACAACGCCCTCCCGGTAGGGAAGGTTTTCGCCGCGCAGCTGGTGGCTAGGTATAGCTAGCGGGGGAGCCATCCCTATGAACCTCAGATCTTCGTCCTGCGGAACGAGCAACCGTCTCAAGTACTGAGGAGTCTCAAAAGCTCGCAGGATCTTTGAGAGCCAGCTGCAGCGGATAGATGACTCCTCGTAGATGAAAACTTCCTCCACGCGGAAGATTGCCAAGGCCCGCGCGAGAAAAGCCGCGTGGAGCGTGCGGGCCGGCTCCTTGAGCTGGCAGAAAGTCGAGGAAGGTACCGCTACAGCTCTCCTGATCCGCGGCTTCGGGGGAGGCCAGTTCATGGAGATGCACGAGCTTTTAGCAGCTCCAGCGCCGAAAGCGTTCTGGGCTACTTACCCCCGGCTTTGGCCTTTTCCCGCTGTTCCTTGGTAAGCTCCCTCTTCTTCTCCATGAAGATCGTTGTCCTCTGCCTGCCGCCCATTGCGCTCACCAAGCTTGTGGAATAGCGCTAACTTATCTATTCAACTGCCACCCAGTAAGCCATCTTTCCTCGGCGCTCCTCCCTGACCTTTCCTTCCCGGAGCAGTAGCCTAAGGATGTAGAACACCTGGCTGTGCGATAAACCCAGGTCCCTCACGATCTCTACAGTAGGTATAGGTCCCTGCTTCTTGAGGTACTCGTATATCATCTTCTTCCTGCTGAGCACCTTATCGGTAACCTTCCTCGGCATAGTGTTTCGCCCTAACCTCCAGTGTCGTTATATTAAAAGATTGCTGCCGCCAGAGGTGCTTGATGAATCAGCATTGCTCGAAGTAGATGCGAGTAAAAAATCTATCAGCGGGGCTCTACTCTCAAAGCCCGCGGTGCCTTACTCTCGGAAGAATCGAGCAAGGGTTGGGTACATCTCTAGCGCTCTTTCGCGAGCAAGGATAGAGTAGTACTGCATAGTGATTCCGACGAGTAGGAGTATTCCCGTCCCACCGCCCATCGCTCTCAGTATGTCGCTCAGCACGGCGACGAGACCGACTACGATGCTGCTGAATATCGTTAAGGCCCAGATGTAGCGCTTCAAGATGGAAGCGATAACCTTCTCACTCTTCCTGAAGCCAGGTATCTGCAGCTCCGCCTTAGCCAGCTGCTCTGCCTGGGTCTCTGGGTCCATTCCGGAAGTGATGATCCAAGCCGCGCCGAAAAGAACGCAGAAGAGAATGTAGAAAAGCGCGTAGAGGAGTGTATGAACAGGATCCGCGAGCGCTGCGCCGAGGCTTCTCGGAGCGCTGATGTAGTAGACGAAGGATCCTGGAAGCGGAACCGTACCATGGCTGGTGTAGTTGTACATCGCTATAAGGTTCAACACGGGATTGGTGTTCGCAGGGTTAATTCGGGGCCAGAGAACCTGGGTAAGCATCACGATGTTAGCGTAAAGCGCTCCAACGAGTATTACCGGTATCACCGAGACGTAGAGCAGCTTCAGGGGTATCCTGGCCCTCGCACCTCCGAAACGGGCGCTAGAGACGGGGATGGTAATCTTAGCGCTCTCGAGAAAGGCCAGGAACAGGAGCAGAAGCACCATCGAAATGAAGCTCACGAAATCTGGGTATCCGTGAGGCCTAACAACCAGTATTTTCAGCAGAGTGGAGTTGCCCGTAGTCGCATAGCTGGCTGTAGCGGCGATTAAAGACGGGAAGAAGCCGTAGTAAAGGCCGTCATCCACCGCTATCGGGCTGAAGAGCTCCCAGAATATCTGCTGCGCTACCCCAGCTGCTATGAATAAGCTGACCGCGCTGCCTATACCCCAACCCTTCTCCAGTAGGTCGTCGAGCAGGATGATGATCACGCTAGCCGCGAGAAGCTGCGAGAAGACGAGCAGCTGCTGCGTCGCGGTCAGCACACCGTAGACTCCTCCCAGAACGAACGCTCCAGCTTCGATAGCTGCGAAGAGGATGGCTGTAAGCTTCTGAAGACCCGCGAATGCTCTCCTGCCGGCGGGAGTTGTGAGATCCAAGTTCACTATTTTGCCGCCGACGAGCAGTTGCCATACTATGCCGGCAGTGACGATCGGCCCGATCCCTAGCTCGACGAGCGTCCCCCTCCTCGACGCCATCACTACCCTGAGAACTTCTAGCGGGCCTAAGCCCCCTGCTTCACGGGGGATTCCGTAGAGCGGAATCTGACCCATGGTGAGGTACGCTATGAGCACTACACCCGTCCAGAACAGGCGCTCACCGAGAGTGGGCCTCCTAGCCGGCTTGCTGACCTCAGGCAGTAGGCGGAAAAGGACGCTTACTCTCTCGGACCAGCTCATTACCGCTCCACCGCTGAAGTAATAACTCTACCATTCGCCTGCTCGATTTTAGCGACAGCTTTCTTCGTAGCGGCAATCGTCTTCACTACAAGCTTCCTCGTAACTCTACCTTCTCCGGTGAGCTTGTTAACACCCAGCTTCAGCAGGTCTACGTGGTACTCGTCGCCAACCTTTACAGCTACGCCTTGCCGCACAAGCTCCTCAACTTTCTCGTCCAGCTCCCCCACGTTCATTGTCACCCACTTGGCGACTAGGTTGGGAGGCTGCGTGAAGCCATGGCGGCCGTACCAGTCTGGTGCGTACTTGACAGCCCAGCTCCACTTGTGCTTGTGGTAGCCGACCCGCCCCCGCCCGCCTTTCCTGCCGCTCCTACGGTGCTGCGCTACTCGACCCCACCCGCACGTCCTGCTACCACGGTAGTACTTGCTCTTCTTCTCCCGCCTAACCACCAAGGCGACGCACCCCGACTGCCAGCTAGCAGCGGGTTATTTAATTTTCCCAAAGTATGGAAAGAGCGCTTAAATCATCCTGCGCACAAGCTCGTTTATCCGTGAGCCTCTATAGCCGCACTCTCCTCCCGCGCCGATATTCTTCCTGAGAGTTCCTCGAAAACCGCCTGAGGGGGGTCTAAGCCTGAATACAGGTTTAAGCCCTGGTATATCCTCTGGGGAAATCTTTCCAGCCAGGAGGGCGTCAGCAAGCTCCTCGAAGGAGGAAAAGCCGAGAGTCTTAAGGTAATCCTCTGTCAACGGCTTGTTCCCGGCGATTCTGCCCCTTTTACGCAGAAGTTCAACGAGCGTGTCTTTATCGGGCTCGCCGTACGTGACCACGTTCTCAAGTGTTCTTTTCAGCATGCCTCTAACGTCGGGTGTGTCGCGGAGCAGAACGGCGTGGTATGGCTTATGCAGCCTCAGGAGCGATAGAGCTTTCTCCTCTTCGGGTCGCCTGTCAGGAGACCCTCTCAGCCTGACGACCAGCAGGAGACCCATTACGCACACCTTAGCTCCAGATATCTGGCGTGTAGAACTTGTAAGTCATTTTAAGTGCCTCGTACACGCTCTTAGCCATATTGTGAGTCGTCCTCGTCTCCCCGAAAGCGCGAGTCCAGATATCCTTTATCCCCGCCAGCCTTAGAACAACCTTCGCCGTGTCCGAGGCAACGAGCCCGACTCCCTTCGGTGCAGGAAGGAGTACCACTCGAACGCTCCCACTCTTCCCCTCGACTCTGAAGGGAATACTGTGAGGTTCCCCGCAGAGGCACTCCCAGCTTCCGCAGCCCCGCCTGACGGGAACTATGTTGAGCTTAGCGTTCCTCACAGCCTTCTCGATAGCCATCCCGATCTGCCTAGACTTGCCCATGCCGACACCTACGTAGCCGTTCTCGTTCCCGACAGCAACCGTAACCTGGTACTGACTGACCTCGCCCGAGTCTGTCTGCCTCTGAACGAAGTTAACGCTGAGCACCTCAAAGCGCAAGTCGGGAAGCAGCGCGTCGACTATCTCCACCTCCTTTATCGGCAGCTTCCTGGCAAACACCTCCTCCATGCTCCTTATTTTCCCCTCTGCCACGAGCCTGCCTAGCTCCGTTCTGGGAACCCACTCGCTCCGCGCAGCGATACCCACCACCCCCTACCCGCTCGAGGTTCCGCTTATAAACGCTCCGCAAAAGCGCTGAGAATCCTCTGCTTAACTTCGTCAAAGTGCTCTGGTAGCTTCTCGGGGTCCAGCCCCTGCGCCAGGTAGCTCGAGAACCTTAATCTGAACTCGTCCTCGCTCCTCTCCTTAAGCAGCGCTGCATAGCTAGCGATGTGCTCACCTCGAATTCTGTCGTCGGAGGGAAGCACCTCCTCCCCCACAGGTATCGATAAGCCGCCGTCTAAAGCGCCTTTCACCGCGGCGAACACCCGCGCACCCTTAACCGGTCTGTGAAGACCTATGTCAACTACAGCCTCCTCCACGCCCTTACTCTTAGCTTTTAGCGCGGCGAGGAGACCGAGCAGGTAAAGCGCTGGCGTGTTCTTCCGCGAAGCCTTCCAGCCGTACTTCCTCAGCTCGTTAGAGTGCGCTGCCACGATGGTCACGTCGCCCTTGGGATCAGCCTTAAGGATTTGAACCACAGCTACCCTGGAGAGTACCCTGACGACAAGCCTCGGTTTCCCAGAGAGGATCAGCTTCCTTCTCTTGTAGTAGTTAGTCTTTCCCTCTCTCCTCCTTTTTAGAGCAACCCTGTAGCGCGGCCCTCTAGCCACTCGCACTCCCCTCTTTCAGAAGCCCGTGCTCCTGAAGGTAAAGCTTCAGGTGAGCCCTACTGCGGAAGAAGCCTCCCTTCACGAGGCGGTACACTCTACGCAACGTCTTCGTGTCTATGAGCCCCTTACTCTTAAGCTCCTTTAGCAGCTTCCTCTGAGCGCGAACCCTCAGGATCCAGAGCCTCTTTTCATCGACCTTGGGACCCTTCTTGCTCCCAGGTCCCCGGCCACGACCCTTCCTCCTCTTCTCATGCCTTGCCCGCGCCCTACCTCTAGAAGGCGTGCTGGCTGGGCGTACAGAAATCGCTCCAGCTTTAATCAGCCTCCTCACATCATCCTTGCTAATGGCTGCTGCGACGTCCTCAGCTTTCTCGGGGTCGATCCATACGCGGCTCTCCCCGACCCCGAGGATCTCAGCCGCAAGCCTGCGCGCAAGCCTCAGATCCACTCTTCCCCACCTCTTTAGTTCAGCACGGTGATGCCCAACTCTTCAGCCCTCTTTAAAATCTCCGCCCTCTTCCTTCTGCCGACTGTAGCGGCAATCCTCACGGCCTGCCTCTTGGGGTCAATGCGCTCGAGATCTTTGACGTTATGCACGAGTACCTCCTCGAAGCCGGAGGGGTGAAGGCCTCTCGCCAGCGCAGGCCCCCTGTAGCCTACTTTAACCATGGGCGGGAAACCCTTTCGCTGAAGCCTGATCTTGTTGTCGAGAGAGCGGCGGGGGCTCCTCCACGAGTCGTCTAACCGCTCGAGACGCCAGGAGTTCATCCTCACGAACTCGGGCTTCTTAGACTTGATCCTCTCTCTCACTTCGAGAGCTCTCTCCACCTCCTCATCCAGCTGAGGCCTGCCACTTCCCATGAGCACCACCTCTAGTAAACGTAAGCCAGCAGGACTCCACCGACACCCTTCTCCCTAGCCTCTCGGTGCGACATCACGCCGCTCGGAGTGGATACTATTAGGATCCCTATGTCCCTCGAGGGTAGGTACTGGCGCTCCCACTCCGCGTAGCCGTCCTTCTTCACCGAGAACCTAGGCTTTACGACACCGCAATCGTTAATGCGCCCGTTTAACTTGACCACGAACTTACCCCCTCTCCCATCGTTCACGAACTCATACCCGTCTATGTAGCCGTGCTTCTGCATGATGTTCAGCACGGAGGCAATGAGGTTTGAAGCAGGGTAGATTACGCATTCCCGCTTACCTTTCATTTCGGCATTCTTGATGGACGCCATCGCGTTAGCCAGAGTGTCCATCATCATGAAGACCACCCCTAAGAGTACTTCTTGAAACCTATCTGCTCGGCAACCTCCCTGAAGCAACGCCTGCAGAGGTTGAGCCCGTACATCCTTATAATAGCTTCGTGAGTACCACACCTAGTGCAGCGCCTGCTGCCCTTACCCATCTTCCTCTTCTTCGGCGCGCGGATCTTCCCCATACGGTTCACCTACCTCTAACAACCTTGACGCCTAGAACCTTCTCGAGGTAAGCTATCGTTTCCTCTTTAGTCACCCTGTGCCTAAGAGGGACTTTGGACCTCTTCCGCCGCCGCAGCGCCACCCTGAAGCCGGGCCGCGCCATAGCAACCACCACGTTGAAGCCGAAGATGCCTACTTCTGGGTCATACTTCACCCCAGGGAGCAGTATATGCTCCTTCACACCGAAGGAGAAGTTGCCATGCTTATCGATGCTTCGCTCGCTTATCTTGTTCTCAACAGCAGCGAAAGCCCTCTTAAGGAACGAGATAGCCTTCTCGCCCCTCAAGGTCACCATCACTGCGATGTTCTCGCCTTTCTTTACGCCAAACTCCTTGATAGACTTCCTAGCCCTCCTGAAGGACGGCTTCTGACCCGTGAGCGTTTCGAGAAGCTTCGCGGCCTTCGCCAGCCTTTCGCCGCTCTCGCCGACCCCGATGTTGACGACCACTTTACTTACGAAGACTCTTCTCATCGGGTGCCCTACATCAAGGTAAGGGACCTTACCGCTCATGGTTTAACCCCCACCGTGACCCGCGGCTTATCCCTTCCCACTGGGAACACGTACTCGGCTACTGTACGAGCTACTTCACCGCTCTGGGCCTTAAGCGTGATGAGAGAGTCTCGGCGCTTGAAGATTGTTTGAATATCCTCTATGCGGCCTAGAAAGCCCGTGTTCCTGCCTTCCACGACGATCGCCAAAACCCCTTTCTCGAAAGGGATGTGCTCAAGTATGCTTTTCGACTTAAGGTCGAAGAGCACTACATCGAAAGTGCTGTACGGAGCCTCGACAGGATTGCCTGGATCCTTAACGCGGACGAGGTAGTTTCTCCCATCGTGGAAGGTTAGCTGGATGTTACCGTCTCTCACCATCGTCTTCCTCCTTACTCTGAGGAGCTTTAGGTGCGCCTCCTCTTCACCTATCTCTGCTAAAGTCAGCTTCCGGGACTTGTCGGGAACCACTCTGTAGAACTTACCCTCTGGTACGATCTGCACGACGTCCATGAGTCCGACCGGGAACTTGTAGTCTGTAACCACCCTTCCGTCAACCAGGACAGTGCGCTCCGCGAGCACGCGCCTAGTCTCCCTCATAGTGGTCGTGTAGCCGAGGAAATCTCGGAGAAGGATCCCTAAGGGTATGCATGATAGCAGCGAGTGGGGACCCGGGCTGGGCTTAACAGTCCACACACGCTCCTTCCGGGGTATGGGCCAGTGGGGTGGGGCTACGCTCACTCTGAGGTGCCTGAGAGACCCCTTGACTTTGCGGCTCAAACCCCGTCACCTCGCTCTCTTCTCGATTTCCTCCCTGCGCCTGGGATCCGAGAGATCGAGCTCTACAACTTGAACCTTAGAGGGGTGAATAGGGTATGGAACCTCCGTGCCATCAGACTTCCTGAGAACAGCACCCTCGACGAAGATTCTCTCTCGCTTCACGTCAACACCTGTAACTCTGCCTTCATGCCCCTTGAACGACCCGCGGAGGATGAGAACCCTGTCGCCTTTCCTAACTCTAACTCTTTTCACGCGGTACTTTTCGCGAAGCTCCGGAGACAAAGGCGCTACGATCCGTTTCGACCGTTTATGAAGCGGTAGGCTGTACACCATCCTCTTCCTTACCTTCCTGGGCTGTGAAGAGAGAGCCCTGCTCATTAGACCACCAGTCACGTTCGACGCATCAGCATGTAGATCTTTTAAACTTAGTGCCCTATCCTTTGCGGATGAAGCTGAGAACTTCTAGTGAGGAGAACCTAGGTCTCTCCTCACCGCCTGGCCTCTGCGGGGACGAGGCTGCGACCCTCCCTGTTTTCGCGCTCGTCCTGGGCTTGGCGCGCCTGCTCTTTGCGCTCGGTCTTCAAAAGCTCCTTCAGGAGAATTTTCTCGGAGAAGATGTTCTGGCCATCCACCTCAACTATGGGGATGACGATGTGCTTGGAGTCGGATACCCACCGCTCGGAGACGGTGACCTCGCCAGTGAAGTTGTTGAAGAGGAGGAAGCCTCCTTCCAGCGGTGTTTGCGAGGCGTAAAAGTAAATCACGCTTGAGTCGCTTGAAAGAGCGATAGGCACGAAGTACACGTGGAGCCCATCTAGCCCTATGTGGTGGACAAGCGGGATCTGGCTGACGCTAAGCACATGGACTAGGTCGCGCAGACTCCTCAACCGGATGGCCTTGACAGCCCCCATTAAACCCCTCGAAATACCGCTGCCGCGGGGGAATATTATCGGTGTCTTTTTTTATAAAGTAGAAATGCTCCCTCCCAAGAGTAAAGTGCTCACCTTAGTTTCCGGCCCCGAGAATTGAGATCAAGCTCTTGCTGTAGGGAGGATAGGCAATGCCGCGCTCCGTTATTATGCCCGTTACAAGCTGGGGCGGCGTAATGTCGAACGCGTAGTAAATTGCTGTGACGCCTTCAGGGGCTATGCGGATTCCTTTAACGTAAAGCACTTCCTCCGGGCTGCGCTTCTCGATCTCGAAGTCCCCAGGGCCAGCAGAGCGTAGGTCAACGGTACTCGTCGGCGCCGCAACGTAGAACGGGATGTTGTGCACCCTGCTGACTAGGGCGAGAGGGTACGTTCCGAGCTTGTTAGCCACATACCCTAGACGGGTAATTCTATCGGCGCCAACGAGAGCGAGATCTATCCTCTCCTTCTCGGCGAGTATCCCGATGCTGTTGTCCGTCGCTACTACGACCTCGATGCCGGCTCTCGAGAGCTCCCACGCAGTTAGCCGAGCGCCCTGAAGGAAGGGCCTAGTCTCCAGAGCAATCACCCTAAAGCTCTTACCCCGCTCTTTCGCGACGTACATCGGTGCTGTAGCAGTACCCCAGTAGCTGGTCGCAAGTGAGCCAGCATTGCACACGGTGATTATGGTATCTCCGTCGCTTATCAGCCGCTCTCCCAACTCTCCTATCTTCCTGTTCGCCTCCTCATCCTCTCTGTGTATCGCCATAGCCTCCCTGATCACAGCTCTCCGCGCCTCCTCTGCGTCGCTTGAAGCCTTAGCTGCAGCGAGAACACGCTCAACAGCCCAGAAAAGGTTCACCGCTGTGGGTCTGGTAGATTTCAAAGCGCTCGCAACCTCTTCGAGGTGCTGGAGGAAGCTCTCCGCATCATCCTCCCGGGAGTGGTATGCGTACAGAGCAAGCGCATAGGCTGCAGCTACGCCTATGGCTGGAGCCCCTCTTATCTCCAGACGCTTAATCGCCTCGGCAACTCTCCGCCAATCATTTGTTACAATATACACCAGCTCATCAGGGAGTTTGGTCTGGTCGATGAACGCGAGCTTACCATCCCTCCACTCGAGAGTACGTGGAAGGTTCAACATACCGCTAACCTGAAGCCTAGTTCTTTGAGATAGCTCCCACGCGGAAATGGCTTAAAGCTAGCGCTAGGCCGGCTGCGAGAAGCGCGTGCCGAGAACCTCGGGAAACCGAGATTCGAGAAAGCTGTGAACTGCTCTAGCGATGGTCTGGGCTGTGCGAAGAGGCTCTGGCACTCTTCCGGTGAGCGTCGTCGAGTCGAGAATCTTCCTAACGTCCTCGGCGGTTAAGCCCTGGTACCTGACGTAAACGTAGCTCCTAGCCGCTCTCACGTACACTAGCTCCCTCTCGCCGAGGTCGAGGTACATTCTCATCCTCGCGGTATCGCCGGGAAAGTACTCCTTGATGAAGCGCTCGAGGCCACTCGACTCTTCGTAAGTTAAGCACATCACCGGAATCCCTGTCCCTTCGTGGATTTTCTTGAGGTCGAGCACGTTGAACCAGGATAGCACGCACCCGTTCACCATAATCACATTAAAGTCTTTCCTACCGCTCTCGCGCACCAGGGAAATGATTTTCTCTGTGGCGTCTAAGCCCCCCACATTGAAGAAGGTCAAGTACACACCGTCGATCACGCGGTCCCTCCTGTAGGAGACGGCAGCCACTACCGAGCGAGCCTGACTCTTCCTGAAGCACTCCGCTACTCCGAGCACGCGGAAAGCCGGCTTGACGAAGCCCGAGCACCCCATTCAATTCACCAGAAAAAGATCTCCGGAGCGCTTATATTACCGGGTCTTTAGCAAAGTGGGTTAAGCACTCGTGGCCGTCTTCGAGGACTAGAACCATGTCCTCTATCCTGACCCCTCCGTAGCCAGCTAGATACACTCCCGGCTCGATCGTCACCACGTCTCCCGCTAAGAGGAACTCCTCGCTCTCCGCGTTGAGCGCTGGAGGCTCGTGAATGTCTACTCCTACACCGTGCCCAAGCCCGTGGTTGAAATACGCGCTGAGGCCCTCCTCCTTGAGCGCGCTGTAAGCTTTCCCGTAAACGTCCTTCGCGGGTGCACCGCTTCTAACAGCTTCTATAGCCGCTTCCTGAGCTCTCCTGACAGCCCTCAAGAGACGCTCCTGCTTGGGCGAAGGTTTCCCGAAGACCAGCGTCCGCGTTATGTCGGAGCAGTACCCATCGACACGCGCACCAAGGTCTATCTTAACCAGGTCCCCCTCTCTCAGCGCGCGCCCTTGAGGTTTAGCGTGAGGGTGAGCGGAGTGATCGCCGAAAGCTATGATCGGGGTGAAAGGTAGGCCGGACCCCCTCCGCGCTAAAAACGAGAGTACTCGCGCGAGCACCTCGAGCTCAGTCACACCTCTTTCGAGGCTATCGATAGCGAGGCGCATCGCCTCCTCGGCGAGCGCTACCGCGTTACGCATAACCTTGAGCTCCTCCTCATCCTTTACACGCCTCAGCCGCTGGAGTTCCTTCGAGAAATCGGTAAGCTCGACACCCAGCTTTTCGGCAAGCTTCTGCCTCGTTTCCAGCGAAGCGCCGGCAACCCCCACTCTCCTCGCCCCCCTTTCTCGCACTACCGACGCTATAGCTTCGTACACGTCACCCGGGATAGCTTTCTCGTACTCGCTCAACTCGCCAACTCTCGAAAACGTGTAAACCTCACCGACACTCACTTCTTCGAGAGCTCTGAGGTACTCTAGCCTCGGGGCTAGCGAGATTACCTCGCCGCTCCTGAAGACCAGAACTGCGCTCGGGGCGTCAGAGGAGGTTAAGTAGAGCACATTAGAAGGAGAAAATACAGCCACCGCATCGAGCTGCTTCGACTCGACCTCGCTGAGAAGACGCTTAAGCTTCAGCACGGCGAAGCTTCCGCATAGATCCTAATACGCTTTTCTCCAGCTAGTTGCTGGAGCTTCCACGGAGTAATCTGCTTAAGCAGGCTGAAAGCTCCTGCGGCCACTCCGTGACCTTTTAGAGTGAGTATTGCTCTGGTGGTTATCAATATAAGCTTCGAACCGCTCTCCGGAAAGCTGGTCGCGTTGCGGGGAGCTTCTTTGATCCCACGGATTGCTGCGGCGCTCGCGAGCAGCCTTGCCTACCTCACTTTCTGCTCGCTAGTAGGGATTGAAGCCTCGCTCCTCCCTCTCCTTGCAGGCCTCTCAGCGCTTTCTCCGAACCTCAGCCCTCTCATCTCGTCCGTTGTCATCGGCGCAAGCCTGTACCTGGGCGGGGGCTTGAAAATGCTGCTCCTGTTCACTCCCGTGCTCCTCCTGGTGGTTTACAAGGGGTTACAAAGCTGGCACTCGGCTCTATTCCTACAGCTGCTCTCAGTGTTCATGCTCGTAAGCGGCGGTTACGCAGCAGCGCTGCTCGGACTCCTCTACGCTCTCTCATCGGCAGAGGAACCGCGCGCTGCAGCGGCGACGGGACTAGTGTTCTCATCACAAGTATTCGTCTTGTCGGGTTTCCTGCTGCCTGGCGATACCTGGCTATGCAGCTTGGTCAGAGTCCCCGGTGGTTTAGCTGCACTACTGGATAAAACACCCTTCGATGTAGTTAACGTGGGTCAGTTCTACCTAGCACTTCTGGAGAAGCTCCTGAAAGACCCCTACATGGCAGCAAGCTATACGATGCTAGCCGCGTCAGCGCTTCTGTCAGCTCTCCTCGCGGAGGAGGTAGGCAGAGTACGCTCTTCTATCGCCGCACCTCTTCTTCTCAGCGTTCCCGCACTTTACGGCGCGAACACACCGCTGCTCGAGCTGGGTAGACAAGTTCTCACGGTAGCCGCAGCTTCGGGGCTAGCATCGCTTGCAGCTACCCCGGGTTGGCACCAGCCGCGCCGCTTGAGCTTAAGCGTGAAAACACCTCCCCCCAGGGAGAAGAGGAAGAGCGCGGAAGACCTCTTATTCGAAGATCTCAAACCATACACGTCTCTAGTGCTAGAGGAGTGCCTTAAAGGCAAGTACAGCTACTTGCTGCTACTGGGACTCTCTCTGGAGGACGAGCAAGCTCTCCGGACGCGCATCCTAAGCGTTGGCAAATGCGCCGCGAAAATAGTTCTTTTCCACGAGCACGGAGCCATCCCGCAGGGGCTCAGCCCTGAGAACACTCTCGTTTTCTACATCCCTCCACTTTCCCTGGAAGAGGCTGTTAGCCTCCTCTCAAGACTCTCAGGCTACCCGCAGGAAGCTATCGAAAGCCTGGACTCCGAGTTCCTCAACGTGTTAAAGTACCTCGACAGGACAACGCTCCTCGAGATAGCTGGGAAAGCTGACAAGCTAATAGCAGGAGGCTCTCCAGCTAAACGCGCCTTCGAGAAAGCAATCTCTGAAGCATCGCCGAAGTTCACGCCAGAGGTTGCAGTTCTCATCGAAGAGATAACCTCGCTCTACCCTACTATAGGGTTCAGGCGCACCCCCTTCAGGCATTTCTAGCGATTAAAAATATTAGGATAATGTGGAAAAATCACTGAAGAGAAAGTAATGCTCGAGGTAGCTGGCCGCTTTCTGGCAGTAGGGCAGATATCAGAATCTGCTTACGTCACGCTGCTCTTGATAAATTTCAGCATCTCTCTCGGGCTTCTGGTCGGCTTTCTTTACTCGATTAGGTACTTTTTTAAGAATATTAAGCCTGAAAGAGATGATGAAGTGAATAAGCGTTTAGAAATTCTCACAAATCAATTCAAGGAAATTCAGGAATCGATTAGTAAGATAAACATAGCACCAGTGCTGGAGAAGATCACGCAGCTCGAATCTAAGATTACGAGTTTAGAGGGCCGTACAGCCGTTTTGGAAAGACGGCTTACCAGGCCTATTGAGACTAGACCTCCCCCTACTCTCCAACCCAAGCCCTCTCTCGAGGAAGAGCCGCCGCCGCTAGCTAAGCTCAGTGATGTGATTCTCGTGGCACCCGACGTCAAATTCGCAGGTGTGATAACTTCGCAGGGATTCCTGGTTGAAAGCTACGGCAGCTGCAGCGAGGAACCTGCGCGGCTGCTCGAGATCGTTAGGCTTTACGGCACCTCAGCTACCTCAATCGTGAAAGGCAAGTTCAGGTTCGATATATTCTACCTCGGAGATGTGAAAGATATATCGGTCTACGGCATTTTGGAGTTCAGAGACGGTATCGATGTAGCGGAGCAGGTTGTAAGTAAAGCCAAGAAAGCAATAAGTAGGTACTTTAACGAGAGGCTTGCAGCTAAAGGTGAGAGCGCCTATGGCCGCTAGCAATCCAGGGAGCTTAAAGAGCCTGCTGAACAAGATCCTCGAAGAGACGCATAGAATGATCACAACAATCGTCTACGCGTGGCGCGATGGCATACCGCAAGACTTCCTCGCCGCCGAGCAGGCGCAAGCCGAATTCCTGGCTGTAGCTTCGGCTGCAGCGCTAGGTTCACTGGACGCTCTGGGAGATATCTTCGGCTCGAAGGTGAGGAGGGTTGATGTAGAGTTTGAGAACGGCGAGCATGTAGTGATATCCGCTGTCGACGGAGCGTTCATCGCTCTATCAACTGTACCAAGGCCTAACCTGGGCCTCATACACCTGGTGCTCAGGAAGTACGAAGACGATGTTGTGAAAACCGCGGGTGTAGGTTATGCTGGCCCCCAGAGGCTACCTAAAGATACTAGTGAGCGGGCCCTACGCTAGCGGAAAAACGACTTTCGTTAAGACAGTCTCGCAGTATGTGCTTCAGACCGAGGTCCCTGTCTCCAATCCCCGCGAGGCTCAGACAAAGCAGTACACGACGGTAGCCTTCGACTACGGGAAACTCGTGCTGGATGGTTACGAGATTTACCTCTTCGGTACGCCGGGCCAAACCAGGCTTCAGTTCATGTGGAGAATTCTCTCCACAGGAATGCACGGCTACGTGTTTATAGTAGACGGCAGCTCGCCTGTGGAGGTTATAAGGGGGAGGACGCTCTACGAGTACATGAAGTCCCTGGGCGAGTACCCCCACGTCATAGCTGTGAACAAGCAGGATGTGAAAGGAGCGGTTCCTCCTCATAAAGCCGCGGAGATCTTCAGAGCTAACTCGTCGATTGTTATGCCTCTTACCGCTTACGATAAGGAGTCTGCGATGGCCGTGCTCAGGCGGCTCATCCGGCTAATAGCGGAAGAGTGAGGGAGAGGTTTGAAAGCAATATATACTAATTTAAGAGGCATGAGGTAGGAGGTGAAGGGTGATGAGCCTAAACTTGGAAAGTGTGAGGAAGTTAATCGAGCCTGTAACGAGAGTGGGGGGTGTCGAAGGTTTCGTGGTCTCGACAAGCGATGGATTACCGCTACTGAGCAGTTTGACCGATAAGGATCTGGAGGAGAAGATAGCCGCCTTAACTGCCGTGCTAGCTGAGGTGGGTAACCGTGCAAGCGTTGAGCTGGGCAAGGGAGAAGCAGACTGGATCACTGTCAATGCCCCCGATGGCTCAGGAATCATCTATATCAAGCTCGGGGAGATGGGGTACCTAGCCGTCCTTTTCGGCAGAGATACGAGGCTAGGAGTGCTCCTATACACGCTCAGAGATATTAAAAAGAAGGTAAGCAGCCTAGTTTAAAGAGCAGGCAGGTTATAGGTAGCTGCTCACGAACGCTCCGATTCTCTTAACGCCCTCCTCTATCCTCTCCTCAGGCTCGCTTACAAATGTCATTCTCACGTGGCCTTTACCCATCTCACCAAAGTACTTTCCAGGAATCACCACCACGCTCTTCCTGTAGAGAAGCCTATTAGCGAACTCCTCGTCATCCCTTTCCATCGCCTCCAGGTACTTCTCGACGTTCACGAAGAAGTAGAAAGCTCCTTCAGGCAGTGTAGTCTTCGCTTCTGGGAGGTACTCCTGAATCATCTTGTACATGAAGTCCCTACGCCTCCTGTAAGTCGGGATGACGAACTCTCTCAGGTACCTCTCCTTTATACCATCCTCGTAGAACTTTATCATCGCGAGCTGTCCAGGAGTATCCGGTGCTAGCGAAACGTACTGCTTGAGCTTCTCCATTCTCTCTATCGCTTCTGGAGGCCCGGTCACGTAGCCGAGGCGAAAGCCCGGGATGCTCGCCTCCTTGCTGAAACTGTTAATAGTGATCGTTCGCTCGCGAGCCTCAGGAATAGCGTCCACCCAGGGCTGCGGCCTCTCGTACACTATGTGCTTGTACACCGCGTCAAATATGATCCAGAAGTCATGCTGGACAGCGAGGTCAACCAGGTCTCTCACGAACTTCTCAGTGACTATGCGCCCCGTCGGGTTGTCCGGGCTCAGTAGGATGAAGGCTTTGGTCAGCGGCGAAACAGCTTTCGCGATGAGTTCGACCCTGGGCTGGTAACCCTCTTCAACTCTGACGGGCACAGTCCTAACCCTGCCCCCGAAGAGCTTGATGGGCTCGCTGTACCCCACGTAGGTCGGGTCGAGGATGATAACCTCCTCGCCAGGGTTCAGCAGCGCTCCAAGCGCCAGGTATATACCCTCGGTGCCCCCGTTCACGATCATTATCTCGGAGCGGGGATCGTAAGAAACCCCGTAGTACTTCTTCATGTCCTCGGCGATCAGCTCGCGGAGCTCGATCATCCCTCGGGTGGCTCCGTACGCGACACTCCTCTGGGGTTGCGCGCGGAGAAGTTCAGCTAAGTACTCTACGACCTCCCGCGGAGGGGGCAAGCTGGGAGCTCCGCCCCCGAAACTGATTATTTCCCCCTTACGCCTGGCCTCGTCCAGAAGAGCGGCGATCTTGCGGATAGGGGATGCTACGATACTTTCGGTTCTGCTAGAGTACCCTGGCATGTTTCCCGTAACACGTATGCAACAGGCGCATAAATATATTCTCTTGCATTGTACTTTAAATCACAGTGCCTGGAAAGCTCTACTCCTTTAAGATCCCTCTCTTCACCAAAAAATCTTTCAACTTCTTCCCGGCAACACTCTCCTCCCCATACAAGCTGTATAAGTCGAGTAAAGCGGCTTCAACCTCGTGGAGCAGCTCACCCTCACACTTCTCCAAAAGCTGCTCGACCTCCTCAAGCCTACCCTTCTCCGCGAGCATTACCGCGAGACGGGGTATCGAGACCGCGGTCAGCTTCCCACCCTTGTACAGGAAAGCCACACCCTCGTCGAAATCAACCTCGTACCTGAACTCCTCCTCCAGCTTGACCCTACGGAGTAAGAGCTCTGAAAGCGCAGCAGCAGAAACGATACGCTCAGACCCGTAAACCGCAATCGCTTTCTCAACCTTCTCGAGGTACTTGCTGCCGAGCCTAGCGATCTCGAGTAAGTCCTCCTTAGTGAGAGGCAGCTTGAAAGTCCTTCCCGTGATAGTAATCCTCCCCTCCAACCCTCTGACCTTCTGCGTCGGGAGAACCAGGTCGAGAAAAGCGTCGTAAGTGAGGATGGGGATTAGGACCTCCCGCCCCTCCGGCAGGACAACCCTAGCCGCCTCATCCCAG
This sequence comes from Thermofilum sp., assembly GCA_038741495.1. Classification (NCBI taxonomy): domain Archaea; kingdom Thermoproteati; phylum Thermoproteota; class Thermoprotei; order Thermofilales; family Thermofilaceae; genus Thermofilum; species Thermofilum sp. The sequence continues at coordinate 177,687 of JAVYKX010000001.1, read as the reverse complement.
ATCTTCGCTGAAACTTCTCCTAGAACGAGGTGGGGGCCGCTTTCGAGCGCTGGGCAGCCCAGCTCCGCGGCGAGCAGCTCGGCTGCACCTTCAACGAAGCCCAGAACCTCGAAAACAGTAAAGCTTCGCCAGGCGCCCTCTACCTGAAGCTCAAGCTGAAACTTCTTCATCACAGTGAAGCCCATGGACTCCAGCACCTTCTCCGCCTCCTCCAATTTAGGGCACTCAGCAGATACACCGACCCATGGCAAGAGCGATCCCCAGCTTCACTCATTCAAAGCTGAGCTGTAGAATTTAAGCTTGCGCGGTAGAGCCGCATACCTTTAAAAGCCTGAGCACCCTCGCTGATCGGCGATGACGAGCTATTGCAGCGCTGAAAAGTGAAGAAGAGGTTTCCGGGCTGAGCTACTACACTCTTCTACCTCTCCTGCCCCCAGGCTTCCTTATGGTGTCCGTGGGCAGCGGCGTCACATCCTCTATCCTGTCGACAATGAGGCCTGCCCTGACGAGCGCCCTGATCGCCGGGCCCGCGCCGGGCCCAGGGGTCTTCGGCCCGTACCCGCCCGGGGCCTTAACCTTCACGTGGACAACCCTTATCCCCTTGTCGAGAGCTATCTTAGCGGCTTTAGCAGCAGCCTGCATTGCAGCCCAAGGAGAGGGCTTATCGCGGTCAGCCTTAGCCACCTGGCCGCCTGAAGCCATGGCGATGGTCTCCGACCCCGATAGGTCAGTGATGTGAATGATAGTGTTGTTGTAGCTGGCGTAAATCCAGCAGATTCCAACGTCGCCCCTCTTAGCCTTCTCGTGAGCTTCGCCGCTCCTTTCACTCACTTGCTCTCACCTCTGCTTGAGCTCCTCTCGCAACTGGGGAGAAGGGGTAGTACTCGACGAGCGCCTCCTCCTCCCGAGTTACTAGCTTGCCGGGGCTGCGAACCCTCCTCCCTCCGATGGCGATGTGGCCGTGGACTATAAGCTGCCTGCTGTGGTATATGCTGCTGGCTAAACCCTTCCTGTAGACTATCGTCTGCAGCCGCCGCTCGAGAATATCCTGCACTGTCAACCGGAGAATATCATCGAGCGTAGCGTCCTCGCTCGGGAGAAGCCCTAAGTGGTAGAGCCGCGCGATGAGCGGCCTCGCTTGCTGCTCCCTCTGCTCGGGCGGAAGAGCTAGAAGCTTTCTAGCGCGTGCTCTGATGCTCCTGAGGAAGCTCCTGGCGATCCAGAGCTCCCTCTTGTTCCTCAAGCCGTAATCTCCGAGTAGGCGCATCTCCTCTAGGAGTATCTCCTTCACCCAGGGGTGAGACGGCGGCTCCCACTTCTTCCTAGACTTCCTAGGGTCACCCATCCTCCCACCACCTCACTTCTGCGTAGGCTTACCCTTCTTCACTCCGACCGTAACTCCCGTCCTACCCGTTGTTCGCGTGCGCTGGCCGCGGACCTTCAACCCCAGCGAGTGCCTTACTCCTCTGTAGCTCTTGATCTTCTTCATCTGCTCGATATCGTTACGCACAGCCAGGAGGAGATCTGAAGTGATTAAGTGCTTGCTCTTACCATCGAAGGGATCTTTTCTCCTGTTCAGAATCCACTCGGGGAGATCCAGCTTCTCGAGGGATCTGAGAGCATCAGAGAGCCTCTCTACTTCCTCTTCGCTCAACGTGCCTAGACGCCTATGAGGATCGATGCCAAGCTTTCTGAGAACAGCGTAAGCTGTGTTGAAACCTATACCCTTGATGTCTGCTAGAGCGTACGCTATCGCCTTGTCCCCGGGCAAGTCCACGCCCGCCACGCGAACGATGTAGCGAAACTCTTCGGAAGACGACATCGGAGCACAGCGGGTCGTCCGAGCATAAATACCTTTTCGCCTCGAGAAGCGCGGCCCAACCCCCTCAAACACGAAGTGGCGCCGGGGCCGGGATTTGAACCCGGGCGCCCAGAGATGGGCAGTGGATCTCAAGTGTGGCCGCGAGCAGTGTCCACCGCCTTGGTCCGCTCGGCCACCCCGGCGCTCACGTCTGACTACCACCAGCTGCTTATTAACCTTAAGACTCGCGCTGCGAAAGAAGCAGGTGCGAGAGCGCACACGCCAGGAGCGGGCGGGGAAAAGGCCCTAGCAGCCTGGAGCCTGCTGAGAGCAGTGCAGCGTTAATAAGCTTGCTTCAGAAGATCCAAGACGTGACCAGGGAGGGGGGATGCGCGGAGGAAGTGAAGTTCGTGGTGAGCGACAGCCCCGAGCTTCTCCGTGAAGCTATGGACGTCATGAGGGACGCTTGGGGTATGCCTGACTATACGGAGGCTGTGCCCGCGCACCTACTTAAAGCGGTCATCGACAACGGCGGGTTTCTGGCGCTCGCGGTGAGCTGTAGGCGAGTCGTCGGCTTCGCCTTCGGCTTCATCGGTTATAGCGAAGAGCGCGGCTACTACTTGTACTCGCACATGGTCGGGGTCAGGAGGGAGTATCGCGGAAAGAACATCGCCCTTCAGCTCAAGCTAATGCAGAGAGAGTGGGCGCTGAGGAGAGGGTACAGGCTCGTGAAGTGGACATTCGACCACTGCCAAGGCTTAAACGCGAGGTTCAACTTCGGCAAGCTGGGGGTGATCAGCAGGAGCTTCCTCGAGAACTACTACGGCGAGATTAGAGACTCCCTGAACGTGGGCCTCCCGACTGACCGACTGAAGGTCGAGTGGTGGGTGGATAGCCCCCGCGTCGAAAACAGGCTTTCGGGTAGAGACCAGCCTCCAAGCTACAGCAGAGTCGCCCCCCTCGCCCACCTAGCCCTAGAGAGCAAGCCGTCCGAGGGGCTCCGGCTGCCCAGCGACCCCAACCTGGACGAAAGCAGGGACCTCGTGCTCGTGGAGTTCCCCGGCGACATCAACGAGCTGAAAGCCAGAAGCATGGAGGCAGCTCTCGCCTGGAAGCTGGCTCTGCGCAGAGCTCTCGGCTTCTACCTGGCGCGCGGATACTTAGTGGTTGAGCACGTGCCGCTCGTGGAGGGAGGGGAGAGGAGGAACTTCTACCTCCTCTGGCGCACGAAGCTCGAAGAAGCCCTCTCGGGGGAGTACCCGTGGAGATAAGGAAAGTGGAGCTGCTCCTGCTCGAGATGGAGCTGAGCAGCGAGTTCAGAACCAGCTTCGGCTCCCTTAGAGCGAGGCCCGTAGTTCTCGTCCGCGTCGAGGAGAAGGGGGGAGAGGAGGGGTGGGGCGAGCTGGTAAGCGAGTGGGGGCCCTGGTACAGTTACGAGACTTACGAGGTTGACCTGCTTATCCTGCGCCAGTTTCTCGCACCAGCTGTGCTGAAGGAGAGGATCGAGGAACCCAGCGACTTCCACCGGATTGTGGCGAGCGTAAGGGGCTACCCTATGGCTAAAGCTGCTCTAGAGGAGGCCCTGCTCTGCCTTCACTCCCGCGTAACGCGTAAGCCTCTTAGGGAGATCCTCGGAGGTAAACGCAGGGAGATCGTCTCCGGTGTGAGCATCGGGCTGAAGCCCACGGTGGACGAGCTGCTCAGAGAGGTATCCTTCAGGCTTGAGGAGGGGTACGCCAGGATCAAGCTGAAAATCGAGCCAGGGATGGACGTTAAGCTCGTTGAAGCTGTGAGGAGGGAGTTCGGGGATATTACGCTGCAGGTCGACGCCAACGGGGCTTACAGGCTCGAGCACCTGCCGACGCTGAGAAAGCTCGACAAGTACGATCTACTGATGATCGAGCAGCCGCTGGCGTACGACGACCTGGTCGAGCACTCGATCCTCTCGAGGAAGCTCTCCACGCCGGTGTGCCTGGACGAGAGCATCAAGAACCTCCACGACATGGTGCTCGCATCCATGATAGGATCCGCCGAGGTTGTGAACATCAAGCCTGCCCGCGTGGGGGGAGTCCTCGAAGCTAAGAGAATGCTTGACGCAGTGCCGGGACTCGGGCTCGGAGCGTGGATCGGCGGCATGCTCGAAACAGGGATCGGGCGGGCCTTTCTCGTCGCTCTCGCCTCACACCCCTCAGTTAACTACCCGAACGATATCTCAGCCAGCAGCAGGTACTGGAGAGAGGACATCGTAGATCCCCCCTGGACCCTCACGCCGAGAGGGACCATCGAGGTACCGGAGAAGCCGGGGCTGGGGGTAGAAGTGCGCGAAGAGGTCGTGGAGAAGTTCTTGAGGGAGAGGTGGGCGGTAACCTGATGCCCCTCGTCGTAGCGACAGCGGAGAGAGGGCACGAGAGAGCGGTCCTCCGAGACCTGCTCGACGCGCTCTTTCCGTACGACCATGATGTGAAAGGCACCCTGTGCGGCTGGAACATCTGCATTGAAACCTCTCTCCACCTCGAGGATCTCCGGAAGCTCCTGCATACCTTCCCGATCAGAAACCTCATAGCTGTGCGTTACGTTCTGGCGGCCTTCGACCCGCTGCCCGCGGGCGAGCTTGCGCGAGAACTGCCGAGAGTGCTTGCCGACTCCGGGCTGAAGGTGAGGAAAATCCGCGTTCGGCTGAGCTCGCGGATAGGATGGTCTCAGGAGTACTTCACAGCCATCAAGAAGGCGCTGCTCGATGAGGGTCTCGTAGACGAGAAGGGGTGGCTCATCGCAGTCGAAGAGAGAGACAGCAAAGTGACGGTTTCCGCTCTCCTCCAGCTCAGGAAGAGGGAGCTATCTCGTAGTGCTCCGCCCTAGCTACAGCGAGGATCGCTGCTAAGCACACCGCGAGCGATACTACAGAGAGCTCGACAACAGGTATACCCTCGTAGCCCACCCAGGATTTCTCCGTCGTCGCCTCGAAGGAGAAAGCCTGCCTCTCACCGACTACGCAGCCGTAGTAACTGCACTGCAGGACGTCGGTGACCATGGAGCCTCTACCGCTGGTCAGCAGCCCCCACTCATCGTAGGATAGCTGCGCCTTCAGCTGCACCTGGACGGGGACGCCCTGAACCCGCACTCTCCGCGACTCGTCGACACTGACTGTCCTGCCTGCGTACTTCTCGTCAAAGAGAAGGTTCATGGCGCTCAGCCTGTTCACCACTACCCTGACACCGCTGCTGGTGATCGGCGTGAAGCTCACCGAGCCGTCGCTAAGCTGCACGATCACGCTCTCGCTCTCGACGACGTCCTGGTAGCTGACACTCACCCCTAAGACCTTCGAAACGGTTCGCGCACTGCTAGCCGCCGAAGCGGAGTAGACGGCTCCGGCCGCCACGCTAAGGAGGAGGGCGGTGAGCACCGCCTTGGCGAAAGAGCTTAGCCCCGGCTTCACGAAGAAGACGTCGAAGAAGAACCTGCGGAGGGAAGCGTACACCCTAAGCGCCTCCACCCGCTCGCTCCTGAGGAGCAGCGGTAAGAGAGCCAAGCCGCCGATGAACCCTCCTGCGTGCGCAAAAACCGCCACCCCCAGGCTCGCGCCAAGGTACCCTTGAAGCACCTGTGTGGCGAACCAGAAAATCAGGTAAGCGTAAGCTCTAGTCGTGAAGCAGATCGGGATGAAGAAGTAGAAAACACACATCGAGAGCTTAGTCCCTGGGAACATTAAGAGGTAAGCGCCCAACACGCCGCTGATCGCTCCAGACGCTCCCAGCGCCGGGATGAAAGCCGAGGTTTCACCCTCGAGAGGTAGAAATGCTGTGTGGAATACCTCCGCGAGAAGTCCGCTAGCCATATAGAGCGCGAGGTAGTTAGCGGGGCCCAGCACCCTCTCAACATGCTTCCCGAAGAAGTAGAGAAACAGCATGTTGAAAAATATGTGGAGGAGGTTCGCGTGGAGAAACATCGAGGTGAAAAGCCTGTACCACTGGTCCGGCTGGCTCAGCAGCGCGGGAACGAAGGCGCCCGCCTGCAGCCACTCCTCGCTGATCGCTGTGAAACCATTCCTCCACGAAGTAGCTAGGTACACGGCGACATTAACCAGGATCAGCGCCACCGTTACGAGAGACCTCCTGTGCTCAACTTCCTCGAAGCCCGAGGGATACCCGTAGACCATCTCTCTCAGCTACACCTGCTCCGCTCCTGAATTTAACTCCTTCGATCTTCGGTAACTCATCTCAAGAAGCTTCCAGAGCTCGGGCACCCTCAAACCCTTCCTTTCCTCAAGCCACCTGAGGTACGCTTCATCGATGTTCTTGGAGTGCACGATGTACGTGAACACGTAGTCCACGTACTCCCTCACAGCCTCCTCGGAAAGGTTACTGCTAGAGAGAACCTCGCTAGGAGGGTAAGGTAGCCTCCAGACATCCACGCCCAGCCCCCCGCCCGGAGGCCAGCTCGCGACAACTACGTGTTCGGCCGGCGGCGCTGCCGCGCCACTCCCAAGAAGCTTCCTCCACTCCTCTATGTCTACCTTACCCGTGACGCGAACTCGGAAAGCTAGCACCGCTAGCTCTGACGCTCTGCTGAAGTAATCCTTGCTGGAAGGCATGTAGCACCTAACTTTCGCTCCGAGTAGGGGAAGTGCTCTGAGGAGAGGCTCCTCGCTCCACAACCAGCTACGGAAGTATCCGGGCATCCTCTCCCGAGCCTCTTCCACAACTCTCCTCCAGCCGACCAGCCCTTGAGCGTAGAGGTTCAGCACCCTCTCGAGGTCGCTGGGGTAGGGTAGAGCTACCCTCTCCGCACCCTCCAGCTCGAGCAGCACTTCGGCCAGCCTCACCCGAGCGAGCCTTAGCCTCGGCGCGTGAAGCAGCAGGGGCAAAGCTGCCCCGGTAGGTCTGCGCAGCAGAGCTCTTAAAGCTAACTTCTTTACTCGAGCTTAACGGTGTTTCAAACCGGGTTGTCTGAAAAAATTTAAACGCATTTGCGTAATAGTTTAACGAGGCGCGTGAAGCTGATAGAGGAATTGAAAGTTCTCGCAAAGAAAGAGGTTCTCGGCAAGCTACTGCGCAGCTCATCCAGCGAGAGGGAGTTCTGCAAGCTGCTTGCGAGCCACCTGCCCGCAAGTGCCTGCGTTATCGTAAACGGAGTTGAAGCGGACCTGCTCCGGGAGGGTGAAGCCATCGAGGTGAAGCTCTACCCCTCAAGGTTCTACGAGGGGTTCGACCAGGCTCTCGCTCTGAAGCACGTGGCAGGCCTAGAGAGAGTCGCTGTCCTTCACGTGGTGAAGGCGATAGCTGACGATTACCTGCAGTCCATGAGGAAGCTGTGCGCTGCGGTAGGCGTGCCCGCACTCGTCTTCTCGGAGGTGAGCGGGCTGCATGTCGTCGAGTGCTAAGACGGTATCCTTTATCTCGGCGTCGGGAGGCGTCGGCAAGACGACTCTCTCCGCCTATCTAGCGATGTGGCTCCTTGAAAGTAAGCAGGTCACGTCTCCGCGGCTTCTCTTGGTAGACTTGGACCCGACAGCTGGGCTCAGCCTTTCCCTGATGAGAGAGGAAGAGTACCAGCAGAGCGTTGACGAAAAGAGAAGCCTGGTCGAGCTGTACAGGAGCTTTTTCACGAGAGGTGTAGCCTCGGCGAACATCGAAGACTTCGTGACTAAGGTAAAGCACGGTGGTGAGTACTGGTTAAACATCCTCGTCCCCGGCGAGGAACTCGACCTCGTGGTGGATGAGCTCTGGAGGCCTGGTAACCCTGGCCCCCGCTTCAGGAAGCTGATGGATAGGAGCGGGGTCTACACCCGGTACGAGTACGTGATCTTCGACAGCGCACCTTTCTTCGACATGAGGTACACTGTCTTAAGCCTGTACGCGGCGAGCAGGTACGTTGTCGTGCTGAGACCCTCTCTCGTCGACTTCAGGAGAACCACGAGAATGCTCAGAAGGCTCATGGACTATTCGAGCGATTTCGGCCTGAGCACCGGCGAGTTCCTCGGCAGGTTCATGGGCGTATTCAACCTCGTCCGCAGAAGCCGCGAGGCCGACGCTCTACTAGCTAAAGGTTTCAGAGGAGTCGCCTCGGCGCGCTCGAAGCAGGACGAGCGCACATCGGATCTGAGAAGCTACGTGGACACTCTAGAGAATCTGATAAATGTATCGAGATCGCTCATCCCTCTCTCCGCCGAAATTTCGCGGCTGGAGCTGAAAGAATTGGAGAAAGAGTCTAGGAAGTCTCTCGAGGAAGCTTTATCAGACATCTTCAAGCACATCAGCAGGTAGATGACGGAACGGAAGTGCAAGCTGAAGTGCCAAGCCTGCGGATCCGAGTACGAGATCCAGGAGCCCGTCTGGAGGTGCGGCTGCGGCGGCGTGCTCGACATTGTTTGCGGGCAACAGGTGTTCGAGCCCGACCCCGAAAGAAGAGGAGTATGGCGGTACCACCGCTCGCTCCCCGTGGACTCTGGTGCCTTTCTCAGCTTAGGGGAGGGCGGGACGCCTGTACTCGAAAAAGAGGTTAGAGGTTTGAGAGTTTTCTTTAAGCTAGAGTACCTGAACCCCACAGGCTCGTTCAAGGACCGCGGGAGCAGCGTGGTGGTCACGCACCTGAAGAGCCTTAAAGTGGAGAAGGTGGTTACGGACTCGTCGGGTAACGCAGGGCTGAGCCTCGCGGCCTACGCTTCCGCGGCCGGCTTGAGCTGCAGGGTGTACGCTCCCCGCTCCGCTCCCGTCGGGAAAAAGCTGCTGGTCAGAGCTTACGGCGCCGAGCTCGTCGAAGTTGAGAGCCGCGAAGCTGCCGCGCAGGCTGCACAGAGCGACCGAGGTGGATTCTACGCGGGTCACCTCTGGAGCCCCTTCTTCCTCGAAGGTTGCAAAACCCTCGCCTTCGAGGTATTCGAAGAGATCGGTGACGTGGATGCCGTGGTCCTGCCGGTGGGCAGTGGAAGCCTTCTCCTCGGGGTGTGGAGAGGGTTCCAGGAGCTGGCGGGAAGCGGCGTTGCGGGAAAGCCCCCCAGGCTCTACGCCGTGCAGGCAGAGAACAACGCGCCCCTCTTCAGGGAGCTCTACGGGCGCGACTGGGTGCCCGAGTCCAGAGAGGTTCTAGCCGACGGTATCGCCGTACCGGCCCCGCCACGCTTAAAGCAGGTCGCGAGCGCCATCAGGGAGAGCGGCGGCGATGTGGTCATTGTGAGGAACTCGAGCATTCCAGGCGCCCTGAAGGTGTTCGCGAGGATGGGCTTTCTGGTCGAGCCAACCTCAGCCGTCGTCCTCCCAGCTCTCACGGAGCTCTCCGAGGGAGGGGCTCTAGATAGAGGGGAGAGGGTCCTCGTGCCTCTGACGGGCTCGGGCTTAAAGACTCTTGAGAAGCTTTCGCAGCTGCTCAGCCTATAACGTGCGATAAGGACAGCTTGCTCCCACTTCTGGCTAGCAGCTCGGCTACGGCTCTCGTCGTTACCGCCACATCGCTCCGGGAAAGCAGCTCCTCCAGCGGGAGCCACATGGCGTCGGCAGCATCCCCGCTCGGCTTCAGCACACCTCTCAGCGTTTCAGGGTTAAAGCTCACCAGCACGATCAAGTAGTGCCACCTGACTGCTCCGCTCTCGTCTCTCCTGATGACCTGGGTCAGCCCGAGGATCCCGTCGGGCTCCCCGGTCAAGCCCGTCTCCTCGGCCAGCTCTCTTTTAGCCGCGTCGAGAACCCTCTCGCCGGCCTCGATAACGCCTCCGGGGATAGCCCACAAGCCCTCTCCGGGAGGGTGCGCTCTCCTGATGACTAGGAGCTTTCGATCCTTAAGCACGACTGCAGCTACCGCTGCTACAGCGTGTGCTGGATACTCCCTCGAGCTCACGGCAAGGCACCGCGCTTCCGGATAAAAGCGTAGCCCAGCTCCGAATAAAGGATAATTACCCAGCAGGAGGTTCCCCTCAAGTGAGCGCGGTAACCTTCGACGTCTGGTCAACTTTGCTCGACATTAACGGTTTCTACCGCGCGGCTGCGAGAGCGCTTGCGGAGAGGGTGGGCGGCCGCGAGGAGGAAGCACTAGAGAACCTTCTCCGGGCTTACGCGGCCGTGAAAGCCGCACGCCGGAAGGGGCTAATCGACGAGAGCAACGTCGTTAAAAGTTCGACGGAGATCGCGCTGAGGAGCCTGCCCGGCGTCACCGAGCAGGATCTCTACTGGGCTTTCTCGCGGGCTGTGAACACCGTCGACGCGGGAAGCATCGTGCTCGAGGGGGCTGAAGAGGCCTTAACGTCGCTTAGAAATGCTGGCTACCGCCTGGGGGTTGTGAGCAACGTGATCTACTGGCCAGGCTACCTAACGCGGACAGTTCTCGACAAAGCAGGGCTTTCAGGCTACTTCAGGGTCCAGGTTTATGCGGACGAGGTGAGGTGCTTGAAACCGCACCCGAGGATCTTCGCAGTGGCTCTCAACCTGCTCGGCGCGGAAAGCAGAGAGTCTGCTCACGTGGGAGACAGCCCCTTCGAGGACTTAGCAGGCGCTCTAGCGTCGGAGATGGCAGGGGTGCTCGTCGACAGGGGGTCAGGGGAGAAAGTGCTGCTGAGAAAGCAGAGGATAGCAATCGTGGGGACGCTCAAGGAGGTACCCGAGGCGGTCTCGCTCCTCCTTGCGCCGAGGCTCAGGGAGTAGCTAGCCACTCTCGGTACAGATCCCTTCTGAGGAGGTTGAGCACGGGTACTTTCTCGCGAGCCTCCCTCACCTCGGAGGGGTCCACGGCGACCCGAATGCTGCGCTCACCCTCCCCCAGGTCGACGAGCGCGTGACCCATGGGGTTGACGAGAACGCTCCGGCCCGTGAAGAGAGAGCCTGTCTGGTTCACCGCCACGAGGAAGGCCACATTCTCGTGCGCCCTAGCTCTCGTGAGCGCGTACCACTGCTCCTCCTTGCTGGGCCCCCTGTACCAGGCGGAGGGAATTATGAACAGGTCTACACCCCGCAGGGCCAAAGCCCTGAAAAGCTCCGGGAACCTGAGGTCAAAGCAGACCGCTAACCCCGCGGTGAAGCCTCCCAGCTTGGTGACCGCGAGCTCCGACCCGGCTGCGAACATGCTCGACTCCTTGTAGCCGAAGGCATCGAACAGGTGGATCTTCCGGTAGACCGCCCTCACCGAACCCTTCTCGATGAGAATCGCCGCATTGCTCACTCTGCCATGCTCGAGGAGGTAAGCGTGGATGACGGCTGAGATACCTTTCTCGCGCAGCTTGTCAGCGATGCTTCCGATAAACTCGCCGGTGAGAGGCTCTGCAACCGACCTAACGTAGTCGGCTGTCAGCCCCTCCGGGGGAACGCCCATGAGGTACTCGGGGAACACTGCCAAGTCCGCCTCCGTCCCGTCGATGAGCTGGAGAACCTTCCTCAGGTTCGCCGGCTTCTCCGACCCGGCGGTAACCTGAAAGAGCTCGATTTCGAGCACGCTCGAGTTTAAAGCCCCGAGCGCATATACCTTCCGCGTGTCTTGCTGCAGGGCAGCTTTAACGCTGTTCAAGGGTTTTAGAAGCGATCCGCTAGCGAACAGCCTGCTCAGGAGCCCCTCCTGCCTCTACATCTTCTTCGAGCTTCTGGTCAGCCTAGCCCGTCTCGGCGCATTGAAGTTAGTCTGCGTGGAAGACAGCGGGGCAGCGGCCTCGGCAGCACTCCTGGCAGCCGGACGTGCGCAGCTTAGCGGTAAGCCGGGGGTTAGTGCGGCTGCGAGGCTGCTAGCTTTTCTCGCCGCGTGTTTGAAGCTTCGCGGGTTACTGCTGCTCACCGGGTCTGCGGCGTGGTTCCCGCGCTACAGGCGTATTCTCCGGCAGGTAGAGAAGCCGTGCCACCTGCTCTTCATCGCTTCTCTGCTGCCGGGGAGGGGCTACGGGTCGAGAGTGCTGAAGACCGTGGAAGAGGAGTGCCGCCGGCTCGGGAGGCAGGCTGTAATCCTAGAAGTCGACCTGGAGAACAGGGCGCTGATGTTCTACGCTAGGAGAGGTTACGCGCCGCTAGCGGTCACCAGGTTCGCAGGCCGGGACTTCCTCCTCATGGTGAAAGAGTTTCAGGAGGAGCTCCCGGAGCGCTGGCGGTCTCGCTGAAGCAGAGCACTCTAAAGCTCGACTCCGAAGGCTTCCGCTATCGCCTCTATGCGCTTGACCTCTCTCAGGAAGCTCTCCCCTTTCGGCGTAAGCTTGAACTTAATCTCTCTCCCGTCCTCGATTCTCAGGAGGAAGCCCTTGTCGACGAGCTCCTCCAGGTACTTAGATAGCCTCGCGTAAGAGAGATTCGCCTCGAGGAGGAGGGTCGAGACATTAGCTTCACCTTCCCGCTCAACAACCCGCATGATGTCCGAAAGTATTCTAAACTTCGACCTCCTTGCGCTCAAGCCTTACCACCCTCACAGCTAGCACTAGCAGCAGGAGGAGGCCCGCGAGGTGCAGGAGCTTCGAGGACACGAAGAGGAGCTCGTTCTCCATACCTAGCGAGAACAGCAACACTACGTTGGAGGCGAGCATTAAGAGGAAGGCGAGCGCGGGGAATAGGGAGTGGTTCCTTCGGGAGGCCGCGTAAACGCTGAAGGCATTCACAACGATGTAAGCTAGCAGCGCCGTGTTCAGCACCCCGGTGATCCAGAAGGCAGCTCTGCGCTCCCTGAGCAGCCAGTACGGTAAGATGACTTGCAGCGATTCGGCTCGGAAAGCTTCGAGAGAGTAGCCGATGGCTATCAGCGTGAGAGCGACCGTCTGGCTTAGCTGCGGGATGAAGCCGGCCACGTGCGTCAAGAAGAACAGCCGCAGCTCTGAGATTCTCGCCGTCATAGCTACAGCCAGCAGGACGAGCCTAGATAGCTCGCCCGCGGAGAGAACGGCGAAGCCGAGGAAGAAGAAGACAAAGAGCCTGTTCCTGGTGATTGACCACGACCTGTAGAGAAGGTAGCTGAGCGCGAGGAGCGCGCCGAGGCCTAGCGCGTCGAGGAGGAGTAGGAAGCCCGCAACCTGCTGGGGCGGTGGGAGAGGAGCAGGGCGCGGCACAGTGGTCACGCCAAGGTTAGATGGAAAAAGCATGCGTATAAAAAGTCGATGAAAAAATACAGCGGCCGCTTAAAGGTAAGAGTAGCTGCGGCTGATCGCTCTGAGGAACTCTATTCTCTTCTCGATCGGCGGGTGGGTGGCAAGGAGCTCTTCGAGGCCGAAAGCCGGGTTAGCTAGAGCGTAGATGAAGAGCATCTTGAGCTTGCTGGCGTCGACGCGGGCCATAGCGCCGCGGTACCTCTTGTAGAAAGCATCAAGGCTGGAGAGAGCAGATATCATCGCGCTCGGGGAGGTGACTTTCGCGCCGTGCGCGTCAGCGTAATACTCGCGAAGCCTTGAAAGGGCGAGAACCGCGAGTTGGATGATCACGCTGACGATTATTAGAGCGATGCCGGCCAGCAGGAAGATCATCCCGTTACCTCTCCCCCTCCTGTCATCGTGGTAACCGCTCGAGTAGATCCCCGCGAACATCAGGTAGCGGCCGAGGAAGTAGACGAAAGAGGGTACCAGGCCGAAGACCAGCATGACTGAGTTGTCCTTGTGCTTGTGGTGCCCCAGCTCGTGGCCGATGACTGCTTCGAGCTCCTCCCTGCTTGCCATCTCCAGCATCCCCCTTGTGACGGCCACGTACCTACCGAAGAGGGGGGATGAGTAGGCGAAGGCGTTGGGCTCGCTAGCGCTCGCGATCATAGCTTTCGGAGGCTTCATCCCAGCCCTAGCAGCCACACGGTTGACAAGCTCCTGGAGCCCGGGGTCGTGCTTGCAGCCGTACATCACGTTGATGAGAAGCGGGGAAAGGAGCCACGAGAAAAGTGCCGGGATCAAGGCGAATAGGAGGGCTACTACCGCGAGCTGGGTTGTCAGCTCCGTGCCCAGCAGGGACGCGAGTCCCGCGATGACGAGGAGAACTCCGCCGACCACTCCAGCGCTCGCAGCCAGCATAGCTGCCCTCAAGGCGTCGAGGCTCGGCGGCCTGAAAGTCAGGAAGCGCCCGAAAACGCCGGAAGCCGTGAAGAGCGCCGTAAGGGCTAGAGCGTAAGCGACCATGTCGACCAGCCACCACGCAGCGAAGCCGGTGTAGCCGGGCATGAAGTAGGGGGAGGCGAGCTGGACTACCAGAGCCATGACCGCAGCTACAGCGATCAAGCTTAGCAGAAGGGATACCTTCTCCCGCATACCTCGCAAAGCGGAGTCGACGAGGGCCGGTATAAAAGTTTCGTCCCAGCCCTCCAGGCACTCCGCAACAGCTGCGGAAGTGCTTCCGTAGCCTCCAGCGGGGCTAGCAGATCCTCGGGACTAGGACGCCGCGCGGAGGCTCTAGGATCCTGTGGCCTCCCACCTCCGTCTTCAGGAGGACTAAGCCCCGGTACCTCTCGCTCGCTCTGACCTCGCCTATCACTGCAGCCTCCTCGAAACCGCTCGCTCTCAGGTCCTCCAGCACTTCTCCAGCTGCCTCGGGGCTGACGCTGAGGACAGCCGCACCCTCGCTGGCGAGGTACAGCGGGTCCACGCCCAGCATCTCCGCGTACTTTCTGACAGGCTCCCTGACGGGTATAGAGCCCCCGTCAAGGACGATTATCGTCCCCGTGCTCTTCGCCCACTCGCTCAAGGTTCCAGCCACTCCGCTCCTGGTTGGGTCGCGGGCTGCGTGAACATGAGCGTGGTGCTTCTCGAGGACGTTCACGAGGGGCGTCAGGGGGCGGGCGTCGCTACGCAGCAGGCCGTGGGAGAGCTCTTCCGCCCGCTCGAGCCCCATCTGCAGGAGGAGGATCACGGCTCCATGGTCGCCGACAGGACCCGTGACGATCAGCTTGTCGCCCGGCTTAGGCTTATCCACTATGGGGTGCTTAGCGATACCGACGCCCACCGCCGTTATCGTGATGCGATCGATCTGCCCTTTCGGCATGACTTTGAAGTCTCCGCCTATCAGCGCGACCCCGTTCTGCTCCAAGGTCGAGACGAAAGACTCGATTATCACCTCAAGGTCCCCGAGCGGGAAGCCCTCCTCCACCACCACCGAGTCCAGCGCTGCGAGCGGGCGGCCGCCCATCACGACCACATCGTTTATCGTGCCGGCCGCAGCCAGGCTGCCGATATTCCCTCCCGGGAAGAACGGCGGGTTAACCGTGTAGGAGTCGACCGTGACCACGAGGTGCGTGCCGTCGGGAAGCGGTATCGTGGCGCCGTCGTCCGGCCAGTCCAGGCCCACACCCTCCCCCACTCTCCCGAGCTTCACGCGGGAGAACACCAGAGCCTGGAGAAGCTCCCAGGTCTCCACACCTCCCTGCCCTTGGGCTAGACTCACAGCACCGCTCCTGAGAGAAGCCGGCACGCTCACCCACCCAGCCTCTCGGCGAGCTCGAGCACAGCCTGGTACACTTTGATGAGATCAGCGGCTTCCGCCTCCTCCCCTAGAACCTCCCTGAAGAAGCTGATCTGCTCGAGAATACCCTCCCTGGTGAGCTTCGAGATTATGACGCCCGCGTGCACAAGCACGATGTCGCCTCTCCTAAGCTTCTCGGAACCTATGCCGACTATCACCTCCCGCTCTATGCCGTCCCCGTAGTCGACCTTCGCCGTACCCCTCCTCTCGTCCAACGCCACGACAACCGCGGGAGACCCCCAGCACACAGTACTTGAAAAGCACCGTCAGAATATCAAGCTTGCCCTACCGTGCTCACGACACCGCCGAGCGCCTTGAGCTTCTGGGAGAGCAGCTCTACAGCCTCTGCCGCCACTCTCTCCGCGTCCTCAACCCTCTCGGCCGACGCCTGAACGTACACGTCGAGGACGGGACCCCTAGTCTCGTGGCCTTTAGGGTGGGTTTTCACGTAGAGCCCCGGATACAGCCCGAGGACCTCCTTCACAGCTACAGCGGCTGAAGACTCAGGTACGCCTACGACCGTGAAGCTCCTCTCAGCGATGCGCTTTAGAGGCGCAACCCCCCGGAGCTTAGGCTCGACATAACCCTCCCACATCGCCTCTAGCTCGCGCGGCACTCCCGGCAAGCAGACAACGATAGTCCCCCCATGCTCCAGCCAGCAGCCGGGCGCCGTTCCGACGGGGTTGGGTACCACCTCCGCCCCCTCCGGCAGGTAAGCCATCTTCACCCTCTCGGGAGTGAGCTCTAACCCCCTCTCCTCGTACTTCCTCCTAACCATGCTGAGAGCCTCCTCGATCAGCGTAAGCCTCCTGCCCAGCGCCCTTGCCACTGCCTCCAGCGTGACATCGTCGTAGGTAGGCCCAAGCCCACCAGTCGTGACGATGAGGCGCGGCCTCCTCTCGAGTACTCTCCCGAGCCACTCGGCGATCAGCTGCACATCATCGACGAGCGACACAGACCCCAAGACCTGAAAACCCAGTAGCATCAAGCGCCTACCAAGGTACGCAGCGTTCGTGTTCACAACTCTCCCGGTAACCACTTCAGTGCCCAGCGCGAATACCCAAGCTTCCATCGCGGACAAGAGGAGAAGCTCTTTAATTAAAGTGAGCGCCGAGGAGAAGGAATTGTGAGCTTCGCGAAGTACGCTGCAACTGTAAAAAACCTGAGAGGAGTTATCGCAGCCGACCCAAGCGAGGAGGGCGCTCTCGAGAAGCTTGAGCAGCTCGCCAAGCTCTACCGCTACAGAGAGCTGGGCATCGTCCCCTCAACGCTGCGGAGCATGATCCCGGAGCTGGCGAAGCAGCTTAAAAGCCGACCCTTCCGCGAGCTAGCGCTCCCGCTGCCCGCGCTGGAAACCCTGCCCCGCATGCTTCACGCGAGCTTAAAGCTCCCGCTGGAAGCTGCGGAAGCCCTCGTCTACGCGTCAGCATACGTTGCGCCAGCTCTCCTCATCGGCGAGAAGCTCTTCGAGAGCCTAATCCCCCTCGCTTCCGGTGCAGTGCTCACATGCAAAGAGATGGACAAGCGCCTGTGGAAGCTGCACCTCAGGATAGCCGACTACACGATTCTCGACTTCTACGAGGAGTGCATCGACGAAGCTTTAGAAGTGCTCGCGGGCTCCGACCCGGAGCCACTGCTGAGGAATAGGCTGGAGAGAGTAAGGAGAGACGCGAAGCGGTACTGGAGAGTAAGCTGCGAGGAGGGGCGGCCTCTACTCCTCTACGTGGACAACCTAGCTCTCGCAGCGCGGGCAGGCAACCTTGAAAGGCTCGACGCGAGCTGCGCGCCAGCTCTAGCGATAGTGCCCGTCGTCAACCTCTCGCTGCTCTAGGAGTAGATCCGCGGGACTTCTCCGGAGAGGCCAGAGGATAAGCAGCGCGATGATGAAGAATACGAGAAAAACGATGTACGAGATGAGGACTAGCAGCGGCGCCTCAGAGCCTGCCCCGAAGCAAATGGGGATCGGGACAGCTACGGCTATGCAACCGCCGACGCTCAGCTCTCCTCTAAGCGAGGAGAAAGCTAGGATCGCTGCCGCAGCGAAAATGACGACGAAACCGGTGAAGATCAGCGCTAGGCCGATCTCCTCCGCTCTCATCCTTCTCACCTAAGAAGGTTCAGAACGGTAAACACAGCAAATGTAACGAGCGTCAAAGCAATCGCCAGCACCAGAAGGGCTTTCGCCACCCGCTCGCTCGTCCCGAAAACGATCGGGAGAGGACCCACCACAAGCACTGCACCACCCTCCACGCGGCTCCCCTCTTCTCCCCTCAGAACCGAAAGCACGAAAAGTAGTATTCCCACTAGAATCGCCGCAAAGCCGGCTACGAGGAGCAGCAGAGCCAAGCCAGCCAGGCTCATCGCTGGTAGAAGCAGGCAGAGACAGGTCATAAACGTTGCTCAAGCCTCACCCCAGGCTTCGCTGGCCGCGGAGCTTCTCGGGCCGCCAACTTTATACGCAAATATCCCGCTAGCATCAGGGGCTGGCCCCTCCACTCCTCTCAGGGAGCGCTTCGAGAGCCTGCATCGATGACGCGTGAGGGGCTGGCCCCACGCTCAACATCTCCGGAAGCTTAATTAGGTGGACCGGCTTCGCAGCCGCGTGCCGATCGAGCGTGGAAGCACGTATTCGCGCCGCTTCACCGTCAAAGCTGAGAACACTGCGAAGCACATAGACGCCGGCGGCCTGAGAGTTCTAGCAACCCCTTCTCTAGTAGGATTCGTGGAGGAGACTTGCCGGATTCTCGCAGACCAGCATCTTCCAGCAGAGTTCACAACCGTCGGAGTGCGCGTAGAGATACACCACGTGAAGCCTGCTCCCGAAGGGGCGGAGGTAGAGGTTCGCGTCCAGGTTCTCCACGCTGACGAGCGGCGGATTCTCTTCTGGGCGGAGGCGTGGAGCGGGGTGGAAATGATCGGCTACGCTTTCCACGAGAGGGCTATAGTGAGTAGAGAGGAGTTTGCCCGAAAGGTGAAAACACTGCTCGCTAGCCGGGCTGGCGGCTGAGAAGCTCAGGGGCCGAGCACCAGGATGGAGATGCCGGCAGCTACAAGAAGGCTGCCCAGCAGGGCTCTGAAGCCGGGCTTCTCCTTGAGGGTGAGCCCGCCGAGCAGGAGCGCTAGCACCGGGGTCGAGGAAGAAATGACGCTGGGCTCCACGACCCCGACCATCTCTATAGCGTAAAGGTACGCTAGGGGGCCGGCGCCAACGCCGAGAAGCCCTCCCAGAACTAGGGGGCCGGCGCGCACCGCTCTTTTCTGAGAGAGCTCTTTCAGAGCGACGGGCAGGGATAGGGCAAGGAGCATCACGAGCCTCACTACCGTGAACTCGACCGGGGTCGAGTAGTAGAGAGCCGGCTGGTTGAGCGTGATCCCGAGACCCCAGCTCACGCTAGCGCCTAAGCCTGCCGCGAGCCCGCGGGCAACCGAGCCGCCCATCTTCCCCGAGCCGCCCCAGTAAGCTAGGGTGACGCCGCCTATGATGAGCAGCGCTGCTGCGAGAACGCTCGGCTTCGCGTTCACCCCTAGGAGAAGCTTCGAGAAAAGCACCGTGAAGAGAGGGTACGTGTAGGCGGCGGGGTAAACCAGGCTTATCGGAGCGACACCCAGCCCGTAGAGAAGGAGGGAGTCGCCTACGAAGAAGATGAAGAGCATTGAGAGAAACGCGAGAATGTAGAACTGGGCAGGTTTCTCGTAGCTGGCTCCTGTCAGGGCCCCGATGGCTGCCAGGAGGGGGAGCACCGTCAGGGAGCGGAGCGCGTTGGCTGCGAGCGGTGAGATCGAGGAGTTTTGCATCCCTGAGCGGTAGAGGACAGCTGCCCCTGAAAAGCAAAGTGCTCCAATCAGCGAGAGTGCAGTCGCCGCCGGCGAAGACACGGGGAAGCTGCGAGAAGCCCGGCGATTTAAACTTTCCTTAAAGCCGAGGATCAGTACCACTGGCCCGGCTCAACCACGTTCAGCGGTTTAAGGCCGCTGAGAAAGCGTGCAACGTTCTCCGCGGAGAAGCGCAGGCAAGCCTCTCTAGACTTCCTCGTCCATCCCGCCTTATGGTGCGTTGCGACGACGTTCGGCAGCTTGTGAATACCCTCCCGGGAGGGCCAGCCCTCCTCAGGCGGGTAGAGCCACCAGACGTCTATACCCGCGCCGGCGATCCATCCTTCCTCCAAAGCCCTGCGGAGCGCTTTCTCATCCACGACTGGGCCGCGCCCCACGTTGATCAGGTAAGCGCTTCTCTTCATGGCTCTCAGCTCGCGCTCGCCGATCAGCCCGCGAGTCTCCTCTGTGAGAGGCAGCGCTACGACGACGTAGTCCGCCTCGCCCAGAACTCTGTGAAGCTCTTCGACTCCGCACACAAGGTCTGCGACGCCGTCGGGCTGGGGGTTTCTCCTCACGCCGATGACCTTCATGCCGAGAGCCTTAGCCATCCGAGCGAGCTCCCTCCCTATGCTCCCGTAGCCGACGATAGCCAGCGTCGACCCCTCGATGTCTTGGAGGAAGTTCTCCTCAACGTAGCGGAGCCACGAGCCACGCTTTAGCTCAGAATCCTGGAGAGCGATGCGCTTCGCCAGGGCGAAGATTAGGGCGAGCGCGTGCTCCGCGACAGCTCTAGCGTTGCAACCTTTAGCTGAGGCGACTGTGATTCCGCGCGCAGCCAGCTCCTTCACGTTGAGCCAGTCCACGCCGGCTGCAGGCACTTGCACGAAGCGTAGACGCCGAGCTCTGTCGAGAGCTTGAAGCGGCAGCTGGAGCGCTATCGCTGCTTCAGCGTCCTCGATGCCCTCGTACGACTCGCTTCGCAGGTAAGCCACTTCCGCTAAGCCGAGAAGAGCGGACTCGAGAATCTCCCGCTCCCAGCTGGTCAGCCTTAAGGCGACGAAAACTTTCGCCATCAGTGCAGGCACCTGGCTGAATCTATATCTCTTTCCCGAGAGCCCTCCTGAAAGCCTCGAGGAAAGCCTCCATTTGGTCGCGCCTCCCAACCGTGATGCGCATGTACTGTCTGAAGCGGCGGAGCTCCGGCACGCCGTCGAAGCACATGACCAGGAAGCCCATCCTCCTCAGCCTTCTCTGAACCTTTACGCATGAAGTAGGCAGCTTAGCGAGCACGAAGTTCGTCCGGCTCTCCGGGGTTGGGATCCCCAGCTCGAGAAGCTTCTCCCTAAACCACTCCCTAGTCTTGGAGACCTCTTCGACTACTCTACTCGCGTAGCCGCGGGACCTCAGAGCACCCAGGGCGGCAGCTTGCGAGATCACAGGGACCTCGAAACCTATTCTAAAGCTGTTGAGGGCTCTAAGCATCTCGGGGCTCGCGACAACGTAGCCGACTCTAGCCCCCGCGAGGCTGAACGCTTTCGAAAGGCTTCTCAGCACGGCGACGTTACCTAGCTCGACCGCGTCGCTGCAGAAGGTGGTGCCGGAGAACTCATAGTACGCTTCGTCGAGGAACAGGTACTTAGCTCTGGCGGCGAGCCTCGCTACAAGCGCAGCATCCTCGACGAGAAGATTACCCGTCGGGTTGTTCGGGTTCGCGAGGTAGACCAGCCTTCCCCCTGCTCTCCGGGCGAGCTCCTCGGCTCGCAGCTCGAAGTCTTCTCCGCTAAGCTGGACGGGAACCAGCCTCACGCCGTGCGCGCGGGCCAGCTCGTAGACGACGAAGAAGGTTGGGTGCGGCAGCACTACGTCGACGCCGCTCGCCCTGGCTAGGGACAGCATGATGGAGATTGCTTCCGAGCTGCCTGCGAACAAGTCGATGCTGCGCCGGCTGACGCCAGCGTAGCGGCTCAGCTCTTCGAGAAGCTCTTCCCGCAGGTGCTCGACCTCGTAGAGGTTCATGTGGCCAGCGTACCTCTTCGCCATCTTGACAGCTAGCGGTGGGGGAGGGTAAGGTGACTCGTTCATGTTCAAACGCACGTAGCCTCCTCTCCGGCTCACGCGGATCACATCTTCGAGGCGGCACCCGCTATTCTTTTTTACGAGGATACGGGAATTAGAATGAAGAGATGGCAGTACGCTGGTCTGTGCGCGTGCTACGCGACTGGGTTGAGCAGTGCTCTCAGCATGAGAGGTGGGAGGACTGCGCGAGAGCGGTTGAAGAGGCCTATGGACGGTGGACGCACGTAGTCCCACTCACGTTCTTTGCGCAAGGTGTTTTCCGAGACGCTCTGCTGCGCGTTCCTTCAACCAACGCGTGGCGCCTTTACGATTTGCTCGTACAGGCTAGGGGGCTCATCCCCTTCGATGAGAAGATTTACGCCGCTATCGAGAACGTTTTCAGCCGCGTATTCGAAAGCCCTGCGACGCCCGAGAACAGGCTCCACGCGCGTGCACTTCTAGAAGTTGTTCGGCTCGCTCGTGCTTTGAAGAGCGAAATCATACGCGAGTAATTTAAACCGGCGATTTGAAGAAAAGGAAAAGCCTGGGGGTTCGGCCGTGGAGCTCGAGGATTTGAGCAATGTTATCCGCCAGTACCGCGAGCAGGCTCTCAGAGAAGAGAGAGGAGAGGCCGAGTTGAGCCCCCGAGTTGAGAGCTTCACGCTAACCGACCTCTTAGCCGCGGAGCGACCTACGTTTCAGAGCTTGAACCCGGAGGATGCAGTGTACGTGATGACGTTTAGGCTTTTGAGGTGGTCTCAGCCGCCGGAGCTCGGCGAGAAAGCTCTAGCAATAGTTCTCTACAGCGCTGGGCGCGAGATAGGTGAGAAAGCTGTGGAGAGAGGTCTCGTCAGCAGCATCGAAGAATTAGCAAACTTCACTCTTAACCAGCGTATCGGTATTCTCGACGTTCTAGAAGCCGGGGAGAAGCATGCCCGCATACTCGTCTACGAGTCAATCTCGAGCTCGGGCATTCCCAACATCGGTAGAGCGGTCTGCCACTTCGAGAGGGGTTTGATCGCCGGCTCGCTCCACAGGCTAACCGGACGGAGAGTAACTGTGCGAGAAAATCACTGCTGGGGGCTCGGCTACACTCATGACAGCTTTGAAGTGACGATAGAGTAGTATGCATCGAAGCTGACTGCTGGCCTGGCGAAAGCTTAAAGCAGATTCTCTCCTGGGGACGTTGTGAGAGAGCTTAGGCTTTCCCTTATGAGCTGGAAGGACGCGGCAGATTACTTCTCCTCGAACGACACGGTCCTCCTTCCCGTAGGCTCTGTGGAGCAGCACGGGCCTCACAACCCCCTGGGAACCGACTACCTGGTGGCTTATGCCCTCGCCGAGGAGGCGGGACGGAGAACGGGGACGCTCGTGCTGCCTCCTGTGCCCTTCGGGGTGAGCGCGCACCACTCAGCCTTCCCGGGAACCGTTTGGGTTCGTGAGGATGTGCTGAAGGAGTACGTCCGGGATATCGTGCTCTCGCTGAAGAAGCACGGTGCGAGGAAGATTATCGTGGTGAACGGGCACGGTGGAAACCTCTCCGCGCTGCTGTCTCTCGCTAGAGAGCTGAGAAGCGAGGGGTTGCTCGTGGTGGTTTTCCAGTGGTGGACTCTTCCCGAGCTCGGGAAGCTCTTCAGCAGGGAGGAGCTCGGCCACGCGGCAGCTGTGGAGACTTCGCTAAACCTGTACCTTCACGGAGAGCACGTGAACATGAGCAGGGCTGTGGACGAGAAGCCTGCGGAGCTGCCGACCGACGGGCTGGCGTTCTACCCGGAGTACACCCACGATAGGACTCGGAGCGGGGTTTTCGGCGTCTCGAAGACTTCCACGCGGGAGAAGGGCGCTGAAGTCTTCAAGATTGCTGTGGAAGCTCTCGTCGAGCTGGTCGGCAGGGTGAAAGCAGCCAGCATCTAGAGCTTGCTGGGCTGCAGGGCTGGCTCTGGAGCTGCACGAGGGAAGAGAGGGGAGGCTAGGCTCCTCCCCCTGCTAGCTTTGCGTGGGCTTCGGAGAGCAGGGAGTCGACTTTAGCGAGTAGCTCTGCGCCTGCAGAGCCCTCGAAGTCGATGATGTGCAGGTTGGTGAAGCCGTAGCTCTGGAGGATCTCGGCTAGCTTGCGGCTCGCGGGGCCCCAGCCGTAGCTCGAGAGAAGAAGGATCGGGATCTGCTTGCGGGAGGGTAGCTTCTCGCCGATGAGCCTCGCCAGGTGGATCATCAGGGGGTGTACGCTCGCCTCGTACACGGGCACGCCGAGAATCAGCAGCTCTGCGTCGGATACGTCGGTGAGAACCTCGCTCGCGAGAGAACGCTGCTTGTCGGTGAACGCGTGAACAGCGACCTCTAGGCCCCTCCCCCTCAAGCGCTCCTCGAGCGCGTGGAAAAGCCTGTCGACGTTGCCGTACATGGAGACGTAGACGAGGGCGGTTTTACCCCGCTTAGCCGCACCGGAGGAGATCTCAGCCCACCTCTCGATGGCCCAGTGCGGGTTGCTACGGTACACGGGACCATGCGCCGGCGCGATAATCTTGGGGTTGATGCCTGCGGTTTTCAGCTTCTCCAAGCCCTTCGCTATCCACTCGCTGTAGTGGCCGACAACCGTGACAGCATACTTCCTTAAGGCGCGCGCCAGCGCCTCTAAGTCAGCCTCGTCGTCGAAGAGGGATGGAGTGGAGTAGCCGCCGAAAACATCGCAGGATAGGAGGACGCCCTCCTCCTCTACGAAGGTGAAGATCGTGTCAGGCCAGTGCAGCCACGGCGCGTAGATGAAGCGCAGCGTGCGCCCGCCCAGCTGGAGAGCCTCGCCATCCTTCACGGGCCTGAACCTCTCCACACGGTAGTGCGACTTCAGGATCCTGCCCGCTATCGGGTGCCCGAGGAAGACGGCGTGAGGAGCTTTCTCCGCCAGAACGGGAGCAGAGCCCGAGTGGTCAGGCTCCGCGTGGTGCACGACAGCGAACTTGACGCTTCGGATATCCACGATGCTCTCGAGCGAGCTTAGGAGAAGCTCCGCGTACTCGCGCTTCCAGCCATCGAAGAGCACGGCGCCCTCGCCGGTGGCGAGCAGGTACGCGTTGTACGTGATCCCTTCGGGAATCTCCCACATGCCTTCGAAGAACTTGATCCTCGTATCGTCTACTCGAAGCAGGAAGAGGTCAGGCGTCACTTTCTCGACAAAAGTTCTAGGCTCCACGCTGGACACTTCTCGAAGCCTCTTTATATTTGCTTGCTTGACGTTAGAGCAGCGAAAGAGGTTAGACATAGTAGCTGGGCTGGCGGGCATCCCGCATGCCTTTGAGAGATTTGAGGGGTTTCGCAGCCAGAAACCTCGCCATACTCTTGGCGGCCCTGCTGCTGCCGGCAGCCCTGCTCCTCTTCGTGAACCGTGACCTGTACGCTGTGTACGTCAACGTTTATACTGCTGCGGCTTCTTTCGCCGCTCTTCTCAGCGGGCTAGCTCTCCTACGCGCGTACGCAGGCAGCCCGAGGCAAGTCACGCAGCCGCTCCTCTTCCTGGTAACCGGTGTTGCGCTATGGGCGCTTGCCGAAACTGTTTACACGGGTTTTATCATCCTCTACGGGGAGGCGCTCGCCCTCTCTGTCTGCGATGCCCTGTGGCTTGCCGGCTACCCGCTACTCTTCCTCTGGCTGTGGACTCTGTCTAGACCTTTTTCTTCTCAGCTTGAACGGCTCGGAGTAAGCACCGGGAGCGCGTCCTTGCTGATAATTTTCTCCATCGCTCTCGCTGTAACCGCCACCGCTGTAGTGTACGTTAAGGCAGGGGCGGATGGACAGCTCTCGCTCGCTCAACTCGTCGACTCCTCCTACACGGTCCTAGATGCTGTGCTCCTCGTCATGTCAGCGTCTACGGTTCGCGCATTCCGGGGAGGGGCTTTAGGCTTCGCATACTGGCTCGTGGCCTTAGGGTTGATTCACTTCAGCGTAGCCGACCTCCTCTACTTCGCTGCTGGTACGCCCGTGTTCGTGCCCGCAGATCTTCTATACGCAGCCTCCTACGTCTTAGTAACCCTGGGGTTGCGGGTGAATCTGGAAATATTGCGGGAAAGCGGACGGGAAAAGCATCACTAAGCTAAAAGTCTAGGAAAGGCCTGGCAATAAATCAATATAAATAGCCATATTGAGAATATGAGAGTAAGGGTTCATGCCGTCTAAACGGATGATCGAATCCTCCCTAAGACTACTTGTTTCAGCGCTAACAATTCTCCTAGTGCCGGTCATCGCGCTGCTTTTCGCAGGGCAAGGTTCCCGCTCGTTCCACGTAAACCTCTACTTCAACTTATTCAGCGCCGCTGTAGCGGTGCTCGTTCTGCGGGAAGGCCTCTTGCTGCTGAAGAGCTGCGCCGGAGACCCACCTCACGTGCTGCGCCCCTGGCTCTTCGTAACCGCCGGATTAGCTGTGTGGACATTCTCCGAGATCTCTTGGGCTGCACTCTACGCGTTTTACGGCGGGCCTCAGGTAGAATCCGTTGCCTACGGTCTATGGACTGCAGGGTACCCTTTACTCATGGTGGGACTGTGGTATCTAGCTAAGCCTTTCGCTTCGCAGCTAAAAGAGATTAAAACCCTCAAGATCCTAGCACCGGCCGTCGTGATCACCGCAGCGGCAGCTTCCCTAGCCGCTGCAGCGGTCGCTAGCACGCTGCTTAAAGGAGGTTCTCCGACCGGAAGGCTGCTCACCTTGCTTTACATTTTCCTGGATGCAGCGCTCCTCTTCACCTCCCTGTACGCGGCCATGACTTTCAGGCCGGGTGTTATGGGCTCCGCGCTCTCGCTAATTGCCCTAGCTTTCATCGCGTTCTGCTTCGCCGACCTCCTCTACTACGCTGCCGGAACATTTGAATTCCTCCCAGCGGACCTCCTCTACGCAACCTCCTACGTCCTCTTGCTTGCGGGCTTGAGATCTATAAGAGAACTTTTCAGAGAAAGATAACGCCGCGCCCCATCAAAAGATGTTCGAAGCGGGGGCGAGCGCCCACCTAGCGGGGTACTCGCGGGAATCTTCCTCCACTCGCTCGAGGGCGGTCAGTGTTCGGGACGTTTCTTCACTACTCAGGCCCCCGTAGTCTCTTCATCCCGGGTTAGAGCGCGGGTGAGCGTTAAAGAGTTAGCGTCGGTGCGCTAGCCCTACGAGCTCCTTCACCGAGCTGAAGCCTTCGCTTTCAAGGTACTTTCTCAGCCCTTCCGCGATCTCCCGGAAGATCTCGAGGTCCTTAAGGGCGATAGCAGACCCTACGCCGACCGCTGTAGCCCCTGCGAGGAGCATCTCGACCGCTCCCTCCCAGCTGTCCACGCCGCCGACGCCGATTATCGGGGTTTCTGGGAAGTGCTCGTAGAGCTCGTACACTACTCTGACGGCGATGGGCCTTATCGCGGGGCCGCTGTAACCCCCGTAGACGTTGGAGAGCACCGGCTTCCGAGCGTATATGTCGATCGCCATCCCTCTAACCGTGTTGATCGCGGTGAGCCCGCTCGCCCCGGCGTCGACGACCGCTTCGGCGAGCTTGAGGTAGTTGTGGTGCACTGAGAGCTTCACGAAGACGCGGCCTCCAGCGCTCCTGATCTGGCGCACAGCCTCCACTACCTCTTCCACGTTGTGGCCGAGCTCTACTCCCATGCCTTTCACGTGGGGGCAGGACACGTTAAGCTCTACGGCGTGAGCACCGCACTCTAGCCCGCGCTTAGCAACCTCGACGAGCTCTTCTCCTGACCAGCCGCCTGCGCTAAGCAGCACTGGGATGCTTAAGCTCTTCACGATCTCGCGGAGCTCGCTGCAGAAGTGCTCGATACCCGGGTTCGCCAGCCCCACAGCGTTGAGGTAGCCGTGCTCTGTGGCGACGAAAGTCGGGTTGAAGTAGCCTCTCCTCGGCTCCTTCGTGATGGTTTTCGTGGTGAAAGCCCCTGCGCCCGCGCTCTCCACGCGCCTCGCAGAGCCTAGGCTGACGCCTAAGATGCCCGAGGCGAGCACTGTAGGGTTGCGCAGCTTGAGCCCGGCGAGGCTAACCTCCAGGCTAGTCAAGCTGCCACCCCCTTCCCAGCCCGGGCCTGACGAGACTGCCCCAGGCACCCTCGTGGAACTCGCCGTTTCTGTAGACTAGCTGCCCTCTCACAAAGGTCATGGCGGTTTTCGTCCTCAGAACGATGCCTTCGAAGGGCGTGTACTTCGCCTTAGAAGCGAAGTCGCTGCCTTTTACAACCCACTCGGACTTCTCGACTACTACGAAGTCCGCGTCGAAGCCGGGTGCGATAACCCCCTTCCTCACCCCGAACAGCTCGGACGGCCTCCTGCTGTAGAGGTCGAGAGCCCTCAGCGGGAACCTCCCCTCCAGGATCTCCCTTAAGAGGAGGTGAAGCGCGATCTCCAGGCCGGGGAAGCCGGGAGGAGGGCTCGGTGAGACTTTCTCGTCAAGCGAATGCGGCGCGTGATCCGTCGCTACAGCGTCTACAGCGAGTTTCCGCGCAGCCTCGTAGACGTCCCTCCTGTCCTCCTCGCCGCGGAGCGGCGGGTTCACCTTAGCTAGACCCGCGGCGCGCCCCCTGTACAGGGACTCGTTGAGCAGCATGTGGTGCGGTGTCACGTCGGTGGTGACGCTCAGGGAAACTCTCGCCGCGAGAGCCTCTCTGAGGACAGCCCCCGTGCTGACGTGAGTGAGGTGCAGCCAGGCTCCCGTCCTCGCCGCCAGCAGGATCGCGTGCCTAGCTGCGGAGAGCTCAGCTTCGGGAGGGCGCGCCTCGGAGTGGATATCTGAAGGCTTGAAGCGGCTGGGGTCCTCCGCGTGCACGACCACCGGTTTCCCAAGCTTGGCTGCCAGCGCGAAGGCGTCGGGCGACTTCTCGTGGAAGAGGTCCTCGGGGTAGAGCTTTAAGCCGAGGAAGAGCTCGGGGCAGCCGGCGAGCCCCTCCAGGTTCGGGCTGAAGCCGGCGTAGAAGCCGAAGTCTACCAGCGATTTCGCAGAAGCGCGGGAAAACTTCTCCCTCAGCCTCTCGCAGGTGTTAGCGGGCGGGCTGTTGTTAGGCATGTCGAACACGCAGGTTACCCCTCCCTTAGCGGCAGCCATGCTGCCAGTCCTCCAGTCCTCCTTGTACTCCAGGCCCGGCTCGCGCATGTGCACGTGAATATCGACCATGCCTGGGAGAAGGATAGCGCTCGCTCCGAGCTCCAGCTTCTTCTCAGCCAGAGGTGCTAGAGGGGGCCGCGTGACCGCCACCACTCTCCCGCCATCGACGGCGACAGCGACCTCCTCCAGCGAGCCATCAACGTAAGCCCTGCCCACCAGCAGTAGGTCTACTCTCCTCAAGCCGGTCACCCCTAGGCCTTGAGCGGAACCTTGCTGCCGTCAGCCCCCCTCCACCACCTACCCAGGTCCCAAACCCCGCGCAGCGTATCCCCGTCGAAGACGGGACCGTCCCTGCAGACTCTGAGGCCGAGAGGGTCTAGCACGCAGCTGCCGCACACGCCTACTGCGCAGCGCATGTACCTCTCCAGGGAAGCCTCCAGCGGGATACCCGCCTCCTCCGCGAGCCGAAGCAGCTCTGCAATCATGGGTTCAGGCCCGCACGTGTAGAGTTTCGAGAAGCTTTCCGAGGCCAGAAGGCTCTCGGCCAGCTTATGGACAGGCCCTGCAAAGCCAGCGCTACCGTCGTCGGTCGCCACGTGAACTCTGCAGTACTTCCCGATATCCTCCAGCAGCAGCACGTGTTTTGAGGACTTGAAGCCCAGCGCCGCAACGCACTCCGCACCCCTAGCCAGCTTGGCGAGGAAGTGGAGCGGGGCAGCGCCCGTGCCTCCGCCTACCAGCAGCACCCGCCCACCCGCTGGGATCGTGAAGCCGCGCCCGTAGGGCCCCCGGACGAAGACCTCCCAGCCGGGCTTCGCGCGCTCGTGGATGTAGCTGGTGACTAACCCTCTCTTCGTGATGAAAAGCCTTAGCAGGCCTTCCTCGTAGTCGGCGATGCTCATCGGTACTTCTCCCACTCCGGGAACCCAGAGCATCACGAACTGCCCGGGTGTCGGCTGAGGGAGATCGACCTCTACTTTGAGCTCCATCACCTGCTCGCACGCTAAGCTAGCGCCGACCACTCGCCCTCTCTTGTGCATAGCTAACCAGCTAGCTGCTTTGCGATATCTCTCTCCGAGAGCTCGTCCCCGCAGTAGCTGCACCTGAACCTCAGGGGCATCCTCGACAAGAGCTCGAACCTCGGCTTGAGCGGCTCCCGAGGCGAGTTAGTGATGCAGCTAGGGTTGGGGCAGCGGAGCAGCCCCTCGATGACGGCCGGGACCTCCACCCTCCTCTTCAGCGTGACCGCGTAGTCTCTCACGATGTTTATCGTCGCTGTAGGCGCGATCAGAGCGATCTCGTTCACTTCCTCAGGGCTGAGGAACCTGCCCTCCACCTTCACGATGTCCTTCTTCCCGAGCTTCCCGCTAGGAACGTTCATCACGATCGCGATCGTGTAGCCCTCCTCGCCCGTCAGCCCCAGGATCTTTAGCACGTCGAGCGCTCTGCCGGCTGGGATGTGGTCTATTACCGTGCCCTCGCGGATTTTCCTCACGAGAAGGCTTTCCTCCGCGTGCATCCCGATCACCCCTTCAGAACCAGCTTCAGCAGCGCCATCCTCACGGGGACCCCTAAGGCTGCCTGCTCGAAGTACTTTGCGTGCCTAGTCGAGTCGAGGTCGAAGCCGAGCTCGTCGACCCTGGGCAGAGGGTGAAGCACGATAAGGTTCTCCTTAGCTTGCCTCAACGTGCTGGAGCTCACGAGGTAGCTTCCTTTAACCTTCTCGTACTCCGCAGGGTCCGGGAAGCGCTCCTTCTGGACCCTGGTCACGTAGAGCACGTCGAGCTCCCCTACAACCTTCTCGAGGCTGTCAACCTCCTCGAAGTCAACCCCTCTAGCTTTAAGCACCTCGAGCACCTCCGGCCTCGCCCTGAGGAGCGGGGGCGACACCAGGTAGATCTTCGAAGGCTTGAAGAGCGATAGCGCTAGGATGAAGCTCGCCGCAGCTCTGCCGAACCTGAGGTCCCCCAGCACGCCGTAGACTAGGCCGTCGATACCTCCCTGGAGAGTCCTGACCGCGTAGAGGTC
Organism: Thermofilum sp.; assembly: GCA_038741495.1. NCBI lineage: Archaea > Thermoproteati > Thermoproteota > Thermoprotei > Thermofilales > Thermofilaceae > Thermofilum > Thermofilum sp. Next base: position 147,538 of record JAVYKX010000001.1, on the reverse strand, counting down.
GAGCATCGCTTGAGTCGGGTGGTTCTTCCGCCCGTCGCCAGCGTTGATCACAGGCGCTGCCGCGATCTCCCCCGCGTACCTAGCTGCGCCTTCAAGCCTGTGCCTGACGACGATCACGTCAGCGTAGGAGTCTAGCATGCGTATGGTGTCGGCGAAGTTCTCGCCTTTCGCGACAGAGCTCCTCTCGAGCTCGCCGAGGTCTATGTAAGACCCGCCGAGCCTAAGCATCGCTGTCTGGAAGCTCAGCCTTGTTCTCGTGCTGGGCTCGAAGAAAGCGGTAGCCATTATGTAGCCTTTCAGCTCCTCTGAGAAAGCGCGCGGGCTCCTGCGGATCTCGTCGGTGAGCTCGAAGAGCTGCTCTAGCTCGCGCCTCTCGAAGTCTAAGATCGAGATCACGTCCCTCCCTTTCACCTCCCGCCCACCTCGAGAAGCTTCTTCAGCGTCGTCAGGCTGCGGAGCTTCACGCCGAGAGCCTGCAAAGCCTCCTCAGCGCCCTCCTGCCGGTCGACAACCACGAGAGCGTCCTCGACGCGGAGCCCCTCACCTCTCAGGATCCTGCAAGTGTCCGCCAGCGTCCCGCCTGTCGTAGCAACGTCGTCGACCAGCAGAACCTTAGCACCCTTCTCGAAGTCCCCTTCGAGCTGCTTCATCGTGCCGTGCTCCTTCCTCTCCTTCCTCACGTAGATGAGAGGCTTCCCCAGCTCGTAGGCGAGAGCTGCAGCCAGCGGTAAGCCGCCCACCGCTATCCCGCACACGTAGTCAGCGCCGATGCCGGAAGCCAGCTTAGCCATCTCGCCGACGATAGCCCTAAACTCTGCGGGGTGGGAAGGCAGCTTCCTCAGGTCTACGTACACTTCGCTGATCCTCCCGGAGGTGAGCCTGAACAAACCCCTCTGCACTACCCCGATCCTCCACAGCAGCTCCTCCACAGACACGTCTACCACCTCGGCAGGGGGTACGCTTTCACAATCTTCTCCAGAGCTTGCCTCGGGCTGGGGCTAGCGGCAACAGACCTGCCTAGAATCTCGAAGTCGGCGCCAGCTCTGACCGCTGACCCCGGCTCAGCACCCTGAACGCCGACCCCTGGCGACAGGATGACGCCTCTCTGGCCTAGAAGCTCCCTCACCCTCTTCACAATCTCGGGCTTTGTCGCTCCGACAACAACGCCCGCGAGGTCGAGCTTCACAGCGTAGTCTACAAGGTCTTCAAGGTGCAAGTCCATCAGCGGCGAGCGGCAGCTCATCGAGACGAGGCCGAAGATGTCCAGCGACCTTCCCGCCTCCCTCTCCGCAAGCCTGCTGTAGCACATCGGGAAGAGATGCACGATCGCCCCGTCGAAGCCTAGCCTCAGTATCCTCTGAGCGGCTGTGCGCACAACATCCTCGATGTCAGCTAACTTGAAGTCCGCGATGAAGTAGTTGCTGTCGCTGAAGCTCTCCACAAGCTCGCGCAGCCCTTCAGGCCCTACAGACAAGAGCGCGGGCAGCCCCAGCTTCACGCCAGCGAGCAGGTCGTCTACGCTGTCTAGCAGCTGGCTCCAGAAGTCTAGAGGGTCCTTCCCCGGAGGGTAGTAGTCTAGCGCGAGGATTACTCTGGAACCCTTCTCAGCAGCCAACTTCTTCAACTTGGAAGGCAAGACCCACGTCTAGCAACGCTCAGAGCGGATAAATAGCTAATCCTCATCCGGGCAAAGAAACTTTTTCCAGCAAGGTAGAAGCAGCGAACGGGAACCTGGCACCTTGATGGAAATTTTACTGAAAAATCGCTTCTTAAAGGTAATATTTACCTTTACACTGGCGGAAAATGGATAAAAAACCTCTAAGCCGAGAGCAGAGGCGGCGAACACCATTTTTGCCTTACGTAAAGCTTTACGTCGCCCTATAGTAAAGAACTGTCAGGGGAAACCCTTAATAAAAGGTTAGTTGTGCGGTCTTTGATCAAAATGGGCCTTGACAGAAAGCTAGTGGAAGTGCGGCTACAGATCTACGAAGACCTCTACACAAAGCTAGCCGAGATGGGCGACATCGGGCACCACGTGAACGTCGCTTTAGAGAAGTACCTTGGAGGCGCGCTAGCCGGCTACAGGACCCGAACGACATTCGAGGAGTTCTGGGGAGAGTAAAACTCCGCTACTCTTTCTTTCTCTAACTTTCTTTTAACTTTTCCAGCACTCTCCCGTACAGCTCAGCCAGCTTTCTCACATCCTCCTCTCGGTAACCCTGAGCCTTGATCGTAACCTCAGCGGTAGCTTTTAGCAGCGAGAAAGCTCTCTCCCTGCTTATTCTCCCGAGAGATAAGTGCCCCAGAACATCCTCAAGGAAGCGCACCGCCTTGAAGGGATCGCCTCTCAAGTCCCTGCCCTCCAGCGGCCCAGGAGACATGTTCGGCTTAACTTCGAGATCTCCGAGCACGGGCGCGGGCTCGCGCTCGGGTAGCGGTTCCTGCCAGAACTTCTCCTCGAGGAGCCTCCACCTAGCCTGGAGCCGCCTGCCCCGGCCCAGGTAGCCGCCAACCTCTCTCAGAGCCACTTCAGCTAGGCTCTCAGCCTCGCCCTCCACGTGCCGCCTCCAAGCAGGCTCGTGCTTTGGGCTTCTGGGGTCCGCCCACCCGGGCTCGAACGAGTCCAGGTTCTCTGGCTTCAACGCGATGCAAGCGGAGTCGAGCTGCCTGTGCAGGCTTAGAGGTGCGGTGAAAACTCTCTGCGGGTCCATCAAGTTCTCGACCTTGACGCTTGAACCGTGCCGGATGTTGATCTCAAGTATCTTCTCCCTGACTTTATCCGCAACATACTGCACCGCTGACCACGTCGCGTCGAGAACCCCGCGCCTCTTGAGGAAGTCTGTAGTTAGCGCGGCTTCGTGCACGTGAACGTGCATACCCCTCCCACTCCACTTCAGCCATACGCTCTCGACGACACCGTGCCTCTCGAGCACGTCGACTACCGTTCTAGCAGCTTCAACCGTAGCTCTCCAGTGCTCTGGCGTGGAGTCGATGTCCCACGTCAGCGTTCTCGCCACAACGAGATCCATGCTCCTCACATCCTCCGGTGCCTCCAGCTTCTGGTAGATGCTTGCAGTCCCGTACACGGCGCGGGGCCTCAAGTGAGCTAGCTTCCGCATGATAGCGGAGAGCTCTGCGGGGGTTGAAGCCTTCAGCAGCCTACCTCTGTGGTAGCGGACAAGCACGGGCCTACCGTCCTTAAGCTGCTTCTCGCAGTGGAAAGCCACCCAGCGGCCCTTCAGGAAGTCCGCTACCTCCGACAGCACGCGCGCGTTACGGTAGTACTCCGAGGGGTTCACAAAATAGACTTAAGCCGGGGGCTGTTGTTGCTAGCGCTTGAATAGCGGGGAAGGTGAGCGCCCTCTTGAGCCTGACTCTTCAGCGTAGAATGAAGCTGGTAAACGCTCTCAGAAGGAGGGGAGTTTACGTGAGGTGGCACGCGTTCGAGTTCCTCCTCGGGTGGCGTGGCAGGATCGCGGGGGTCCTGCTCCTGGAGCCGCTGAAGAAGAAAAGCTCGCTCTACTGCATCAGCTTCTGCGAGGAGCTCTTAGGGGTGGTGAGGGAATCGCTCAAGGAGGCTGGCTTCGATGGAGAGTTCACCGCGGTCCGCAGCACCGCAGGTGACTGACAGGAGCGGTGTTTACGCGCTCGTTCTCGAGCTGCAGCAGGAACTTGAAGTCACGATGGGCAGGGAGAGAGGAGCTCTCCCGCCGGGCATATACGTCTACATTGGATCTGCAAGGGGGCCCGGCGGCGTTAGAGCGCGGGTGCTTAGGCACTTGAGGCGCGAGAAGAAGGTTAAGTGGCATATCGACCAGCTCACTGCTGCCGCGAGAGCTCTGGGCATCGTGTTCGCGGAAACTAGAGAGAGGGAGTGCGTGCTGACACCGCACCTCGAGAACCTAGGCTTCGCCCACCCGCTTCCCGGCTTCGGGAGCTCTGACTGCACTTCAGGGTGCCGCTCCCACCTGCTCTGGAAGCCTGCAGGCGAGGATGTGTTGGCGAGAGTTGAAGAAGCCTTCCGCAGGGCTGGGCTCAACCCGGTGACGATCCTTCTGTGACTCAGGTGGTTTGGTACTCTTCACGAGTCAGGTGCGTCGCAGGCGCTCATCATCGCCTCATATGAAGTTGTGAGCGTAGCTTATAACTAGCGCTGCTCTCTTCACCGCGTGTCAACGCTGCTGATAACCGGCTTCGAGCCGTTCGGCGGCGAAAGCGTGAACCCCAGCAGTTTAGCAGCTGTAGAAGCTGCCCGAACCTTAGCGAGCAAGCTCCCTGGAGTTAGCGTCGTGAGCGCTGTGCTCCCCGTCTCTTACAGGCGCGCTAGGGAAGCAGTCAGGGACCTCGTCGAGAAGCACAAGCCTGACGTAGCTATCGCGCTCGGGCAAGCCGGGGGGCTAGCCTACGTGGCGGTCGAGAGAGTTGCGGTAAACCTCATGGACACTGGGAGCCCGGACAACGACGGCTACGCGCCTGTGGACGAGCCCATCGAGCCCGGCGCGCCTGCAGCGTACTTCTCGACTCTCCCAGTGCGGCTGATCGTGAAGAAGCTGAGAGAAGCGGGGATACCTGCTGCGCTCTCGTACTTTGCAGGCACCTTCATCTGCAACCTCGTAATGTTCGAGCTGCTCCACCTCTCCGCTACGAGGGGATGGCCGCGGCGGGCCGGGTTCCTACACCTTCCCTACCTTCCAGAGCAGGCTGCCAGCAAGAGGAGCTGGTGCGGGTACGCGCCGAGCATGGCGCGCGAGCTTCTCACTAGGGCGGTCGAAATCGCTGCCCTCACGTCGCTCGAACGGCTGGATGCAGGCGATGAAAGAATCCCCCTCTAGGCGGTGTCCCGGCAGTAGGCCCTCCTCTCCAGAGCCTCGAGAAGTGCTCTACGCCTCTCCTCGTAGACCCGGTCGAGCCAGTCCCCGTACCACGGGTACGCTCGGGAGGCTTCCCGGAGCCTCTCTAAAGCCTTCAGGCTCCTCTCGAGGTGGTCGCGGATACGCCCCCTCTCGTAGCTTTCCCCGTTGTACAGCACGCACTGGCGCTCGCTCCAGTCGCCCGGCTGGTCCATTCCGGGAAAGTAGCGAGGAAGCATCCTCGCGAGAGTTTCTTCGGAGGCTACGCCTCCCAGCGTTCGCGGCTCGCCAGCCTCGTGGCTAGGCAGGTCGGGGCCGTAGAGCGGCATATCGTAGTTGTTGCTGGACAGAGCTGTGAGGTCCTGCACCGCGTAAAACGATACTTTCTCCACGCCTTGGGATTCGAGGTACTCTGCTACGCGCCTCAGCCCGGCCTCAGAGATGAAGCCGTAAATGTGCGCTTCCACGAGCTTCAAGCCCTTGAACTCCGCTAGCTCCAAAAGGAAGCTGAGCGCCGCTTGAAGCGTTTTCCCCGTCGCGACGGTGTCGCTCACAACCAGCACGCCTTCGCCTTTGGGGAGGCTGCCGGCGCGCGCCAGGAGAACGCTAGCCGTTCCCGAATCGTGCACGCCAGCCCCCGAACCCGGGTAGGCTACTCTCACGAAAACTTCGTGCAGCTGAAAACCTCCCCGTGAGAGAGCTTCGTGAAGCCGGTAGCCGCGCGAAGCTCTGAGGACGTGGAGGAATACGACTCTCTTAGCCGAAGCCCTCCTAGCTATGAGGCCGGCGGCTGCGAGAGCCGCGCGCAGAGCCTCTTCCTCGAGCTCGGAGCCGACCAGCTCCGGTTGGGAAGCGATCCTCAGCCCGCTGTCGGTGTCGAGCAAGAAGGCTTCAGCCTGGACATCTACGAGGGCTCTGTAGGCTTTCCCACCATCAACCCTACCAGCTTCCTTGACTATATCCGTGCGCACACCGCTTTCCTCCGCCACCCTCCTCGCGTTCAAGCCGCCCTCCGCCTGCCGCGAAGGCTAGGATTTATATGAATTCCGCAACGAGGAGGACGTGCACGTGGAGAGGCGCTGTTTATGCTTCACCGCCGCTTGCATAGTGCTGGCCCTGCTCGCTAGCATAGCTGCTGCTCAGCCGTGCCCGGAGCCCGAGGACCTTTACGCTGTAGAAGCCGTGCTGTCTGCGCCGGGCGCGAGGCTGGATTTCCGAGCTCTGAAAGACGCGAGGGAGGTGGCGCCGGGAGTGTACGCCTACCGGAGCGGCTTCGACACGAGGGTGGTCGTGCTCCTCTACTACTCGGCTGCCCCGCCGCTGGGTGTAAGCTTCCCGACGGTGAGGTTTCAAGTGCCCTTTGCGGGAAAGGCGCCTCTCTTCAACCTGACGGGGGAGGAGCTCTGCAGAGCGGCTGGCTTCGAGCTAGAGCGCTTGTCGAAGGAGCAGGTTCTGGGGGGAGTTGGCGGCGATATGCTGAAGGCGTTCAGAGCTGCTTGCGCCGCCGGGAAGGCTGGGTGGGACTACAGGCTCCTCTGGTTAAACGGCACGTGGGTTAGCTACTACCAGGTGCCGGGAGCAGCACCTCAAGCGGTTTGCAGAGCCCCGCTGCCTCTGGACGTGTACGAGATACCTGTCTGGCCCGCTCAGGAGCATCCGCTACGGGCCGTGGCTCTCGCGCTTCTTCTGGCAGCTGTCCTGGCTCTCGCGCTTTTTGCATGGAAGAAAATAAGAGCCACTGCCGCTAAGAGTTAGCGAATAAGAATGTTCGACACGCTGACAAGCCTGGCTTTAATCATCCTAGGAGTTGTCCTCGCCTTCTTCGGCGTAAAGCTCGCGAAGCTTCTAGTCTCGCTCTCCTTCGGGCTAGCCGTAGGCTACCTCCTCTACGCTTACGCCTCGCCCAGCCTGATAGCCGCGGTGGGTAGACCCGTGCTCTTCGCCGTGGGGTTCATAGCGGGAGCCCTGATCGGCTTCTCTACGTTCAAGCTAGCCGTATCCCTGCTGGCCGGCTTCCTAGCTGCCTACTCCCTCGCAGCTTTCGGCATCATAGTTAACGCTGAGGAAGCTGTAGCCCTACTCTCCCTAGCTTTCGCAGCTGTGCTCTACTACCTCGCGGAGAGGCTCCTCGCCCTCGTCTTCGCGCTGGCCGGTGCCGGGATGGTGCTCCTCGGTTCCCTCGGCTTGGGCTTAGGGACGTTGATTTCCCTCGTACTTGCGTTCGTCGTCTTCGCCGCGGGTTTGGCTAGGAAGAAGTGAAAGTAGAGGAGCCCCCGCGAGCCACCCGTCTCTAGCTTTCAGCTAGCTGCCCAGCTTCTCGTGGTTCGCTACGGGGAAGAGCGTGAGCAGCGGGGCTTACTGTAGAAAGCGTGATATATTTTCTGCAAGACATTAGTAGCCCCGTGGGCGGGGGACCTTACGACGTCGCCATCGTGGGGGGCGGCATCGTCGGCTTAATGCTCGCGTACAAGCTAGCGCACTACGACGTCAGAACTCTGGTAATCGAGGCCTGCCCTGAGCCCGGCTGGGGTGTTTCGAAAGCTCATGCCGCTGTAGTCCACGTGGTGCAGCTCCCCTTCAGCTCGCTGAAGAGCAGGATGGCGAGAGAGGGGAACAGGCAGCTCGAGAAAATCTGCCGGGAGCTGGGGGTGAGGTTCGAGCGGACGAGTTCTCTAGCTGTGGCGATGAAGCTTCACCACTTCCTAGCGATGCCTCTCGTCGCGCTGTACCTGAAGCTGAACCTCGGCAAGGAGTTCCCCGTGAAGCTGCGCGGCAGGAGCTGGCTCAGGAGGGAGGAGCCCGCCCTCTCGAAGAAAGCTCTAGGCGCGATCGAGGTTGAGGGGTACGGCCTCGTGGACAACTTCGACCTTCTCTACGGTCTCTACGAGTTTGCGCGCGAGAACGGGGTGGACTTCGCTTTCGGCGAGAGAGTCTCCGGGATATCCGTCGAACCGGAGTTCGTTACCGTTAAGACGAGTAGAGGCGAGTACCGCGCTCGCTACGTTGTGAACGCTGCGGGGCTCTGGGCAGACGAGATAGCTAAGATGACTGGCGACGACGTGGACTTCGAGCTGGGTAAGGGGGCCCTCCTGGTCTTCGAGAGGAGAGTGACTAAGAGGTTCATCGCCCCGCTCTACCTCAAGCCCGACCCCAAGACGAAGGGCGGCGCGATCATGTACACTGTCGACGAGCGGGGCTTGTGGGGACCTAACCTGAGGCCTGCGAGAGGCAAATCCGACACTGCCGTCGACGAGGAAGATGTGGAGGCGCTGATGAGGAAGTTCTCGCCGCTGCTCGACGCGGATCCAGGGATCCCGCTGAAGGCTTACGCGGGTATACGCCCGATCCCCCCTGAGAACGACTTCAGAATCGTTTACTCGAAGGCTTCGAGCAGGGTCGTCCACGCTATGGGCACGGAGTCGCCGGCTTTCACAGCCTCCCCGGTGATCGCAGACAAGATTATCGCCATGCTGCGGGAGGCCGGCCTGACCCTGAAGCCGAAAGCCGTGAAGCCGCGGAGACCGTTCCCCAGGCTTAGGGATAACCCCGAAGCCGGGAGGGGGAGGGTTGTCTGCGCGTGCAGCCTCGTGACCGAGGAGGAGGTTAGGGAGGCTGTGCGGAGAGGTTCGCGCACGCTTCAGGGTGTCATGTTCCGCACGGGCGCTGGAATGGGGGTGTGCCAGGGGTCGAGGTGCGCTGCCGAGGTCATGCGCATCATTGCTGAAGAGCTCGGGATCCCGCTCGAAGAAGTTACTCTGAGAGGTGGCGGCTCGTGGCTAGTGAAGAAGTGATCGTGGTCGGAGCGGGTCTCGCCGGGCTATCCCTAGCGAGGGAGCTCGGCGAGGCGATCGTCATCGAAGCGCGGAGCAGGCCTGGAGGCTTCTTCGCAGAAGATACTCTGCCCGTGGAGGGGGTAACCGGGAAGCAGCTCGTGGAGAGCTTTCTCGGGGCGGTTAAGCCCCTCACGGAGCTTACCGCATTCAAGGTGCGGCGGGATGGTGTGTGGGTAGTCGGCGTGGAGGGGGCTAGGCTCCTCAGGGGGGCCGTCGTGGGGGCGACGGGCTTCCGCGAGAAAACTGCTGTGGAGCTTGGCGTTTACGGCCACAGGCCTGCAGGCGTTTGGTACCTCACGGCTGCTTGGGAGCTCGCGGCGAGAGGTTACTCGCTCGGTGACCGCGTCCTCGTTTACGGGCTTAACCACTTCTCGCTCTCCCTCGTCGAGAAGCTCCGGAGAGCTTCCGAGAAGGTCTACGTGGTGTTCAGCGAGCCGTCTCTCGTCCATCCACCGGATAAAGCGGTCGAGCTGGGAGCTGAGCCGCTCAGGGGGCGCGTAAAGCGCGTCGAGGGTGCGGAGAGAGTCGAATCCGTGAAGACCAGTGCTGGCGAGCTGAGGGTTGACGCGCTCATCCTCGCGGTGCCGGCTGCCTGGAACCCTCTCGGCTTTGAGGCTCTAGCGGGTAACGCGGCCATGGTGGTGGAGCACCCGCTTAAGGTAGTAGAGCTCTCCAGGATTGTCGCGCGGGCTCTCAGAGCTGGCGGAGACTTCGTGGAGATTGATAGCAGCGTGCCCGTCTACCCCCGCAGGGTTCCCTGGAGCGTGGGCTGCGCGATGGTGGCTGCGCCGAGGGGGGCTAGGATCAGGGTTGACGGTAAGGTCGTGGAGGCCGAGGAGCCTTACCCGGTCGTGGAGCTCCCGAAGGCTGGGAGGGTCCGGTTGGAGGTGCTTTAAGCCATGTACGCTGTGGTGGATGTCGGCACGACGGGGGTCAAGCTCTTCCTCTTCAACGAGGAGCTGAAAAGAGTGCACTCCGAGAGGGTGGAGCTCGGGTTCGAGAAGACGGAGGAGGGTTTCGTGGAGCAGAGCAGCGCTAAGCTCGCCGAGGTAGTACGGGGCTTCGCAAGGAAAGCTAGGTCGATGGGTGCGAGAAAGCTCGGCTTGTGCACTTACCGCGCCTCAGTGCTCGCCTGGAGGAGGGACGGCACCCCGATCACGAACGTTGTCACCTGGATAGACGGCAGGGGCCGTGAAGTCGTCGAGAAGCTACCCGCGCACGTAGCGTTCTTGAAGAAGCTGAGCAGCTCGCTGTCGCAAATCCTCAGCCCCGACTCCCCAGCAGTCCTCATGAGGTGGATCCTCGACCACAACCCGGGTCTCAACGAGGAAGTGCTGCGGGGCGGCGCTTTCCTCTGGACTCTCGACTCCTACCTCATCTACACTCTGACGGGAAGGTTCCTCGCGGACGCTACGAACGCCACGCTCACGGGGCTTCTACACCCGCGGAACCTGGAGGAGATAAGCGTAGTGTACAGCATACTCAAGCTGCCGCGCGCCGCTCCGGAGGTGGTGGATAACGTGGCGGAGTTCGGCTCCTTCGAGGGGCTTGAAGTATCAGCGGTCATAGCTGACCAGCAGTCCGCAGCCCTGGCGGTGGGCGCAGTCGAGAGGGGGCGCGTCGAGAGTGTTCACGGCACGGGATCGTTCGTCGAGCAGTGCACGGGCAGCCTGAAAGTCCCGAGCGGGGGGCTAGTACCCGTTGTGATGCTCAGCCTGGACGGCGAGAGAACCTACGGGATCGAGGGCTTCGTCAGGACCACCGGGTCTATCGTCGAGTGGCTCCGCCAGTCAGGCTTCTTCAACACCTACGAGGAGATGAACGATCTCGCGGGAAAGGGGAGGAGAGAGGTCCTCGTGGTCCCCGCGTTCGGCGGCTTTCGGTGCCCGAGGGCGGGAAAGCTCCGGGGCCTGGTCGTAGGCCTCAGCTTGGGCGCTGGGCGCGCTGAGGTGATCGCGGGGCTAGCTTGGGGGGTAGCCCTCCACATCGCGCTGCTCTTAAAGGAAATATCGAAGCACGCAGGCAAGCCGGTTGAGCCCCTTTGGGCTTCGGGAGGTTACTCGAAGTCGGACCCCTTCCTCCAGATCCTCTCGGACGTGACGGGAATGCGCGTCGCTAGGCCTGTAGACGTAGAGGCCAGCTCTCGCGGGGTGGCTAAGCTGCTCCTCCTCTCCGACGGGAAGATCTCGAAGAGAGAGCTCGCGGAGCCGCCCCCCGTTGGCAGGTTTTTCGAGCCCCGCGCGGACGCAGAGGAGCGGGGCTTCTGGCTCAGGAGCTACGAGGAGCTTTTAGAGGTGGTGCGCAGGTGGGAGGAGAACCCGTTCCTGAGAGGGAGTTTCTGAGGAGAGTGGAAGAGCTGCTTAAAGGTAGGGTGGCCAGCGACCCGGACACCTTGAGGCTCTACAGCAGGGATTACTGGCCTCTCGCGCTCTTAAAGGAGTTGAGGGGCGAGCCTCTGCCTAAGCCGCTCGCGGTGGCGTGGCCCGAGTCCGCTGAAGAGGTGGCCGAGCTCGTCAGGCTCTGCAACGAGTACGGGATCCCCTTCGCGCCCTACGCTGGGGGTAGCGGCGTCATAGGCGGGACGATCTGCGAGAAGTGCCTCGTCATCGACGTGAAGCGGATGAACAGGGTCCTCACGTTCTCGGAGGAGGACGCTCTCGTGGTCGCGGAGGCTGGCGTGCTTCTGAGGAGGCTTGAGGAGTTCCTCAACGAGAGGGGGTTCACGCTGAGGCACATACCGCAGTCTTACCCGGAGGCGGCGCTCGGGGGGCTGATAGCGACTATGAGCACTGGACAGTTCAGCACCAAGTACGGCGGTATAGAGGAGCTAGTCCTGGACTTAGAGTTCGTAGCACCTGACGGGGTCTTGGTGCCCATGCGGAGGAACCTCGTCCCGCGGGCTGCGACCGGCCCCGACCTTAAGAGGCTGCTGATCGGCAGTGAGGGCCAGCTTGGCGTGATAACGAAAGCTGCCCTGAAAGTCTTCCCACTACCTCAGCACGTGTGGAAGGAGGCTTACGCGTTCCCGAGCTTCGAGGCGGGGCTGAAGGCTATGAGGGAGGTTATGCTCTCGTGGGCAACACCGGCTGTTGCGAGGCTCTACGATAGAGACGATAGCGCTGCCAGGTTCCACGACCCTCGCGACATCCTCCTCCTCATCGTGGAGGAGAGCAGCGAGGAGCTTCTCCGGGCGAAGGTCTCCGTGATCGAGAAGCTGGCGGCGAAGCACGGCGGCGTCAAGCTGGGTGGAGAGTACGTTGAGAAGTGGCTGAAGACGAGGTTCGACGTGATCAGCGAGCTCAAGAAGCTTGTTGTGCCGCTGGGGCTCTGGTTTGACACGATCGAGACCGCGGCGACGTGGAGTAAGCTGCCAGCAGTCTACTCGGAGTTCAAGAGGAGAGTTAAAGCCGTAAAGGGGGTGTACGCCGTCCTGGCCCACGCATCCCACTTCTACACCACCGGTGCTTGCATTTACTTCACGCTGACGTACGAGGCTAGCGAGGAAGTCTACTGGAGGATGTGGAGGGAAGCGATGAGGACCCTGATCGAGACAGGCGCGACGATCAGCCACCACCACGGCGTAGGGCTTCTGCGCAAGGATTGGGTAGCGGAAGAGCTGGGTAGCGCGCTCGACTACCTCAAGAGGGTGAAGAGGGCGCTAGACCCAGGCAACGTCAGCAACCCCGGCAAGTGGCTAGGGTGATCGCTCTGGTCAGCCTCACTGTCCTGAAAGCCGTGAAGCTCACGCCGAAGCTCGTCGCGCGCTTCGCGCTCCTCCCTCTGAGAAAAGTTAGAAACCCCTGCCTCTACTGTCCCGGGATCTGCCTAGCCTCCTGCCCCACTTTCCTGGACAGCGGGAACATGATGCTCAGCCCCCTAGGGTACTCCCGACACCTCGAGCTCGGCAAGGAAAAGTGCGCTAAGTGCTGGAGGTGCGTGCAGGAGTGCCCTGCGAGGCACCAGCTCCCCGAAACCTACTCCCGCGAGAAAGCGAGGCTAGAGCTTAGGGTGCTGAGGGAGGGCTCTCCTCTGCTCGTCGCCGTAGAGGGTCTCGACGAGAGCTATGCCTCCAGCCTCTCGAGCAGGCTGGGAGCGGGGCTAGCGGTGGTGAAGGCCCTCGACCAGAGGTACACTGAGGGAAGGCCCCTGGAAGGATCTTCCGCTAGAGCGGTGGTGAAAGCGCTATCAGGCCGTGAAGCTTACTCGGTGTCTCCCGAAGCAGCTCACGCACTCGGCTTGAGGTTCCTCCCTACGGCTTTCACGACTCTAGGCTTGAAAGTGAAGTACGAGGGTGTAGTCCACATCCCGTGCCTGCTGAGAAGCGCTGAGCCAGAGATACTGAACGCGCTGAGGGCTGCCGGCGCGGTGATCACTGGGGTCGACAGAGACAGTTGCCTTAAAGCGAAGCCTAGACTTGACGCGCTCTACTTATGCCCGAGAGCCGGTAAGCTGGGCTTGAAGAGCGTCTACGACTTCCTGCAGTAGCAGTGCTGGAGGAAATCTTCTTTTAGCCAGCCTCGGCCGCAGCGCGCCCCAGCAGCCTACACGAGCTCCGAGAGCGCTGTAGCGTGCAGCAGAGACGTGGGCAGCACCCGGAAAGCTTCCGCATACTCCGAACCAGCTTGGGCGCCGTAAGCGGCAGCGACCACTCTAAGGTATAGCTCGAAGAGGTTCCAGCTGGAGGAGAACTGGCTCTCGTGCATTTTCAGCGCTTGAAGCTTCCTCTCGAAGGTCCTGTCGACAGGCTTCAGAAGGTTCGGCCTCGCAGTGTAGTAGAGGACTACTGCGCGTACCTCGTGCGGCTGCGACCCCCTGCTGAAGAGGGGGAGGGGGCTGAACATTGCAGCTTCCAAAGCGAGGAGCCCGCCGACCCTGTGATCGGGGTGCGCCTCGTAGAGGAGGTAGGGGTCCGGCGCGAACACCACATCCGGCTTCTCAGCTCTAATAGCCTCAATGAGCTTGCTTCTCACCTCTGCCGAGTACGGAAGCTCCCCGTCGAGGTAGTCTAGCCAAAGGAGCTTTTTCACGCCCACCACCTTAGCCGCCCGCTCCTGCTCCAACCTCCGGATCTGCGCCAGCACTCTCGGATCCATGCTGGGGTCCAGCGTACCCTTGCTCCCATCGGTCAGCGTGAGATAAGTGATCTCTATGCCCGCGTCGGCGAGCTCCGCGAGAGTCGCGCCAGCACCGTACTCGCAGTCATCGGGGTGCGGCTGAATACATAGAACTCTCCTGCAGCCCTTAAAGGGGTCGTCCAAGCTCTCGAAAATCTCCTTCGTAATACGCCTTAAAGCTTCTGCTGCTCCTAGAACTTTTGCCAGCCTCCTAACCTCGTTAGCTATGCCACTCTCTTCAGTGGGCACTTTAAAAGATGAAAACCGGGATATATAAAAATCTGTCCCGGCACCCCCAAGTAATAGTAAAAAGACAAGAATGTATCCTCTTTTTGAAAGCTACGGTGATCAGTAAAGAAAACAGCGAACAACCCTTGAGTTAATGATCTTAGGCGGCGGGACATTATCCTTGCAAATGTTCATTCTCAAGGGACATCTGTCGTAGAATTTGCAGCCCATTCTCTTCTCCTCGGTGTACTCTCTGGGAGGAAGCACCACCCTTGAAGTCCAGCGTTTATTTGGATCTGGTACAGGTATAGAGTCAAGCAGTAGCTTCGTGTAGGGGTGAAGAGGCTCCTCTATAACTTCATCAATAGGTCCTGTCTCAACTAGAACCCCCCGGTACATGATGGCTAAGAAATCGCTGATGTAGCTTGCTGTTGATAAGTCGTGAGTAATGTAGAGAAATGAGACTCCAACTTTGTTCTTCAAATCGAGCATAAGGTTAAGCACTTCCGCTCTAAGAGAAGCATCAAGCATGGATACTGGCTCATCGGCGATTATTAGGCGCGGCTTGAGAAGCAACGACCGGGCGAGAAGCACTCTCTGGCGTTGACCTCCGCTGAGTTCGTAGGGGTATCTTCCAAGAATCTCCTCTGGCCTTAAACCTACGGATTCAAGGGCTTTTGCTACCATCTCACTGGCTTCCGAGTCACTGAATGTTAGCCTATACTTCTTTAACGGCGTAAAAAGAACTCGGTCTACAGTGTATATCGGATTGTAAGCAGCGTAAGGGTCTTGAAAAACTGCTTGAACTTCGCGGCGGTACCAGTTCCAGTCCTTGCTAGAAAAAGCAGTGAGATTTCTTCCTCTGTAAACTATATCTCCTTTATCAGGTTTGAGAAAACCTAAGATGAGTCTGGCGATCGTCGTTTTACCGCTACCACTTTCACCAGCTAATGTAAATACAACAGGCCTCTCGCCCGGAATGCGAAACGATACATCATCGACCGCTACTATTCTCTGCCTGAAGAACAGCACACCTGTTGAGAAAATTTTTGTGACATTTCTTAGCTCAAGTAAGCTGTGGACACTCATCAGCAGTCACCTAGCTGTACAGATGACAAGCTACCCACCTGTCGGGCTCTAGCCGTCTCATCACCGGCTCATCCATGTCACACTTTCCTTTAATAAAATGAGGACACCTGGGATGAAAGCGGCAACCGGGCGGAGGCATGCGGAGATCAGGTGGTAGCCCGGTGATTCCTATGATTTTTCTCTTCTCCCTTATTCGTGGTATCGAAGATATCAACAGCTTGGTATACGGATGTAGAGGCTCGGAGAAAAGTTTCAGCGTGGGACCGCTCTCGACAATCTTCCCAGCGTACATAATCATAACCCTGTCAGTGACCTCCGCGTGAACTGCCATATCATGCGTAATTAGCATTACTGTTGTGTTATCCTTTACATTGATGTCTTTTAAAAGTTGGAGAATTCCCCTTTGAACGACAACATCTAAAGCTGTTGTAGGTTCATCAGCTATTAGAAGCTGCGGGCGCAGAGCAAGTGCCATAGCTATAACTACTCGCTGACGCATCCCACCACTAAGCTCGTGCGGGAACATCTTCGAGACCTCTTCGGCGAGACCTACGCGGGTCAGTAACTCCTCTACCCGTTTCGACAGCTCCTCTTTTGACAGCGCGGATCCCTCATGTGTTTTAAACACGTCAATTATTTGATCACGGATCCTCATCACAGGGTTTAGAGCATTCATCGAACTCTGCGGGACGTAAGATATCTGCTTCCACCTGATACGCCTTAATTCCTGCTCATTCAACCTTAGGAGATCAACCCCCTCAAAAAGAACCTCACCGTCGATGACACGTCCAGGGGGTTTCAATAATCTTAGGATAGCCTGTGCTAGCGTTGATTTCCCACAGGCTGACTCACCTGCCAACCCGAGAATCTCTCCCCTCCGAACTAGAAAGCTAACCTTATCCACAGCTCTCAAGGGACGCGGTGGAACGTCATACCATACACTTAAACTCCTAACCTCAAGAATACTTTTTTCCATTTCTAAATCACCTTAGATCTGGGGTTAACCACCTCGGATATTCCAATTTGTATTAAATATAGAGTGAAAAACGAATAAATTAGCAGTATTACCGGCGGCAGCCACCACCACCAAAGTCCCCGGAAGATCGCCGCATGACTTAGAGCCCACCAGAGAAGAATCCCCAGCGTGATATCCGTTTGGGGACCCAACCCGAGAATGGCGAGCCCTGCCTCGGTGAGAATAGCCACTAAGTACGCATTAACGAAATTAGCTGCCATCCAAGGAACCATATGAGGCATGAGCTCCTTCAGAATGATCTCAAACTTGCTTTCGCCGGAGAGCCAGGCAAGATAAACGAACTCCCTCTCTTTAAGGCTGAGCGCCTGTGCTCTCACCTGTCTAGCTGGCCAGGGCCAGGAGAAAATAGCGATTAAAAGCGCCATCATCTCCACAGTTACAACTCTAACAAGTGCAGAAATGAGGATTAAAAACAGCATGGATGGAACTGCAAGAAATACATCAGTGATTAACCTCAGAACGTTATCCGGGAGACCTCCATAGTAACCACTAACGAAACCTATCAGTGTACCTACTATTGTTCCAAAGGTTGCTGCTATCAAACCTATCTTGCTGGAGTTTAAAGTAGCCTCTACGAGCAGCGCGAGGATATCTCTCCCTAAAACATCAGTCCCGAGAAAGTGGTCAGCCTGCGGTGGCAGCAGCGGAGGTGCCGCACCTACTCTTGCCAGATCCTTGGGAATTATGAGATACCCTACCGCGCAAGCGGCAACTAAGCCTACGTAAGATGCGAACCCGATAACAAAGAAGCTGTTACTGAGGAGCCTTCTAATCGATGCACGCAGCATAAGAAGAGGTCCAAGAAGGTACCCGAGTCTTGGCATACTAACCACCGCTATGTCTTATTCTAGGATCAACCAGCGGATAAAAGATCTCTACCAAAAGATTAGCGGTAGCTACAGCAAAAATAGACAGCATAATTGTGCCTTGCAGCAAGAAATAGTCAAGATTCCTTATTGCCGTTACGAGTAAGGTTCCCAGTCCCGGATAACCGAAGATAACCTCGGTTATTAGAGCTCCCGTGAAAATTCTACTGAGAGAAAGAGCTAAACCCGTTAGCTGAGGGAGAATAGCATTCCTCGCAGCGTAGTTCCACAATATCTCCCTCTTAGGAAGTCCTTTTGCCTCAGCAAGTATTACGAAGTCCTCACCCTTGATCATTGAGATCATTGACCTCATACTGAGGAACCACCAAGTAAGGGATGATATGATAATGCTCAGCCCTGGTAGGAAAGCATGCCACAGTACATTGAGAATAAAAGCCAGGTCAAAAGCGGGTGTCATTCCAGCTGTATATCCCCCTCCGCTTGGAAACCACCTCAGTGTGTATGCAAATAAGAAAACCAATAGGATCGCTAAAATGTAATACGGAATTATACTGAGTAAGAGCGCACCCGCAGCCATGATCTTCGACGCTCTTGATTCTCTAACCCACCCGGCTATCGCCCCCATAAGTGTTCCGAGAACCCAGGAAATGACCGTGGTTACTGAGAGTAAACCGATGGACCAGGGAAGAGCAGCAGCTATAAGCTCTGAAACTTTTGCGGGAAACTGAGAGATGGAGTAACCGAAATCACCCTTAAGTATCTGGTAAAGGAAACTTATGTACTGCGAAAAGATATCTTTGTCTAACCCAAAAACTTTCCTATACTCTTCTATCATAAGCTCTGCACCCCTCTGCGCTCCCACTTCCCTCAATTGCTCATAGTATACAGAAAGAGGATCTCCGGGAATTAGTCGCGGGATTACAAATATAATGGTAGCTGACAAGTAGATGGTAAAGATGTAAAGTAGAAACCTCTGAGCCCAGTACCTAATCGGCGCGGCCATAGCTTGCACCCCGCCTCCTCAGAAGTTCTTCGACTTGCTCCTTCGCAGCGGTAACTTCCGATCTGCTCACTAGGCCTGACTCTACCAGCATGCTTACAGTAACCGCCGCAGTCCACCCGAAATTGCTCAGCCTAGTTGCTCCGGGTCTCCCATCTGCGTAAAAGTACTCAGGAAACTCTTTGCTCGCATACACGAGGTCGACCCAGCGTTGAACTACTTCTCTTGCTAAATTAGCGTATCCATTATTTAGAAGGGCGCGGAAAACGAGGTACGTTGTGGGCGCCCATATGGGTCCCCGCCAATAATAGGGGTCACGCGAGTAGTACCATGAAGGCTGTGGGGTCATGTAAGTTTCATCATCAAATGCTACGGAAGGAATACCGAGGTTACCCCAAAATTCTTCTGGTGACGTTAAGTGACCAATGAGATGCTTCCGCTGACTGCTATCAGGGATATCCGCTAGGAGAGAAACGAAAGCCTGCACACTCTTCACCTTTATCCGAGATCCCTTCCAATCAGCCGCAAAGTAGAACTCTTCTACATCATCCCACAGCTCATACCTGTATTTTTCTGAAAGACATTCATATTCCTGCTCAAAAACCGCTTTATCGTTCTCAAACTTTAGCTGCCCTGCCATCTCGGCTAAAGCCTTCGCCGCAAGAGCCAGAGTCGAAGTCAGCAGCAAGTCTTTAACAGGTATGTAGTACAGCCCATTAACTTCAAGTGCATTACCATTCGTGAAGTCGTAGATGGGGTGATTGTCCATCCCGGTCGAGCACACCGCCCAATATGCCGTTTTTGGATGAGCTTTTTCCCGAGCCCCAGTGAAAGGACTAATAAAGCCATGATTCAAAGGATCTCCTTTTTTTCGCCACCACCAATAATACTGTTTCAGCGATGGGTACCACTTCAGCAGAAGCTCCCTATTCCTCTCAACCTCATACAGCCGTAAAGCAGAATAAACAATTATTGGCGGCTGGCTTCTCAGGTCTTGATCTCCAGCCTCTGTAGGAGCATTTGGAATTTTACCATCAGGATCCGCGAGAGAAAGTAAGCACTCGAGATTTTCCTTTGCAAGAGTTACATCAAAATGCAGAAATGCTAATACATGAAATGCAGTATCCCAACAGTAAGGTATAGGGTATCTTTCCAGGTGCGGCACTGTTATATTAAATCCTCTGTATTTAACAGTGTTATGGTATAGTACACTTATAGCCTCTGAAACAACCTCATTATTCAATGCAGGAATTCTCATATTACTTCCAACTTTTAGAGGTCAAGCCTCATATATAGTTTTCATTTATATTTGCATTAATACCATAAAGTTTATAAGGAGATCTCTATATTAACAGTACTTGATGGGAAGATTTAAAAAGCTCACAACCGAGAGATTTGCGAAAACCCTCTGTGTAGCTATTCTCGTGCTTTTGCTCACTCTGTCGTTTTACGGGGCTTTTGCCCAGCCGCCTCCCAGAGAAGAAACACTCTATATAGCGCGCGGAAGGGTTGTGAACCCGACGTTGCTGAACCTTTATGCTCCAGGAGCTCCTTCGCGTAGCCACACATGCATGCACCAGTTTGTCTGGGAGTACCTCTTTTACTACAATTTCGAGACGGGGGAGTATATACCCTGGTTAGCAGAAAAATTCGAGTACTCTCCAGATTACAAGAGCGTGAAAATCTACTTAAGGAAGGGCGTCAAGTGGAGTGACGGCCACCCCTTCACAGCCGATGATGTTGTCTTCACATACGAGATGTTGCTAAAGTACGCACCAAGGCTAAGCGGTTCAGCCGCGGTAGCTGCTAAGGTTGCGGGTGCTAGGAAGATCGACGACTACACTGTGGAGATACTACTTAAAGACCCAGACCCGCGTTTCCACCTGGATCGGAGCACGTTCCCAGCAGCTCTTGTCTGGGGCGGGCTTACGATAGTCCCTAAGCATATCTGGGAGAAAGAAGACCCATTGACTTTCAAAAACTATCCTCCTGTGGGTACTGGCCCCTACAGGGTGGTGAGCTCAGGTGAAACAGAGAGCATTCTAGAGAGAAGAGATGACTGGTGGGCTACAGAACTTTTCGGAATTCGTCCAGCTCCGAAGTATATAGTCTGTAAGTACTACGGTCCTGAAGAGAGCCTCGCTGCAGCTCTAGCTGCAAACGATGTAGATGCCGTTTTCATTGGCATGATAACATTTGGAACCCTTCAAACGGTGATTGCTCGAAACCCAGCAGTTATTGTCTGGCGTAGAACATCTCCTTATTCATGGATCGATCCATGCCCCCGAGTGCTTATGGTCAACAACCAGCGGTACCCGTGGAGCTTGCCTGAAGTTCGGCACGCAATATCCTACCTCCTGAACCGACCGCTCATAGCAGAGCTTGTTTTCGACAAAACTACCTATCCCACTCCTTACATATTCCCAGAGTACGGTGGCATGAAGCCATACCTTGACGCTGTTAAGGACCTTGTTGATAAGTACGAAATTCTGAAGTATGATCCTAAGAAAGCTGAAGAAATCTTCACAAAACTCGGCTTTAAGAAGGGGCCTGACGGAATCTGGGTCACACCAAACGGCACAAAGTTAGAAGCAATCTACATTTATCACACTGCATCCGACCCGGTAGAGCAGAGAAAAGCGATGGAAGTTATCACATCACTTCTAAGAGCCGCAGGAATCTCCGTAATCGCTAAAGGACTTGAGGGGCCAGCGTTCATCGATACGATGAACAGAGGCGAGTGGGACCTCAGGTACGGGTACATGTGCCCCGGAGACTCTGACCCCTTCTTCAACCTCTACATTTCTCACAGCAAGTTCGCTGCACCGCCTGGTCAGCCTGTCTCCAACTGGGAATATAATGGGTGGAGGTATATAAACCCCGAGTACGATAAGCTCATTGATCAACTGCAGTTAACTTCCCCACTCGAGAAAGAAAAGGCAATAACTCTCTTCAAGCAGATAATGGAAATATTCTACCGCGACCTACCCGTGATCCCCGTAGTTCAGGCTCCCGCTATTGTACCGTTTAGTACACAATACTGGACTGGATGGCCTACCGCCGAGAACCCGTGGATAATGCCCGTGCCTTGGTGGGCTCAGTTCAACCTCGTCGTGAATGGCTACTACTCCCCCTCAAAAGGAGAATGGGTGGGCGGCATTAAGCCAGCGAGAATCGATTACGCTACAGTATACTTCACAAAGGATACACCCAGGTTCAGAGGGATAGATCTCATCTGGTACGGGCCGTTTAAGGCTGGCGATGCAGCACGGATACCCTCCGACGACGCTGAGTTCTGGATAAAGAAAGGGTACGCTTCCTACACACCACCAATACCAAGCCTTGCGCCTGAACTGAAACCTCTCGTAGACCAAGTTGCAGCTCTCACAAACACCGTCTCGATTCTTAAAGACAGCGTTGGCAGCTTGACTGTCCAGCTCTCGAACCTCACTACACTAGTTACGATAAATTTAGTAATATCTATACTGCTTATCATTGCCGTAATATATCTTGCAGTAAGAAAGAAATAAGAAAATAAATAAAAATTTTTTCTATATTTTTATGTTAACTTTTTAGCCTCTGAGACAAGGGCTAAGTAATGTGTACGCTTAGGGTGCGGTGATAAAAATATCGAGTGCTGATCCTTTAACCTGTGCTCCTGCTTTACAATAGAAGGACTCGTGCCCATGAACCTCCATTTCCTCACCCGGAAAATCCCGAGAGGCTTTCGGTGGCTATGAATGCACTTAAGCAGTTTGAAATGCTTACTTTCCGCGAGCCATCGTTAGCTAGTAGAGAGGACTTAGAGAGGGTACATACAGGCAGTTACCTTGACCGCTTAGAGTATATCATCTCGGAGAAGCTTCTATTGCTGGACGAAGACACTTACGTCTCTAGTGGGACGCTAGAGGCAGTGAAGGCAGCGGCGGGGGCTGCTATAGAAGCTACTCTGTCAGCCCTGCTAGGTGAACCTGCTTTCGCGCTGGTGAGGCCTCCGGGGCACCATGCTGGGAGAAGCGGGAGGGCGATGGGTGCTAGGACGCAGGGCTTCTGCATCGTGAACAACGTTGCGGTGGCGGCCGCGTGGCTCCTCGAGCGTGGTGTCAAGAAGGTGGCTATCGTGGACTTCGACGCGCACCACGGTAACGGGACTCAGGAGATCTTCTACAGGGATCCGAGAGTGCTGCACATCGACCTGCACGAGGATCCTTCTACGCTCTACCCGGGGACCGGTTTCCCGAACCAGCTCGGCGAGGGGGAGGCTAGAGGGACGAAGGTGAATGTCGTGCTGCCGCCCGGTAGTGCCGACGACGTCTACGGGCTCGCATTAGAGGAGGTTGTGCTGCCTATCCTGGAGGAGTTTAAGCCGGAGCTCCTCCTCTTCTCGGCGGGGTTCGACGCGTTCGAGGGTGACGGGCTCACGCACCTTAGAGCGGGCGAGTGGGCTTTCGCGAGGATGGGAGAGCTGCCGTCAGAGCTGGGACTGCGCGGGAAGTGCGCAGCGGTCCTTGAGGGAGGCTACTCGGTTGGCCTCTCCCGGGGTTTGCCCGCCTTCATCGCCGCTCTGCTTGATCTCCGCCCGGAGGCAGAGCGGGTAGCTTCCAGGGAGCCTGTCTTCAGGGTGGCTCGGGAGTACGTCCGGGACTTGAAGGGGCTGCTGAGGCAGTTCTGGAGCCTGTAGCTTTGCGAAAAAGAGATATTGCTCGGGGGGTTTGCCCCAGTATGAGTTTTGACCCACGCAGGTTCGTGGAGGAGGCGGTTTCCGAGATCAGGAGGATTGTAGGGGACTCTCTCGCGGTTGCAGCTTGCTCGGGGGGTGTCGACAGCACT
Source organism: Thermofilum sp. (assembly GCA_038741495.1). Taxonomy (NCBI): domain Archaea; kingdom Thermoproteati; phylum Thermoproteota; class Thermoprotei; order Thermofilales; family Thermofilaceae; genus Thermofilum; species Thermofilum sp. The sequence goes on along the minus strand of JAVYKX010000001.1, from coordinate 124,731 downwards.
GTTGCCGCGGTTCTCGCGAGGATGGCGCTAGGCGATAGGCTCAGGGCGGTCTACATCGACGACGGCTTCAGGCGGCTGGGCGAGCCTAAGCGAACCGTGGAGCTGCTGAAGGGGCTGGGGCTCGACGTCGAGCTCGTAAACGCCAGGAGGGAGTTCCTCGAGGCTGTGAAAGGGCTTAGGGACGCTGAGGAGAAAAGGAAGGCGTTCAGGCACACGTTCTACAGCGTGCTGGGGAGGGTTGCGAGAGAGCTCGGCGCGCGCTACCTCGTGCAGGGGACGATAAAGGCAGACATCGTCGAGACTGTGGGGGGCGTGAAGACGCAGCACAATGTCCTCGTGCAGCTGGGCCTGGATCCGAGAACATACGGCTTCGAGGTTGTAGAGCCGCTCAGAGAGCTCTTCAAGCCCCAGGTTAGAGAGGTTGCGAGGTTTCTCGGCCTCCCGAGGGAGATCTCAGAGAAGATGCCGTTCCCGGGACCCGGCCTGCTGGTGAGGGTTGTCGGGGAGGTGACAGAGGAGAAGCTAGAGGTGGCTAGGCTCGCCACCAGAGTGGTGGAGGAGGAGCTCTCTGGCCTAGGCGCCTTCCAGGTTTTCGCCGCTGTCCTGAGCGACAGGGCGACGGGGCTGGTTGGAGGGGAGCGGCGGTACGGCTACGTAGTTGCTGTGCGGGCTGTGAGGAGCGAGGACGCCCTGACCGCGGAGCCGCTGGAGGTTCCCTTCGAGCTGCTGAGAAAAGTTGCGGAGAGGATCACTCGCGAGGTGCCGGGCGTCGTGAGAGTGCTCTACGAGATCACCGGTAAGCCGCCCGCGACCATCGAGTACGAGTAGGTGGCTTCGATGTGAAAGGGAGGAAACCATACCCCCGCAACAGCGATATCGTCGAGGCGTTGAAGGAGGTTTTAAGCGAAGTCATCCTGAGCCCGGACGAGCTTCCTCAAAGGGTTAGGGCGAGGCTCGAGGAGAAGGGGTTCTACGCTGGCCTCGTTTCGAACAAGAGGGTGTGGTCCCTCTACGAGAAGCTCGTCCGCGAAGGCAGGCTGCCCGACTCGCTCGGAGTGGTTCAGGGCCTGGAAGAGCTAAGCAGCCTGGGCGGCGAAACCTAGGAGAGTTGCTGGCGGGGCTCCCCGCAGACTCCGAGCTACTTCACACCGATCTTGGGCCTTCTCCCGAAGAATGACTCGAGAGTATTACTGGTCTTCTCCAGGATGTCATCAGCGCTCTCGTACGTTTTAAGCGCTTCAGCGGGGTTTGCTCTCACCTTGCCTTCGAGCTGCTTAGGAGCTAGTATGAAGTGAGGCTTCTCAGCGATGTCTGCAGTCTTGGCTGCCGAGGATAGAGCTTCTACCACAGCGCTGGGTCCCGAGTTAATGACATCTATGTAGACTACCCTCTTGCCGTCAGAGACTGAGAGATCGAACACGTGCTCAAAGCCGCTCTGCCCCCTGACCCTAGCGGGCTGAGTGACGCTGAGCCCAGCGCTCTCCGCGAGGCTCTTCACCTCCGCTGTGATGAGCTGCTTCTCCAGGCGTGATGCTTCCTCAACCCTCACCTTATAAGCATAGATGACTGTGTAGTTTGCATTCTTATGGTCGAAGGTGGTGCCGCAGACACCGCACCTGTAGAGGGGGCTCGGCGTCTCGAAACGCAACCCACAGCTTAGGCAGCTGTACAGCACGCCTATGGTGACCGTGTTGTCGGGCTTCAGCGGCTCCCCACACTTCCTGCAAGTAGAGCCGTGTATTCTCTCAACAGTGTTAACCGCCCCGCAGCTCACATGGCTTACGGTGACCTCCCTGCGTAGCCGCTCAGAGCCGCAGGAAGGGCACTTCAGCTTGGATAGTATGAAGTGGGAGCCGCAGCTCGGGCATAGTATCAGTGCATCGTAGTGCTCCCTCTCCAGGGCTCCGAGGTTTGCAAGCTCTTCGAGAATTTCCGCGTCGCGAACCTTGTACCTTACAGAAACCTTTAGGACGTCAGGGTAGAAGTAGCCTAGCTCGTTCGAAAACTCCGGTACGAGCCTATCCAGTCCCGCCTTCAGTATAGTGATGAGCACGTCTACCAGGGCTCTCGAAGGCATCCTCGGTTGCTTTACCGCCGCTCGCATGGCTTGACTTTGCCTCGCGAACTCCATTACTCTGTGTCTTCTCCGATTGTGCAATTTATAACTATTTTGCAATACAGTTGGGACTTCTGACTCTCGAGGGTTCTTATTTCACGGGTGCGAGAGATTTCCCAGCAAACTAGCACGCTCGAAAGATGATAAACACCGTGTAAGGGCTGCACGCTGTAAAAAATATTATCCTTGAAGTTTCAAGGAGGATAGGGACCAGTCTTGTCTGCTAGCGGGCCAGGCGGGTTAATACCTCCAGGGGAAGTTATAATAGCGTTATACGAGGTTGTACCGCCTTTCGCTCACGTAGCAATCACGAGAGACGTGAAGACGGGGCGAATGCTCTACAGAGCTTTAGAACCTGTCCTGACGCAAACCGATGAGAAAGTAATCGGCGAGATTAAGAGAGTTTTGCTGGAGGAGCAGAGACCCCTCTACGATGAGCTGAAGAAGAAGAGCCCAGAGGAGGTCCTGAGGAGGAGGGTGGAGAGCATCATAAAGAAGCGCAAGCTGCCCGTCGCGCCGGAGGCCTTCGACAAGATATTCTACTACGTTCGCAGGGATATGCTCGGCTACGGGAAGCTGGAGGTTCCGCTCAGAGATCCCAACATCGAGGATATCTCGTGCGATGGTGTAGGCCTACCGGTCTTCGTGTGGCACAGCCAGTTTGAGTCGCTGCCCACGAACATCGTCTTCGAAGACCCTGAGGAGCTTGAGAAAGCTATCGAGAGGCTTGCCCACAAGGCGGGAAGGCACATTTCCGTGGCGCAGCCGATCGCGGAGGGCGCGCTTCCCGAGGGTTATAGGTTGCACGCGACGCTCTCAGAGATCTCGAGGCGAGGGGGGACGTTCACGATCAGGAAATTCAGGGAGGTTCCCTTCTCCATTGTTGACCTGGTGAGGCTCGGCACGCTGACAACCGAGCTGGCTGCCTACCTGTGGCTCCTCATCGAGAGGAAGAAGAGCTTGATGATTGTCGGCGCGACGGCGAGCGGGAAGACAACTCTCCTGAACGCTGTTGCCACGTTCATCAGGCCGGACGCGAAGATTGTGAGTATCGAGGAGACGCCGGAGCTGAACTTGCCTCACGAGAACTGGGCGCCGCTCGTCGTCCGGCCCTCCAGAGATCCCTGGACGAGGGATGTCACGCTCTTCGACCTTCTCAAGTCGGCTCTGCGGATGCGGCCAGACTACGTGATCGTCGGGGAGGTGAGGGGCGAGGAGGCGTTCACCCTGTTCCAGGCTATCGCGACGGGGCACGCGGGCATGTGCACTCTGCACGCGGAGAACGTGGACTACGCGGTGAAGAGGCTTACTTCAGAGCCCATGAACGTGCCTCCTCCCCTCATCCCGCTGATGAACGTGTACATCACCGTCAGGAAGTTCTTCTCCGGGGAGCGCGTGTTCCGCAGAGTCGTGGAGGTGGTTGAAGCGGTAAGTGGCGAGAAGTTTGAGTGGAACACCGTCTTTAAGTACAACCAGCTCAAGGACAGGTTGGAGGTGGTAGGGGATAGCGTTCTCCTCCAGAAGATAGCTTCTGAGGAGGGGCTGCCGCTGAGCGCGCTCAGAGAAGAGCTTGAGCACAGGAAGTTCGTTCTCGACTGGCTCGTTGAGAGACAGGTGACGGACTTCAGGAGGGTTAGCAAGCTCGTCCGAGATTTCGCCCTCAGACCTTCAGCAGTGTACGCCGCTGTGGAGAGGGGGGTGTACGTTCTGTGAGCCTACCCTACCTGGTTGGACAGCAGCTTTCGAAGCTTGCGGGAGAGAGGATTAAGCCCTTCAGGGAGATTTACTGCACCGCTGGGTTCAGCGAGACTTTCGAAGAGTACCTAGGTAAATGGGGGTTAGCTTTCGCTGCCTCCACGCCAGCTGTTGCTGCCTTATCTATGGCTTTTCACTCTTCAGTGCTCGGCTACCCAGCCCCCGTTTCCGCGCTACTCACACTCATCATCCTGGTGATCTACACGCTGCTGTTCACGATGGGCTGCCTCTACTACCCGGTCTACCGGAGGCACTCCCGCGGCTGGACCATCACCGCCAGGCTCCCGCACGCGCTTGCACACTTCGCCGTGCTCGCCTCTTCAGGCAGCACGCTCACCGAGATCATCAGGGAGGTACGCGACCTAGAGGAGAGCAAGGAGCTCCGGAGAGAGCTCGACCTCTTCCTCACAGACGTGGAGCTCCTCGGCCTCGACGTACCCACAGCGATCAAGCGGGGAGCGGCGAGGAGCCCTTCAGCCGCGCTCGCGCTCTTCTTCTCAGGGCTGCGGGACGCCTACATAACCGGGAGGAGCCTCTACGAGTACGTATCATTCACTGCGCAGAGGCTACTCGAGATGAGGAGGGCAGAGCTCAGCAGTGTGGTGAACGCTTTAGCCACGGTTGCGGAGATGTACACCGCGCTAATCGTCGCCGCACCACTGATGTTCATCGTGATGCTCTCCATAATCGGCATGCTCGGGGGCTCCGTAGCCGGGCTCCCGGCAAACCTGCTCATCGCGGTCATCGTCCTCATCCTGGTACCCTTCTCGGCAGCAGCAGTTCTCGTTATCCTGGACTCGGTTCTCTCCAGGGTGTAGCGCTATGGGTTACATCCCGGTGAAGGGTAGGACTGCACTCCTTCTAGCAGCGCTATCCCTAACCCTCGGCTCCTCCCCGCTAGCTGTACTGGCCGCGGCGTGGGGTAGCCTGGAGAACACGGTGGAGCAAGCGGAGCTCCTGGAAGGGTTAGCGCTGCCCTGGTCGCTCCCCCTTTACACCCTGCTCGGGTTCGCGCTACCGCTCGCGCTAGCACCCCTAGCTTACGTGTACTGGAACAACTCGCGTTACACCGACGCGCTAGCTAAGCAGCTGCCCACCTTCTTCAAGGGGGTGGCCGACGGGGTGAGAGCAGGCATGACCCTCGATAGGGCGCTCGCCACATCGGCGGAGGCTGCCGGAGACCCTTTAAGAAGCGAGGTTCAGAACATCCTCGCCATGCTTTCCCTGGGGGTACCCTTTAGGGAGGCTTTAAGCCGCGCTGCGGAGAGGGTTCCTGTACCCGTGTTCAGGAGGGCGGCCAGCCTGCTAGCTGCAGCCTACGAGTCGGGGGGCAGGGTGGCTGACGTGCTCGGAGCGGCTGCCGAGATGTACGGCATGCTGAGGGGCTACGAGGAGGAAAGGAAGGCCCGAATGGCCACCTACATCTGGGTGACTTACATAGCTCTCGCCGTATTCCTCATCACGGCGACGATAATCACATCCGTATTCGTGGGACCCCTCTACACTCTGAGAGCACCAGGCCTCGTGACCCCACCCCCACCCCACCTCTTCAAAGCCGGATTCTTCATCGCCGCTTACATGCAGGCAATCTTCGGCGGCCTCATCTCCGGGAAGATCAGCAGAGGAACTGTGAAAGCGGGTGTTACCCACACCATGGTAATGACGCTCGCCGTCGTAGCCTACTTCAACGTGCAGGAAATCTTCCTAGAACCTCTCCTCACTCCCCAGCTGTAGAAGCCCACGCGGGATTAAGGCTTCAGCTGGCCCAGAACCCGCTCCGCGAAAGAGCCCACCGACGCAAGCAGCGAGAAAAGGAGTAGAAGGAAGAGCGCTCCCAGCACCGAGTAAACCAGCAGCTCGGCAAGCAGCTTCACAGCTTCGAGGTGCTCCAACCTCCTCTTGAGATCCTCGACTATCCTCTCCAAGCTAACCACCCACCTTAAACCTGTACACGTAAGTGGTGAGGCTAGTCACCACCCTAACCTCGTAGCTTCCGTTCAAAGTGACCGCTGTCGCGAAGCGGAAAACGTGAGACTCGCCGGGGGCGAGAACCCTCCGCTCCTCTAGCCGCTGCTCGTACGTCTCGTTCAGCAACCACACAGCCCTCACGTCGAGCAGAGCAGGCCCCGTGTTAGTCACGAAAACCTCGGTGACACTCGATACATCTGCTGAGAAGTTCTGGAGATTGCTGAGCGTGAGGTTAAAGCTAGCGGAGGCATTCGGGTTGTACGCGTAGATAAGCGAGAAATTCCTGTAGCTTGCGAGCACCGCGCTCCCGTTGAGGACGTAAGCCGCAGCCAGCCTCCACGCGCCGTCCCCGCCCTCGTACACCTCGACAAACGCGGGAGAGCCGAAGACAGCGACGGTAAGGTTCCCGATGGAGCCGAGAGACCCCTTCTCCACCCTCACCCTAACCAGCGCGACGCAGCCGCTAGCTGCTACGGGGAACACGACCCCTGAGAGCGCCTGCCGCGCGCCCGGATCGGAAGCGTTGAGGCACTTGACAGAGTACAAATCCCCCTGCGCCGCGTAACCCCCGTGCACGAGCGGGGTAACTTCAGCGTACACGCTCCGCAGCGCAGTGTAGTTGAGCTTCACGCTGGGCACCCCCTCCCGCTCCTTCTCGCGCGCCGCTAGAGAGAGCTCGCCCGCCAGCGCGCTCAAGTCGTAGAACATCCTGAGCATCAACGCTAAGAAAGCTGACGCGATCACCGCGAAGAGCAGAGTACCCACCGCCGCCGAAACCCCTCTACGAGCCACGAAACCCTCCCCCCGAAACCTATATTTAAGCAGTACCTATAGAGGCTGAAGAGCGTTTAGCACCACGACGAGAACAGTTTACAAGTTAAGAATAAAAGGGAGCGTGCAGCAGCTAAACTGAAGAAGCATGAGAAGGAAAGGAATCAGCCCCGTAATAGCGACGCTCCTGCTCATCGTCATCGCTGTCGTAGCTGCAGTCCTCACGTACATCTGGGTAACAGGCTACATGGGCACCCTCTCCCCCCGAGAAGTCCCCGGGCAGCTCAGAGAGAGAATAAAGATCGATGCAGTCAGTTATAACACCACTACTAACACTGTTTCGATCTACGTCTCGAATATCGGCGAGGTTGATACGAGCATTATAAGCGCCTACGTTCTCACAGAGAGCTTCACAGCTGTTTGCGGCGGAGGCGCTGCTGTCGCCATTCCGAGAGCGAGTACCGAGGCAGTGAACCTAGGCAACTGCGCTCTGGCTGCTGGCACGACGTACATCGCGAAGGTCTCGTCGAGCGGCGGAGCTGAGGCCACGTACGTTTTCCGTGCTTAGGCGAGATAGCTCTTAAAGGATTTTTCTACCCTTGAACGAACTGGTACGTGTCTCCGCCAACTACTAGGTTGAAGTCTCTGCTTATCACTGGCTGTCCCTGCTCGTCTACGATTTTGAAGGTGGCTCCCTCGATGATCGGCTTTTGGAGGACGTTGAGCGCAGCGTTCCCGCTTGTGTCTGCAGTGGCGGATGCGACGAGCGTGGCGCCTTGCCAGAGCTCTACTCTCCAGCCGCTCGGCAGCCCGGTCACGTTGACGAAGCGGGGGTCTCCGGTAGCGGCGACGAGCTCGTCGAAGAGGGATGCTCTACCGCCGTCTACGATGAGTGCTAGGTACCTGGGTTGGAGCGTGCCGTCAGCTGTGCTGATGCTGCCGAGCGCTGCTCCGCTGTTGTCGTAGAAAGTGATGATGAAGCTGTTCTGGTTACCTGACCGCGTATAGGATAAGTGGAGCGTGTACCAGCTCGAAGCAAAGTTGCTCTGGTAAGTCGCAAGGTTGGACCAAGCAGTGGTGTAGAGCCTCAGTTGTAGCCTGATGAAGTTTCCTATAGGGTAGAGGGTGGCGGCGTAGAGGCGTGATGTTGACGAAATGCTCTCCAGCAGGGCGACGCCCCTGTAAGTTCGATCGTTCTGAGCAGCGTTGCCCAGCTTTACGAGCACCTGGAAGCTTGGGGGAGTGCTTCCCTGCCAAACGTACACTGAGGATCCGCCCGGCCCGCGGTTGTTGTCTGTGCCTTGAAGGCAGCTGCCTGCCCAGCAGTTACTGACTATCGTCCAGCTTCCGCCCACTGCGGTCCACCCGCTTGGCAGGCTCTCGAACCTCTCGTACAGGAAAGCTGTCCTGCTCGCGAGAACCAGGTCAACTACCTGGACGGTGAACTGCTTCTCGTCATCGTAGGCTAGCGTCTGGTTGTTAAACGCTTTAACTGTCCAGATGTAGGTTCCTCTATCTGAAGGAAGAAGAAGGGACAGCTCTCTTTGAGCAGAAGAGCCATTGTTCAAGTACAGCGAAGTGCTCGCTTTAAGAGCCCCGCCATGGTCGTACACGCTGACGGTTACTGTTCCCGGCGCGCTGCCTGTGTTGCTGACTGTGAACACGAATCTGACGCTGGCTCCGGGGGCTCCCCTCAGCGTGGTGTTGTAAGATGTGATTGCGAAGCGGGGCTGCCCGGGCGGTGGCGGAGGAGGAGGCGGTGGGGGTGGAGGGGGCGGCGGTGGGGGTGGAGGGGGCTGGCTTGCGAGGGTTGTGCTCTCTCTGAAGGTCCAGCAGTTTCCGCGGGTGGTGCAGAGCTTGATGATGAGGTGAGTTCCACTTGCGGGGATGCTTGCGGCTATGCTGCTGGACTGGCCGGGTTGCAGTGTTTCCGAGCCGATCCAAACGAGTGTTTCGTTCACGTAGATTGAGCCTAGAGTGATCTCTACACTTCCGGTGTTAATCACGGTCAGGTTTACACTCCTACCGCTGACCCTCGCGCGCTCTAGGACCAGGCTCTCCGCAGCCGCCAGTCTGGCCTGCGTTGCGCTCCAAGTTGAAGCTTGCTCCAGCTCCAAGTACTGGGGGAGGAGGTAGAGCCAAAGTGTGGCGAAAGCCGCTACCACGATCAGCGTTGTGAGAAGGGCTGCTAGTACCTCGGTTTGACCTCTCCGCATGAGCCTAGTGTGGAACACGCGGGTGTTCATCTTAAACTTTGCCGTAAACTCTCCCGCTGGAGCGGTTAGAGGGGGCTGCTAGCGTATCGAGCGCGGCCTGCAAGGGAGGCGACATCCACCGGTGTGCAGGGGAGGGGGAGCAGCAGCCCCACGCCCGCCCCCTCCAGGATTGCTGGAGCTAGCCTGAAGTGCACGGGCATCAGGTACCTGGCTCCCGCCCTAGCAGCGGTTTCAACGGCTTGCCTGGCTGTCGAGTGCCCGTCAGCAACCGCCACGCTCTCCTCACCGGGGTTGTAGGATGCTTCGTGAATCAGCAGGTCGCAGCCCTTAGCGAGGCTGATGAGAGAGCTTGTAGGCCTCGTGTCCCCCGTGTACACTAGCGAAGCTCCTCCAGCCTCCACGCGGTAAGCTAGCGCCGGGTGGGTGTGCTCCACTGCTACGGCGTAGACCTTGGCGGCGCCTTCGCTGAGGACTAGGGTGGGCTCGGCGGGAGGCTCGATGAGCATGGCTTCAACCCGCTCCACGTGGTCGGGGATGCCGACCGCGCTCAGCAGGGCTCTCAGATCGAGGTCAGCGGGCCCGATGAGCTTCAGCTTCCGGTTTAAGCGCTTAGCGTGGACGAGCAGCGTGGGGAGGCCGAGCACGTGGTCGCCGTGCTTGTGCGTGACGAGGATGTAGTCGATGTTGCTGACGTCGAAGCCGCACCTCTTGAGCGACGCGTACACGCCCTCGCCTGCGTCGAGCAGGAACGTTAAGCTGCCCGCCCTGACTAGAAGGGAGGTTGTGCCGAAGAGGGGGTTCGAGACCCAGCCGCCGTAGCCGAGCGGCACTACCACGAGCCCGCTCACACGAGCAGCTTCCGCGCCCAGGAGATAAAGGTGCCGCCGGGCAGCGCCGGCAGCGTTCGGAGGGCGAACCTGAACGTTGAAATACTTCCCAGCACGCGTATAGGTGATGCGCCGCGCTCTTCTGCTAGTCTTGCTCGCCGCTCTGCTGGTCAGCGTGGCTGCCGCCGCGCAGCCTTACACCACGGCGCACTTCGAGCTCTACGACCTTGCGGGGGCAGGGCAGTCTTACCTTCAGAGCCTGGGCAGCGAGCTGGAGTCGGCTTACAGCGCTCTCGCCGGTGGGAGTGTGAGGCTCGCTCCTCCGTGCAGCGGGCCGCGGTACACAGTTTACGTGAAGAGCATGAGCGCCGGGGAGGGCGGCTACGTGAGCTGGCAGTACTCTTACGACTCGAGCGGCAGGATCACTAGCTCCTGCATCCGCTTCATTAACTTCAGCTCGAAGCTTTCGGGCTCGACGCTGAAGAAGACGGTTTACCACGAGATGGTGCACGTCGCGCAGGCAGCTTACTTCAGCTACCACAGCGTCGTGCAGGCTTACCCTTGGTACGTGGAAGCCTCCGCCGAGGGGGTGGCGGGCAGACTCACGGGCGTCTGCACATGGGAAAATAACTTCTACTCCGCTTCTCTATTCTCGAGGAACCCCTACAGCTACAGCGACGGTGACGCGGAAGCATACAGCTACAGCGCTTTCTTCAACTGGCTCCTCGCATCCTACTCGGTCTCCGACGCGCTCTCGAGGACTCTTTCCTCTTCGACTGTGCAGAACGGCTGGCTGAACGAGGCTTACACCTCTTACCTGCTCAGCATCGTGAAGGGGCAAGTCCTCTGCGGTAAGACGTACACCCCTACGCGGCAGAGCGTCTACCTCTCATCCGGTGACTGGTCCACGGTAGTCTCCCTGGATGGGCTCTCAGCTGCTTACTACGCGGTTCAGCTGACCAGCAGCGGGATCGTCGAGATCAGGGTGGAGGGTGCCTCGCTCAGGAGCAACCTGAAGCTCAACGAACCTTTCGAAGTCCAGAACACTACGCTTTTCCTCGCCCTGGTGAACCCCTCAGCGAACAGCATCTCTGCGAGGCTGACAGTCAACGCTCTCCCCATGCTCTCAGTGGAGCTTTCGGGAGGCGTCTACGACGCGGTCAAAGGGGTGCTGAGCGTGGATCTGAGAGTTACCTACGCGCTGAAGCCCGTATCAGGCCTGGTGAGAGTGAACGGGACAGAGTACCAGGCTGCGGACGGGCTAGTCAGCGCTAGCTTCAGCGGGGTAGGCTGGGGGTCCTACAGCCTGGTCGTGGAGTACGGTGGCTACAGCCGTACTGTGAGAGTGAACGTTGCTCAGCCATCCTTCTCGGCTGTAACCCGCTCCCCCCTCTACCTGAGCCCTAGCGGCTACGGCTCTCTAGTGCTCCAGGCTTCGAACAGCGGTGAGGTAAGCATCTCTGCTGAGCTGCTCTTCGAGCCGCAGGCCGTAGACGGCGCCGAGATCTTGAAGCTTGCGTCCTCGAGCGTTGCCTTGACTATACCCCCATCCGCTTCGCAGCGTGTTGAAGTGCCCTTCACCGCCGGTAAGCTAGCCGAGGGTGAAGTTCTCGTGAAGCTGCGCAGCGCATCCGGGGAAGCTGTTGTGGCGAAGTTCCGCGTAGTCCCGGTCGAGCTGCTCGTCTCTGAAGCCGCGCACACCTTCCCGGGCGGGCTAACCCGCGTCAAGCTTTTTGTACCGCAGCTCAACGCGTTCTTCGAAGCTTCCTTCACGGGCCTCTCCGGCGATGCGGTGGCGAGGTACGATACCTACGCTATAGGGAGGGTTCCCGTCCAGCTGCCTCCTCTCAGCGCGACCGTGAGCGCGGAGCCTAAGCTGGTAGCGCCCAGCTGGGCTCTCCTGCGCTTGAGCGTGGCTCTCCGGGCTGCGGGAGCCTGCCCTGCGTACCCGGTCACCTACAGCGCTAGCGTGATCGTTAACGCGACGGCGCTGGGTTCAGCTTCTTTCAAGTGCGGGGAGCAGGTGAAAGTGGAGGGGGACTTCAACGCTACGCAGACGAGTATGCGCGCAACCCTCGTGGTCAGCAACCAGTGGGTCGCGGAGGTGAGCTTAACCCCGCCCCAAATTCTCCTTGAGCCTTCAGGGTGGCTTATCACAGACCAGGAGGTGACCGTGAATGTCTCGGTTTCCGTCAGGGGCCCCTACGCGTACTACATCCTGGGCAGGGTATTCGAGAACTCGACCGAACACTTCACTTTCTCGGCTGAGGCCGGGTCCAGAGGGCTCGAAGTGGACGCCGGCTTCTCCCGGCAGTTCCTCCAGGTCCCGGCGGTAAAGCTGTCCATCGAGGCTCCCGACGTCGTTCTAGCCCCGGGTCCTCTCACCGTGAAAGTGGTTGTTGAAAGCGAAGCTTCAATCACCGCTAACCTTACAGTGAAGCTTAACGGCTCGGTGGTGGCTAGCTTGAGCGTCCGCAAGAACGGCACGCACGCCTACACCTCTGCTCTGCAGCTGCAGCCCCCCGCTCCCGGGCTATACCGCGTCGAGGTGGGTAGCTGGTTCGCCAACTCTTCAGCTCTCGTGTACTACGTCGAAGCTGCAGGGGTGCGCGTCGAGGCGCCCGTATTCCTCTTGGTCGGCATGCCCGCTAACGTCACTGTCGAGGTTTACGCTAAGCCTCCGCTACCTCTTCCGGTGAGCGTTAACGTGGACGTTGGAGGGAAGCGGTGGGCGGTTATTCTCCGCGGAAACTCCTCGCTCCTCGTTGAATCCCCAGCATCCCCTTCGGTAGCGGTGCTGGAGGCTAGGCTGCTGAACCACACGTCGAAAGCTAGGGTATCCTGGGACCTCCTCAACCTGAACGTCGAGGGCGCTATAGGCTCTCAGGACGGAGTACCTATACTGCCTAGCGGGCCGCTCCGCGGCTCGGCAGCTTTCTCGAACGGGACCCGGGCTGCTGCAAAAGTGCTTGTGAACGGTGTGGAAGCGTACACTCCACCTGTGCTTGGGAGAGTAGAGCTGAACTTGACAGCTACCTACCTGGGTGTGAGGAACTCGACTGTGATTACGGTTTACGTTGTCCCGGAGGGAGAGTACCTCACCGCTGCCGACCTGCTGAAGAGACTCCGGGAGGGGAGCGTTTTCGAGCAGCTGCTGCGGGAAGCTGTCCGCACCGGAGGCTGGTCTGAAGTCGCCGTGTACACGGCAGCGTACACTGTCACGAAGGCTAGAGCTGACTCGCTGGATCCTCTCGGCTACGTTGCGCTCGCGATTCTCGAGAAGGGGGCGAGCGAGGGTAACCCTGCCCTTGCCGGCTTCGCGGAAAGCTTAGTTAAGCATGGGCTGGTGGTGTATGCCACCCTCCTCGTGGTTTGCGCTGCGGTTGTGCTCGTGAAGGTGAGGAAGCGGAGGGCTTGAGGGGGCACCTCGTTAAAACAATGTTAGCATGTATAATAACTTCGTTATATCGATGAAGGGCTGGACCTCGGCGGAGCGGCGCCACCTATGATAACAATGTTATTATTCTTAATAACAGTGTTTTAACGGCCGCAGCGCGGAGAGTGGGGTGAGAGCCTGGGCTGCTTCTCGGTTATCCTTAGGGAAAAGAAGTGATAGGTTTATCCTCGAGTTTGCGGGAGGAATATTGTGCTTTACGTCGGGTGCTGCGGCTGGTGCATGGCTCGCTCCAGGTACTACGCTACCTTCAACGTGGTAGAGCTGCAGGACACGTTCTACAACCCGCCTGATCCCGAGAAGCTCGAGAGGCTTCGGCGCGAGGCTCCCGAGGGCTTCGCGTTCGCTATGAAAGCGTGGCAGGCGGTCACGCACCCTCTCGATTCGCCGACGTGGAAGAAGGCTAAGGTGAGGCCTGACAGCAGCTTCTCGGACAAGTACGGGTTTCTCAGGCCGACGAAGGAGGTTTTCGAAGCTTGGGAGCTGGTGGTCAGAGGTGCTAGAGCGCTCGGCGCGAGAGTCGTTGTTGTGCAGACGCCGCCCAGCTTCGGCTACAGCGAGGAGAACTACAGGAACGCTGCGGAGTTTTTCTCGGCTGCGGAGCAGAAAGACTTCGTGATCGGCTGGGAGCCGCGGGGCAGCTGGCTGGCCAACCTCGATAAGGTGGGCGCGCTCCTCTCGCGCTTCAGCAGGGTGGTGCACGTGGTAGACCCCTTCAAGACGAAGCCCACCGTCGCCAGAGAGGTTGTCTACTTCCGGCTGCACGGGGTTGGGCCGGGAGAGGTGAACTACCGGTACAAGTACAGCGAGAGAGATTTCGAGAAACTATCGGCCATCGTTGCCGAGTACGTGAAGCTTCTGGAGACCTACGTGCTGTTCAACAATGTGCACATGGCTGAAGACGCTGCAGCTTTCCAGCGGTATTTTAAACTAGCGATGACATGCAGCTAAACATTTAATAGTTTATCTATATCCATTCGGGGGGGGGGCGGAAGCCTGGTGGCTAGTAAGGTTGCTGTACCCAGAACTGTTAAAACTCTCCCATATGAGGTCGGCCGATTCGCCGTTAAGCCGGAGACCAGGCCCTATATCTTCCACGTGAAGCTGGGAGGTGGGGCGGTGTATGCTACCGGCATCATAGCTGAGGTAGGGCAGATTTTCGCGGATAAAGGTGTGAGTATCCTTCATGTTAAGGCGGTGGCTGTAGGCGATGCTGTAAGGTTGATTGTTATTGCTGACCTTAAAGGGGTTGAGGATCTAGCCTCGAGAATAGCAGAAGAAATTAGAGGAAAAGTGAAGTTCTGCGAAGAGGTTGTAGTGGAGCCGCCCCTCGCGGACGGCGTCGCTATCGACAAGCTCAGCTTTCCAATCCTCTTTGGTGGAGGGAGAGCGGTAATCATGAGAGATATTGTCTACGAGGGGTTGGTCAAGAGCGGGTGGGAGCGCTTCGGCTCAGCTTACGCTGTGCTGCTCTACTCAGCTGGTTTCGAAGCCGGCCGCAGCGCGTTTAAGGCTCACAAGGAGCTTGCCCAGCCTCCCGAGGTGTTAGAGAGGGTTGCTGAAGCCTTTTTCCAGATGTTCGGCTACGGGATCCTCGAGATTATTAGGGTCGATGATGCTGCTCGCGAAGCAGTTGCCCGCGTTCACCACTCGTTCGAGTGCGAGCTCTTCAGAGGCGCGGGGGAGCCTAGAGGGAGCTTTGTGAGGGGGATGCTGGCCGGCTGGCTGGCCGAGCGCTGGGGAGTCACCTTCGAAGAGATGGTCGCAAGAGAGGAGAAGTGCGTCGCTAAAGGAGACGAGTACTGCGAGTACAAATTCTCGTTGAGAAGGAGAAAGTAGCTCGGTGCTCGCGGCGAGCCTTACTTTCCTACAGCGATGAGTAGGCGAGACTTCGAGCTGAGAAAAGAGCCGGGTTCCGCCACTATAGGTTTTCTCTCTAGGACTCTTATTTGACCGCATTGAAGTCTATGAAAACAGATGGCAGCCAGGCAGGTTCGAGCAGAAGCTTCGCCCTCGGGGGAGTGCTCTCTGCGAGAAGTCTACGAAGCGCCTGGGTAACCCTTGTAACTCCGGCGCAAGCCGAGAGACGAGTAGCGAGCCGAGCCTTGAACCTGCCCGGCGCGAGGAGAGCGGCGAGAGCGCTCTCCCCACCCGTTACCGCCGCACTGCTTCTTCGCTCGGCACTTCGTAGCCTAGCAGCTCGGCCGCGAATAGTGCGCTGTCCCTCCACTTCACGAGCTCGAAGAAGGATGGGTTTCGCCGCGTAGCGTAGTTTACGACCTCTGCTACCTGGAGCGTTTTCCTGGCGTAGAAGCCCGCGATACCGCCCTTCACGGGCCTCCACATGCTGTACCACTCTCTCTCCACTTCCAGGAGGCGGAAAGCGGTGAGCGTGGCTCCCTCGTAGGCTCCGGCTATGAAGTAGAGGGGGTCGACTCCCTCCGGGGTTGCCACCTTGTAGAACGCGTCTTTGTCGGGGTTCTCCTCGATAAGCGCCCATACGAAGCCCCGCTTGTCGACGGCTTCGGTGCTGATTCTCGGAAGGTAGCCGGCGAAGATGTTCCAAGCTGCTTGCCCGTAGACTTCGATGAAGCGCTGAACGCCTTCCGCACGGCCATCCTTGGGCCACAGGCTGCGGAGCGCTGAAGGGGATGAGAGGTGCAGGAGTGCGGTGCTGCCGCTCCATACCCCGTGCTTGAAAAGCTCCCTGTTAGCGTCCGCGGGGTTTCCGTGCTCTCGAAGCACAGAGGACACAAGGTATGTGAACAGGACCTTCGGCACCAGGACGTGGACTGTCGGGAACATCATCTTCTGAAGCCTTAGAGCGAGCTTCGCGATCTCCGAGCTCATACGCGAGACCTCACCCGAAGTTCTCTTAAATACCCTGTGGAGAAAAGCTTGTCTACGATGCTCTTAGCTTTGCCGTACGGTAGACCCAGAGCGGACGCGAGCTCGCTCAGGCTTCTCTCTCCATCGCAGGCCCTGAGGAACCTCAACTCCTCCTCGCTGAGCTCGCCTTTTCTCGGCTCCTTCCCGCTAGGCACCGGGACTAGGTCGACGGGGAAGAGTGCTGTCCTCGAAGGGGGAGGAGCTAGGGGGGCTGGGGCGGGCGCTGGCGGCGCGGCTCTGGGCCTCTCTCCGGTTTGGATCCACGCTCGAAGCTCCTCGACGCCCTGCCCTGAAGCTGCCGATAGCGTGAAGAACTCCATCCCCAGCCTCTCCGCTTCCCGCTGCGCTTCGCGCACCCTTTCTGGAGGTGCCTGGTCTGCTTTGTTGAGGACCAGAGCCTTGGCGGGCGCCTCTGCGAATAGGCTGACTACTAGCGGGTTGACTGCGACCTGCTGAGTAGCATCAACGAGCGCGATGCCTACCGAGATTCTCCAAGGCGGTGCTGCGAGCAGTACGCGCAGAGCTTCATCTTTGGCTTGAACCTCGACGATGCGGCATCCTTTCGAAGTCTCGTAAACTCTGTAAAGGAAGGGCTCCGTGAAGCGTACGGGGAGTTCTGGAAAAAGAGCTTTAATGAGCGTAGACTTGCCGGCCCCTTTCGGCCCGGCCACGACGATGACCTTTTGAGCCGCTGACACGTGAGAAAGGGGTAGAATGGGGATATCACCTTTTTTCTTGGCTGTGCATCCCTCTAAATCCCTTCACGTGCTGCCTTGAAGGGGTGCTGGCGCGAAGTGAGAGAGAAGCGTGGCTCGAGCGCTGTAGAAAGACTTTATTGAGAGGGAGAGGCTCTTTAGTGGGCGGGTCTGAGGTAGAGGAGCGATGAGTTTCGCAGGAGAGGGTTTTGCTCCTCGAAGGATAATTCTCGACGAGCGTAAACTAAGCACCGAGTACGTCCCTGTGAAGCTTCAGCACAGGGAGAACCAGATCGAGGACTCGCTTCGCATCCTGAAGCCCGTCATCAAGGGCGAGAAGTACGTTGTACTCAGCGTGATCTACGATGGGCCAGCGGGAACAGGTAAGACGGCAGTTGCCAGGAAAATCGGCAGCTTTCTGGCGAGCGAGGCCCGCGAGAGGAAGAGAATACCTCCTCTCGTGGTGAGCTACGTGAATGCTCAAGAGCAGCGGACACGGTACCAGGTGCTCCGGAAAATCGGCAGTGACGCGGGGCTCACGATACCGCGGAGAGGGTTCTCGGCTGACGAGCTGGCAAGCTACATCTTCGACTTCCTGGCCCGTAACGACTACAACCTCCTCGTCATACTCGACGAGGCGGATGTTCTCGCCCGCGAGGAGGACGGTAACGCCATCCTTTACACGCTTCTCAGGCTTCCGGAGCTGCACGGTACGAGGATCGGCATCGGCCTCGTAGTGATTTTCAGGCGCTTCGACGAGAGCTCTCTCTACATTGAAGATGCTGTGAGGAGCTCTTTAGCGTCCACCAGGCTCAAGTTCGACCCCTACACGGCTGCTCAGCTCAGGGATATCCTCTGGAACAGGGTGCTCGCGGACAAGGCTATACGTGAAACCGCAGTCTCGGACGATGTAGTGGACATGATAGCTTCCGCCGTCGGCTACGACCCCTCTACCGGGAGAGGTTACGGCGACGCGAGAATGGCTCTCAAGATCCTGTACTTCGCGGCGCTGAAAGCCGAGAGCGAGGGGAGGGAGGGGATCCTCCCTGCAGATGTCCGCGAGGTGATAAGTCGAGGCGTTCTCCCCGCGGAGCTCGACGAGGAGGTTTTCGAGAAGCTGGATCTTCACGAGAAGCTGATCCTCCTGGCGATAACTAGGGTTCTGCTCCTCGAGCCCAGCCGCGCCTACGTTAGCATGGGGGACGTTGAGCTCGAGTACGAGGACCTATGCGGGAGGTACGATGAGAAGCCTCTGCGGCACACGAGCATATGGGAAAGGGTGCAGAGGTTGAAGAAGATCGGAGTCATAGACGCGAGGGTTGAGAGCGGGGAGACGCGCGGCAGGACAACTCAGATTAGCTTCGTTGGAATAACGAGAATCCCTCTAAACTACCTGGAGGGACTGCTGACGAAGCTTATCGAGAGAGAGCTCTCCTCCGGCAGGCGGTAGCCCTCTACTCGAGCACTAGGGAGAAATCCTCCTTCTTGACCCCCAGGCTCTCCAGGATCTCCTTCGCTTTCCCGGGGTCGTGCTCGTAAATCACCTTGATGAAAGGAAGAATTTCCGTCCTGAAAGTGCTCGTGGAGACGTGCAGCGTCCGCGCAGCCAGCCTAGTCGCCTTGACGAACTTTTCCCGCTTCTCCTTCACCCGAGCCAGGAACCTTATCTTCTCGGGGAAGTTGTACTTCACGAACTTGAAAGGCGGCCTCTCCCGCGCGCTCGCTACACCGGCAGTCATGAGCTCCAGCACGTAGGTGAGCAAAGCCCACTGCTGCTCGCGCTTCATCCTGTTCAGGAAGATGTCAGCCCAGGAAAGAGCGTTGTAGGCGTCCGCAATCGCCACTAGGCTGGGCTCGTACTGGTAGATGATGTTCTCGCTCAGCCACTGGAGCAGCATCTCGTAGTCCAGCGATGGAAGCCTCGTTACGGAAAGGGCTTGCTCCGGGCTCTTCGCTGTGAGGACTGTTCTCACGATCTCGAACATGCTCTCCTGCTCGGCTCTCTCCCCTATAACCCGCAGGTCGGCGAGAGAGAGGGTCTTCCTCCCCATCGCTAGCGTCTGCAGGTCGTTGATCGCCGCTCTCAGATCGCCTTTCGCGTTGTCAGCTATGGCTGAGAGAATCTCCTTGTCGCAGGCTATGCCTTCCTTGCTGCATATGCTCTCTAAAACCTTCACGATATCCCTCTTGCCCAGCCGCTTGAACTCTATGAGCTCGCAAACATCTCTCAGCGGTCTCAGCTTCGGGTCCCAAGGATCATTCGCGGTGAGCACCACAGGGTACGCGCTCTGCTCGATGAGCTCCAGGATGGCGTCGAGCCCGCCGGAATCTTCCCTAGTGGATATGCCGTCCACCTCGTCGAGGAGCACTATCTTCCCCGAGTAGCCCGTAACTGGAGCTAGCCTAGCCGCTGCGAGGACTCTAGTCTGGATAGCTGCCCTCGACCGCTCATCGCTGGCGTTGAGCTCGATGAGCTCCCACCCGAACTCGTTCGCCGTTGCGTGCACAATGCTCGTCTTACCGCACCCTGGCGGACCGTAGAGCAGGGCAGCCTTCTTGGTTGGCTTGCCGCGAACCCAGCTATTGATCCAAGCAGCGTACTTCTTCTTGGCCTCCTCGTTCCCGGCAACGTCCACGATGCGCCGGGGACGGTACTTCTCGGTCCAGGGCAGCTCTTCTGCTGGCATAGCCCTACTGCGCACCTTTAGAAGAGAGCAGCGCGAGCTTCGATAGGAGGGCCATCAGCTGTATTTCGTCGTCAGCCCCCTCGACTATCCTGTAGTTCGCCTCGCCGATGAGGACGAGCAGGTCCGCGAGGGTAGCGCTGCTCAGCCTGAGGGGGGACTTCGAGGACAGAACTTCGCGGTGGATTAGGCGGATGATGTCGAGGCCGGAGAGGCCGTAGCTGTAGAGGAGGGCTCTGAGCTTCTCCCTAGCTTCCGCGAGGTCGCCTTTCACCGCGTAGTCGATCATCTCCCTCACTTCCTTGGGCCGCACTTTCCCCAGAGCCTCGTAGACGACCTCAGCGGTAACGTTCCTGCTGATCACAGAGGCTGCTTGGAGCGTGTTTATCGCCCTGCGGAGGTCTCCCTGGCTCTCCTCCCAGATAGCTTCCAGAGCGTCCTCGTCTACGTTAAGATTCTCCTGGGAGGCTATCCAGCGGAGCCTCTCGATAGCGGAGCCTTTCGGCAGCGGCTGGAAGCGGAAAACTGCGCAGCGCGACTGTATCGGCTCGATGATCTTCGAGGCGTAGTTAGCGATGAGGATAAAGCGCGTGTTCCTGCTGAAGAGCTCCATCGTTCTCCTCAAAGCCTGCTGCGCGTCACCTGTCATGTTGTCCGCCTCGTCGAGTATCACGAGCTTGAAGGGGACGTCGCCGATGGGCAGAGTCCTTGCATAGTCCTTTATCCTGCTTCTTATGACGTCTATACCTCTCTCGTCGCTCGCGTTCAGCTCGAGGGTATTGTCTCTCCAGCTCTCCCCGTAGAGGTCGTGGGCTAGCGCTAAAGCGGCTGTAGTCTTACCGGTACCCGGGGGGCCTGCGAACAGCAGGTGGGGCATGCTCCTCGACTTCACGAACTCCTTCAATCTCCTCACGATCTCTTCTTGATCGACAATCTCGTCGAGCGTTCTAGGCCTGTACTTCTCTACCCATACCTCGGACATACCAAGGGTAGCAGCAAGCACATATGTATAAGAGTATCTCTCGAGCAGAAAACGAAAACGTGGCCAGAGGAAAACCCTACCTTGCGGCCATGGCGATTCTCTCTATCTCCTCCTTCCTCCTCAGAGCGTAGCTCGAGGAGTCGCCGTAAGCTGCCGCGATTATCTCGTCGGCAAGGCACTCCTCAATCGGCTTGGTGTTGTTGAAGGAGCAGGCCCGAGCCCCCTCGCTAATAAACCTGAGAGCTAAGTCAACGCGCCTCTGAGGAGAGACGTCTACAGAGACGTGGTAGAGTATACCGCCGTAGATAACCCTAGTGGTCTCTTCTCTCGGGGAAGCGTTCTCGATTGCCCAGACCAGAACCTGAACCGGATTTTTACCGGTCTTAAGCTCGATGATCTCGAAAGCTCTCTTCACGATGTTAAGAGCCAGCATTTTCTTGCCGGCATTCCTGCCGGGCCGCATCATGGTGTTGGCGAGCCTCTCGACGATGGAGACTCTCGCCTTGCCGAACCTTCTCTTAGCGTGCCTTCCCTCCGAGTGCGGGACTAGAACCGGCTTCAGGGAGATGTAAGCTTCCAGGCTCTTGTCCCGTACCTCGACCTCCGATAGGCTCCACTTGCCGAAGAGCTTTATCTCCTCCCCGTCGAGTGTGCGAAGCTCTCGCAGCTCCTGAGACATAGTCCCCGCTCTCACCTGTATGTTCGTTAAAAGCTTTTTCGGCTTCCAGCGCGAGCGAGAGTTTCGAGAAACTACCCCTTGACGACGGCTATGGGGACCATTCTCACGATCTTCCTGGCTATGCCGACAGCATCCGCTACCTGGACGACCCTGTCCACGTCCTTGTAGGCGTCCGGAGCCTCCTCCGCGACTACAGCCAAGCTAGCCGCCTCGACCACTATGCCCCTCCTTTCCAGCTGGGACTTGATCTCCTGGCCTCTCACAGCGCGGCGCGCCTCAGCCCTGCTCTGCATCCTGCCGGCCCCGTGGGGTGCTGAGCCGAAGGTGAGCTCCATAGCTCTCTGCGTCCCTACGAGGATGTAGCTCGCTGTGCCCATCGAGCCTGGAATCAGCACGGGCTGTCCTACACCCTGGTAGTCCTTCGGTACCGCTGGGTGGCCTGGCGGGAAGCTTCTCGTCGCGCCCTTGCGGTGAACGTAGACTTTCACTCTCTTCCCGTCGACTACGTGCTCCTCCAGCTTAGCTATGTTGTGCGCTACGTCGTAGATCACCTCCATGCCCAGTTGGTCGGGGTCGCGGCCGAAAACCTCCCCGAAGCTCTCCCTAACCCAGTGCGTGATCACCTGGCGGTTCGTCCAGGCGAAGTTCGCAGCAGCTGCCATCGCAGCGAAGTAGTCCTGCGCCTCAGGAGCCGTGGTGGGCACTGAGACCAGCTCGCGGTCGGGGAGGGGAACCTTGTACTTGTGGACTAGCCGCTCCATGACCTTCAAGTAGTCGCTGGCAACCTGGTGCCCTAGCCCCCTGCTTCCGGTGTGGATCATCACGGTTATCTGGCCCTCCCTCTCTATGCCCAGCTCTTTCGCGACACTCGGGTCGTAGATCTTATCGACTCGCTGTATCTCAAGGAAGTGGTTGCCGCTCCCCAGCGTACCCAGCTGGTTCCTGCCGCGCTGCTTCGCCTCCCTAGATACCGCGTCCGCTCTAGCGCCCTTCATGCTGCCGCCCTCCTCGATGTGGTCGGCGTCCTCCCTCCACCCGTAACCCCTCTCGAGCGCCCACTCGACGCCCTCCTCCAGGACTTTGTCGAGCTCCGGGAAGCTTAGGTTAAGGCCGCTAGTGCTCCCCAGCCCCGACGGGATCTTGCGGAAGAGAACCCTGGCGAGGTCCCTGAGCCTGGGCCTCACATCCTTCTCGTCGAGCTCGGTTCTCAGCACTCTAACCCCGCAATTAATGTCGTACCCGACCCCTCCTGGGCTTAGCACGCCCTCTTCAGCGTCGAAAGCAGCTACTCCACCGATGGGGAAACCGTAGCCCTGGTGCCCGTCGGGGAGCACTATCGAGTACTTGTAGATGCCGGGGAGGTGGGACACGTTGGCCGCTTGCTCGAGGGTCAGATCCTCTTTCATCTTGCTGAGAAGCACTTCGTCAGCGATCACGAGCGCAGGGACGAGCATGCCCGGCTTATACTTCTCGGGGATCTCCCACATGTAGTCTGTTATCTTGCGGAGAGGTGGTACCACCTAAACCACCGTGAAGTAAGCTGCGCAGCTTGGATAAGCTTTTTTATCATCTGATGATAAAAAACCCGTGAGAGCGGTAGTCGAGAGGGAGCTAACGCGGGAGGATTTCGACAGCGCTGTTAGAGAGGCGAAGTTTGAGAAGCTTTACCTGATGTACGAGGAAGAAGGGGACGAAGCTCTGCACAAGACGATAAGGGAGGAGATTCCGGCTGACGTCGTTCACCGCCTGCTATCCAAGAGAATGAGAGAGCTCGTTGAAGTACTATCCAGAAGCCGGGGAGAGAGCATAACGCGGCTCGCAAGCATTCTGGGCCGTTCTGTCCCAAACGTGTACCGCGACTTGAAGTTTCTCGAAAAGTACAAGCTGGTGAGGTTCGAGGAGAGGGGTAGAGAGAGGGTGCCCACGCTGACCCTGAAGAGGATAGTGCTGAGCTTCGGCTGAGCCGTTAGATATCGACCACGTACTGGATGAACCAGCAGCCTTCTTCGCTCCAGATTCTCATCATGTGGTACGTCGCCGCCTTCACGAGGACTCTCGACTCGTGCCTCTCAGGATCGTACCTCTCGCCGCGAGCTTCGAGGACTACGTGCCAGGCACCGTCCCGCTGTGTGAGCTGGCAGCTCTCGACGCTGGAGATGAGGAAAGCTTCCTCATCGAACAGTATTATCAGCTTCTCGATAAGGTTGTACAGGAGGTTCTCGAGGTCGACCCCCTCAGCCTCCACAACCCTCATCTCAGAGGGTCTGATGCTGCTGAGATCTGTCATCACCTCGTACATTCCCAGCACGGCGTGACTCAAAGCTTCATCCAGCGTCGAGCCCCAAGCCCTGATGAGAACATCCGCCGTGTGCTCGAGAATCTGGAACCCTCCCCCAGCGCAGTCACCCATAGCCAGCCCCTCGAGGGATCTCCAACCCCCTCTGGAGAACCCACTCCTTCAGGAGGCCTTTAACAATTACGGGGGCTTTCCGCAGCTCCTCAAGCGAGCAGCTGCCCGTGAGGAAAACCGCAACTCTTAGTTCGCTCACAACTCTCCGAAGGTACCTTTCCGCAGCTTGCTCGCCGCCGTAATACAGCTTCAGGAGTACAGGCCTCGCTATGCCTGCGAAGTCCGCACCCAGCCTGAGAGCCTTCGCGACATCCACCCCCGTAGTCAAGCCACCCGAAGCGATGAGAAAGATATCGGGCAGCGCGCTGCGCACTTCAAGGATGCTCGCAGCCGTGGGGATACCCCAAGAGGCGAACGTTGAAGCCATTTCCTCCAGCTCGTCAAGCCCCCTCAACCTCGCCCTGAGGCCTTCTATCACCGCGAAAGAGGTTCCACCAGCCCCGCCCACGTCTATGCCCTTAACGAGGCCCTTGACCATTAGAGCGGCTTCGCGCGAGAAGCCCTCCCCAGTCTGCTTAAGCAGCACGGGTACCGGGGACTCCCTGGCGAGCTGTCTCAGGTTCTCGATGAACGACCTCATATCCGGCTCGCCCTCGGGCTGGAGAGCCTCCTGGAGGGGGTTCAAGTGAACTGCCAGCGCATCGGCGCGCACCATCTCGACAAGCTCGAGCACCTGGCTCGCGCTAAGCCCGCGAGAAACTTGGCTAGCGCCGATGTTCGCGACCACGGGAATGTCAGGAGCTACATCGCGTACAACGGAAAACGTCCTCGCCAGCTCCCTGTCGACGAGAGCTGCCCGCTGGCTGCCCACACCCAAGGGAATCTTCAGCTTCTGCGCAACCGCAGCCAGCGAGCGGTTAATCTTCTCTGCCAGCGGGGAACCACCCGTCATCCCGCTGATCATGACCGGCGCGCTCACAGCCTTCCCGAGGAAGTCCGACTCCAAGCTGATGTCAGCTAATGCGCACCGGGGAATCGTGTGGTGCACGAAAATAACGTCCTCCAGAAGAGTCGTAGCGCTCGACGTCACGCGCTCTTTGACTGAGAGCAGCACGTGATCATCCTTACGCGTGGAGATGCTCATAGGTGCGGCGCGGGACACACCCTACGTGCGCTTTAAACGTTTCACCTTTACCCGCTCGGAGGGGCTGGGGGGCTCCGCTGCGCGGCGGCGCAGACTCAAAGCCCCGATAGAGAGGGGCAGCGGCCTCTACGGTTTCCGCGCCAAGCCCGGCTTTTCAAAGGATAGGGCGGCGTAAGCCACGACCTCGCTCTTGTCCCCAGTGACGTCTCCCGAGTCCGCGTACTTGAGCAGCCGGACCTCGGTGTAGCCCAGCTCCTGGGCTACCTTCATGAGCACCATCACGGGGCCGTAGCCGCACATCGAGATATCTTCCTCTATAACCACGTCGTAGAGCCCCTGAACATCCAGCCTCTGAATCCTCTCGATGGCTTTGAAGTCCTTTTTGCGCGCCACCTCTGCCGGGATGTAGTGGCTCATGTCACTGCTCGCAAGCACGTACGCCTTGAGCCCGTGCTCGCGGATAACCCTAGCTACCGCCTGCCCAACTCTCGCGGCAGCGCGGTGATCTTGGCGTAGCATCGAGATCGGTATGATGCGGAAGCCTTTCCCGAAAACGAACTGGAGGAATGGCACCTGCACCTCTATCGAGTGCTCGTAGACGTGAGCCGAGAAGTCGAAGCGGATCAGCTCCTCAGAGGCTGCGAGCTCCTTAGCCACCTCTAAATCCACCTCCACCTCGCCGAGAGGTGTAACCCACGCTTCATGCTCGTCGACAGCCACGGGGGCGCCGATGCCGTGGTGGTTAGGCCCAATGATGAACACGTGATTAGGAGAGCCTGCGGAGGCGAGCCTAGCGTACGCGTGAGCCGCTACGTGCCCCGAGTAGATGTACCCCGCGTGGGGGACTACGGCGCCGATGACCTCTCCCGTGAAGCCCGCGGAAACCTCCGGGAGGAAACCGGGTCCCAAGCCGTGGAGGAAAGCGGCCTTCAGAGCGCTGCGGAGCTCTTCCTCGGATTTCGGGTAAAAGTACCCCGCCTGAGACGGGTACCGCTTCCTCATACACCCTTCCAGAAGAAGCTTGTAGGAGCAGCTTATTTAACTGCACGCTGGGGCTAGACCACCTCACCGGTCAGGAGGACTCGGCGCTGGGGCTAGACCACCTCACCGGTCAGGAGGACTCGGGCCTCGAACTCGGAGACGGGCACGGGAAGCTCGCCGTCCGGAGGTATCTCTCCGCGGGCTCTGAGCACCTCCCTCGCGAGCAGCCAGAAGACGAGCGCTAAAGCCTTCCTGCCCCTGTTGTTTGTGGGGATGACTAAGTCTACGAAGCTCGTGGGCGAGTCGGTGTCGCAGAAGGCGATAACGGGGATCCCCATAGTCCCCGCCTCCGTCAGCGCTTGCTCGTCGACACGGGGGTCCGTGATAACCATCAGCGAAGCCTCTGTGAAGGACTGGAGAGATGGGTTCGTGAAGGTTCCTGGAGGAACCCTCCCGGTGATCGCCTTGCAGCCCACGAGGCCGCAGAACTTCCTGGCCGGTCTGTGCGCGTACTGCCTCCCGGCGACTACAACCACTTTCTCGGGCGGGTACCGGGCGATGAATTTTGCCGCTAGCCTGATTCTCTCGTCGGTCTTCTTCACGTCGAGAAGGTAGAGGCCGTCTGGGCGTACGCTGAAGATGTAGGGCTCCATGAACTTGCTTTTCATCTTGGTTCCTATTCTCACGCCTGCCGCTAGGTACATCTCCAGCGGGATCAGCAGCTCTCCCACAGCTACTTCAAGCCCACCAGCTTCCATAGTACCCCTTCTCCTCGCGAAGCCCCCCTTTTAAACCTATGGCTCCCGGAGTTCGGAACAAAAGGTTTAAAGTTGAGAGGTGGCAGTGAGGCAGCGGGGCCCGTCGTCTAGTGGCTAGGATAAGATAAGCCTCCTGAAGCCACCCTGACACGGTGGTGGAGGGCAGTTCGCTGAGCCCGCCAAATCCCGGGTTCGAATCCCGGCGGGCCCACCAACCGGCATGGTTCTCAGCAGCGCGCAGCGGCGTAGTCGGCTCCCACCTTCACCAGGGGGACTCCGCGGCTCGCGGGCCAAGCTTCCCGCAAAACGCTTCTCGGCGCGATAACATCCAGCTCGCAGGGCCGCGGGACGCTGGACAGCGGCCAGAGCAAGAGGAGCCTTGCCTCTTTCGGGAGCTTGACGGCGGCTAGCTGCCTCGCACTCTCTCTAGCATTGACGAAGATCAGAGTGGGGTGTTCCCTCTTCCTGCAAGCCCCGGCTAGAAGTTTGACCGCGTACATGAGTTTCAGCGGTTTGCACCCTCTCACGAAGAGATTCTCTGAGGGCTCGCACTCGCTCGATTTTTCATGCTCTTCGAGGAGTTCCAGCAGGTAGAATATTCCCTTCAGCTGGCTGAGAGAGCGCACTCCATCCTCTGCGAGGAGGAGGAAGGCCCGGTTCCTCGCCACCTGTGGTGAGGCGGCCGACTTCAAGAGAAGAGCGGAAAGGGCTCCCACCTCTTCCTCTAAGATCTCCTTAAGCAGTGAATCAGTAACATGCAGCTTACCGCTGTGACCGTCATCAGAGCAGCTCACACTATAGAAGAAAGCACCCTCTGAAAGCGCGACAGCTCTAATCTGCTTCTCGAAATCCGGAGCCACGGCATCAGGCAAGAGCAGAGCCACCGGCCTCTGCGACGAGAGAACGAACTTGTAGGCATCTCTCGCATTTATCCTAGACACTGTTACCACATTCGGGAAGTCGACCCTAGAGCATAAAGTTATTTACAGACGGCTGTGGCGAAGAGGGCTGGTGGGGATGATAATCCCGATACGCTGCTTCACTTGCGGAGCCCTGATAGCCGATAAGTGGTACGAGTTCGCCCAGAGGGTCCAGAAAGGCGAGGACGCCGGCAAAGTCTTAGATGAGATGGGGGTGACGAGGTACTGCTGCCGGAGGATGTTCCTCTCTCACGTGGAAGTGATCGACAAGATCCTGGTGTACAGCGGAGTAGAAGAGTACTTCAAAGGCTAGCGGTAGCTCTTCTGGCGCTTAGCTCTAGCCGATCTGCCTCTGGGCTTCTTGGGCTCCGCCTGCCGGGGGTCTTCAACGAGAAGGTTTCTGTCGTAGTCTAGGTACAGCTTCTTGAGCTCCTCGCTGCCAGTCCACTCGACGAGCGCGCGAGCTACTGCAGTTCTAGCTGCTGAGGCTTGCCCCATCACGCCTCCCCCCGAGGTTTCAACGTATATATCGACTTGGCTTGCGAGCTTGCCCGCCAGGACGATCGGCTCCATGATCTTTAGCCTTACAAGCTCGGGTTCGAGAACCTCCAGAGGCACACCGTTCACCAAGACTCTGCCGCGCCCTTCGCGGACGATAGCCCTAGCCCTAGCTGTCTTCCTCCTAGCCGAAGCCAACACTATCTTCACGCTCATCCTACACCACCCTCAAAGCTCCTTTGAGAGAGCATTCTGCAGAGCTCACCAAGCGTCACGTAGGGTATGAAGGGGTTATTGAAGAGCGCTTCGGGGATCTTCGCTTTCTCGCGGGAGGAAAACTCGCTGGGCACGCCGATGTACACTTTAAGCCTTCTCAACGCTTCTCTCCCCTTCGGCTTGTCGGGGAGCATACCCCTTACCATCCTCTTAAACAGCCGGTCGGGCATCCTCGGGTACTTCGGGCCCCTCTTCTCAGGGTTGTAGTAGGTCCTCCACTCTGCCCACCTTTTGTAGTGCTGCTCAAAAACTCTCTCCCGCTTACCCGTTATCACCAGCTTCTCGGCGTTAACGACGACTATGCTCTCTCCTCGGAGAAGCCTCTTAGCCACGATGCTAGCGAGCCTTCCAGCAACGTGTCCTTCGCCGTCGATTACGAGCAAGTTCTCCTGCATACGCGCCACCTAGGTGATTATCTTCACCCCCTTCCCCTCAGGGTTGCGCTGCAGCAACTCTTCTATAGTGATTGCCTCCCCGGTGCTCCTCAATTTAACCATAGCGGTTCTGCTGAACTTCCACGCGGCAACCGTAACCTTCTTAGTCAGCTCCCCACTGCCGAGAACCTTACCCGGGACTACTACCATGTCGCCGTCCTCAGCGTACCTGTTTATCCGGCTAAGGTTGACTTCAACCCTCTCGCGTCTCGGCTTGCTGAGGTGGTAAGCCACTGCACGCCAAACGGGAGCTTTATGCGCGCGACTGGCTTGCTTCAGCTTTTTAATTAGCAGGCGCAAGTGTATGTTTGTGGGACCCGTCCTCTTCATGAGCGACCTACCTCCCAAGTTCAAAGAGCTTAAAAAGTTTCCCCGGCTAACCGGAGCTCTGCTGAGCAGCCTCCCTTATGCTGTCGACCAGCCGCGCCAACTTCCTGTCCAGCATTTCTAAGGCAACGTGGAGGATCTTCTCCACAGGTATAGTGCCCAGCCCTTCGATGCTCAGCCTGATAGATGTCGGGTCACCGCTAACCTCCACGTACTCCGGGAACTTCTCAGCGCACTCACCGCACAAGTTGCAGGATGTGGGCTGAGCAACAACCAGATTGCCATCCAGGTAGCCGAAGACCTTTCTGGGGCATACCTCGAGAATCTTAGTAGCAGTGGCCTCGTCGGGGTTGCGGAGAACCCTGATCACAGGCTTGTGCTTGTAGCCGACAGCCGCTACCGGCTGCCACTTCGCGTGCTCCCGCCCGACACCCATCCTGGCTATAGCGGTCAGAGAGATACCTTGACCCTTTGCCAGCTTCACCACGGGTATGTTCTTCGAGACAGGCTCTACCTGGAAAGCCTCCGGGGGCGCAGCGACACCCTCAACACCCTCGAATCTCAAGTGCCCGCTGAGCACGGTCCTCGCTCTCTCTGAAGCTTTCTCTTCTAGAGTGAAGATAACGCTGCAATCCTCCCCTCTGAGGTAGCAGTCCAGCAGAGCATCATAAGTCTCCTCGCTCATCTTCAGCGGGATGAGAGAGAGCCTGTGGGCTATCATCTCGTCCCAGAGAACCGAGGAATTCTCCGCCACGATGACTTCGTCGATCGCCAGAACAGGTACCTCGGCGATGAGCGCTCTCCTAATCGAGTTCGCGAGGGCAGGGGTTACGCCTTCAAGCTCTACTACGAGTTTCTCATCCTTCTTGGAGACGATAGTGAGCTTGGGGGGCATTGCAGCTACCTCATGGGCTTCTGCTTCCTACCGCGCAGAATCTCTTTGAGCGAAACTCCATTGACCTTAATAACCTTCCACCTGACACCTGGCAGGTCGCCGTAGGCTCTCCCCTCTGGCCCACCGATCCCCTCGATAACTACCTCGTCGTGCTCATTGACGAAGAGAAGAGCGCCGTCTCCTGGCAGGAAGGCGGTGACAACCTTCCCGTTCTTTATGAGCTGAACACGCACACACTTTCTCACAGCGCTGTTAGGCTGCCTGCTCTCGATCCCCACTTTCTCTATAACTATTCCACGCGCCATGGGAGCGCCTTCAAGAGGGTCAACCTTCTTTTTCAGCTGGAGGACTCTCCTCTTGTACTCTAAGTCGCTCCACCTAAACTTCTTCCTCTTGTTGACTAACTTGCGCGCCGCATACAGCCCTAGAGGGGACTTCTTGCCCGGCATCTAATACACCGCAAGCCTCGTGCAGGCTCCGTGCATTAAATACATTATGCTGTACGCGTAACTCGACTAGGGATGCTGCATCACTCTTATGTCGCTGACCCCGAAGTACCTGCGCAGGAGAATCCGAGCCCTGTGCACGTTCCTGCCGTTCCTGCCTATAGCGAAGCCCAAAGAATCCCGAGTCACCTTAGCTATAACTACTCTCTGAGCTCCGTTCTCATGGACCACTACCCCCGCGATCTTCGCCGGGAAGAGTGCGGACTTTACGAGCTCTTCAATGTTCTCGCCTCCTTCAACGATCTCCACTTCTTTTTTGAGAACGCCTTTGAGAAGACGCACTTTAGACCCGTTCTTGCCGACAGCTACCGCGGCCTGCCCTCTACCGACAATAAATATGTAACGGTCGAACTGTGGATCGTACACGCAGTCAAGAGGCACAACACTCGTTATCTCTTCGAACACTCTCATTAGCTGCAGCTCCTCGTTCGTTAGCTTGAAGGTCCCTTCCCTCATGAACCTACTCTCCCTTAGCCATTTGGAGGATAGTGCTTTCCCCAGGGTCCAGTACGGCCAGTGCAGAAACCATGAACGGCTTGCGGCACACTGACCCGAGCTCGCGGCTGGACCCCTCGAATACCAGGACAGGGATCTTGGCGATCGAGGCGTAGCGCTTCAGCTCCTCTGAGATGTGGCTTGGAGCATTCTTCGCAATGACGACTAGTTTAGCCCTATCGTTTACCAGCTCTTTAAGAGTCCTCCGGTAGCCCAAGACGACTTTCCCGGTTCTCAGAGCAGTCTGCAGCTCTCTCGCTAATTCTGCCGACATTAAGCACCACCTCCAGTGCCGGCGATCTCCGCGGGCTTAATTTTCAACCTGACGGAGCCGGTGCCGATAGGAATTGGCTTGCTGCCCGTAATAACATTTTCTATGACTCCGCGCAGCGTATCCTCCTCTCCCAGCAGGGCTGCCTCTACGAGGTTTTTAACGGTAACCTCGAAGCTGGCCCGCGCGAGAACGCTGCCCTTCTCACCCGCCACGCCGTGCCTTCCCACCTGCCGCACAACGCCTGTGTACGTCATCGCGTCGGCCACGAGCATTATGTGCCTGTAGTCTACGTCGAGGCCGTGCTCGTCGAGCACCTTCTTGATCTCCTCTATTATCGCGGCCCTAGCGGCCTCGATGCCCAACACCTCGTATATCTCCTGGATGTTGTTGGTTGTTGTACGTGTAGCGTCGACGCCAGGAACGGAAAGAACGCCCTGCAGGTTACTGCCCTCAGTAAGTATTACGTACTCCACGAGCTCTCCTCTCTCGTTTCGGATCGGCTTGACGATCGCGTGGCGGATGCCTTTTAGGCCTTTCACTCTCTGGCTGAGAACTCTCTCGTAGGCGCGCCTCAGCCTCACCACGTCGTCGATATTGAGCCGAATTGTCACAACACTCCCGTCCTCTGAAACCTCGATAGACCCCTTCTTGCCCTTCACCTTCTCGAGCACTTTGAGCAGCTCGTCCAGGGTAACTTCCCTGTTCTCCATCATCTCCGGGTCGAGCTCCAGTATGATAGCAGATTCGTAGTAGTCGATGGTCGCGGACTTGCACAGGTTCTCAACCGTAGTGAGCTCGATCTGCTTAGCGATTCTAAGCGCGGCTTGCTCGTCCTTCGCGACCTCGGGCTCGAGGTAGATCTCCATCATCGGGGTAGAAGGCTCTCTTCTGAGGTCGACGATCTCGATGAGCCTGGGGAGACCCAGGGTCACGTTGAGCTCTCTAACCCCGGCGAAGTGGAAGGTTCTAAGCGTCATCTGAGTGGCAGGCTCGCCGATCGACTGCGCCGCAACCGTGCCAACAGCCTCGCCGGGGTGAACTAGGCTGGAGAAGTACCGCTTCACAGTCTCATTGATCACGGATAGGGCTTCTTCTCGGGACAGCTTATGCTCGAGTATTGCGGTGTAGAGCTCCTGCCTCAGCGACTCAGGGAGCACATCGTGGTACTTCTCGACCTCGCATCTGAGCTCCTCCTGGGTTATGGGCTCCGGCATCAACCCTCACCTCTTAGAGCTATCACCCTCTTAACTAGCTTAGCGACGTTGACCGGTTTCCCGTGATCGCTTCGGGACGGATCGACGCCGTCTTCCCCGTAGCGGAACTGTATGACCACGCCCTCACTATTCCTTACAGTACCGTCGTAAGCTACGTAGAAGTCCTGCATAGCGTTCTGCAGGCGCCGGTACATGTAGCCGCTCTGCGCCGTTCTCACGGCGGTGTCAACGAGCCCCTCTCTGCCCGAGACGGCGTGGAAGAAGAACTCTACGGGGCTGAGGCCGTCGGCGAAGCCGCTTTTCACGAAGCCCTTAGCCTCGGGAGCCAGGGTTCCGGCACGGAAGTGTGCTATAGGCCTACCAGTGAAACCGCGCTCGATACGCTTACCTCTCACCGACTGCTGCCCCACGATTGCTGCCATTTGCGTCAAGTTGAGCATGCTTCCTCTAGCGCCCGTCTTAGCCATGATTACAGCGTGGTTGGTCATGCCCAGGTACCTGCTAGCGATCTCGCCCGCCTTCGTGCGCGCTTCAGCCAGCACGCTCATTATCATTTCTTCGAGGGTCTCCCGGCGTGTCTTGCCGGGCATGGGCACCAGTTCGCCCCGCCTGTACGCGTCGATAAGCTCCTCAACGCGCTTCTCAGATTCCTTGATAGCCTCCTCTATTTCGCGCGTAGCCTCCTCGGGTATTATCACGCTGTCTAGACCCATCGTGAAGCCATACATGTCCAAGTACGCTAGGAAGACTTTGAAAAGGGAGTCCATCATCTCGCGACCCTTCTCGTTACCGTAAGCGACTACTATCTCGTGCAGCAGAGTGCCATGCTTCTCGGCCCCTATGGCTTGCTTATCGAACACTCCCAAGAGAAGCTTCCCCCTCTTGACTAGGATATAACCATCGTTGTCGCAGTGCTCTTCGTTGCATGCGCCGCTCGCCGGGGCCACAGCCGCCCTACCCACGTAGTTCATATCCTCGGGGAGGAATACGCTGACAATCTGCTTACCGGTCCAGTAGGGACCCGGCTTCAGGATCGCAGGCTCCGGTAGAGTTGGGGGGCGTCCACCGAAGTAAATGAGGTTGGACGCGGCTCTCCTGTCGAGCACAGTATCCTTTCTGGTGAGCAGGTAAGCTCCCGTTATGTAGTCGTGCAGGCCTCCGACTATCGGCGCACCGTACCTTGGAGTCATTATGTGCTCCTGCACGAGCATGAGGGTTTTGGCCTCGGCTTGAGACTCCTCGGTCTGAGGAACGTGGAGGTTCATCTCGTCGCCATCGAAGTCGGCGTTATAGGGTATCGTGACGAGCAAGTTGAGGCGGAAGGTCTTGTAGGGCAGCACTCTGACTATGTGAGCCATAATGGACATTCTGTGGAGGGAGGGCTGCCTGTTGAAGAGCACTACATCGCCGTCCATGAGGTGCCTCTCAACAATGTAGCCGGGCTTCAACGTATCAGCGATTTCATCCAGGTGCTTCGCGTAGCGTAGGTCGACGCGGGAGCCGTCCGGCTTGATTATGTAGTTGGCGCCTGGCCACTTGTCGGGGCCGTTCCTAACCAGCTGCCTTAGCTTCTCCAGGTTCCACGGTGTCACTCTCTCGGGGACGGTCAAGACCTTAGCCACCTCTATGGGAACGCCCACCTCATTGATCCCTAGGTTGGGGTCGGGGGAGATTACCGTGCGCGCGGAGAAGTCAACGCGCTTGCCGGCCAAGCTGCCCCTGAACCTCCCCTCCTTGCCCTTCAGCCTCTGCGCAAGGGTTCTCAGAGGTCTACCCGACCTGTGCCGGGCAGCGGAAATGCCGGGCAGCTCGTTATCGAAGTAGGTAGCCACGTGATACTGCAGGAGGTTCCAGAGGTCTTCGATGACGAGAGAGGGAGAACCCGCCTCTATATTTTCCTTAAGCCTCTGGTTAGCTCTGATTATGTCCACGAGCTTGTGGGTCAAATCGTCTTCGGACCTCTCGCCCGACTCCAAGGTGATGGACGGCCTTACGGATGGCGGGACTACAGGCAGGACTGTGAGCACCATCCACTCGGGTCTACTCTCCTTAGGGTCTAGCCCTAGAACCCGAAGGTCTGAGTCGGGTATCCGCTCCAGCCTCTCCCTGACTTCCAGCGGTGTGAGCTTGACGACGCCGACCTCCCTCTGCTCGTAGAACGTGTAGGGCTTCTCCAGCTTTATCTTGTACTGCTGGGCGCCGCAGTGAGGGCAGACCGTCTGCTTCGAAGCTTCCTTGATAACTCTCTGAGCGTACTTGCGCTTGAGCGAAGGCCACTTTTCGCCCAGCTTCTCCATTATTCTTCCTACAGCTTCGAGCTTTTCGGCTGGAAGCTTCACCCGCCCGCAGCTTCGGCAGGTTGCCTTCAGGAGGTTAGCTATATGTGCTGAGAACTCGGGGTGGATTACCGGTCTCACGAGGTCGATGTAGCCGAAGTGTCCGGGACAGTTCACCGACCTGTTACCGCACGTTTGGCACACAGCCCCGGGCTCGATGGGGCCCAGCCTTCTATCCATGGGCCCTCCGGGCACCGGGAATCCTTCCTCGTCGTAGAGCTCTGACGTCTCGATGCGCATTACTGCTATCTTGCGTATAACCTCGGGGGATAGAATCCCGATCTTTATTCCGGCAACTACCTTTGTCTGCTTCAACAGCATCACCTCGAGGTCTTATCTTTAAGCCTTAGTTTTACCGAGATCCCGAGACCCATGAGCTCCTGAATGAGTAGCTTGAAAGCATACGAAACTTCTACCGGGCTTAACCTGCCCTTATCGCCGCAGAGCGGGCAGAACGGCGCATTCTTCCTCGCGTCAAGCCAACCCATGTACCCGCAGTTCTCGCAGACCCATATAGTCGTGCGGTCGGAGCTCGTCACCAGGCGCTCTCTAAGCAGCATGGCTGACCCGTGGCCGATGAGGCAGTCTTTCTCCATCTCTCCGAACCTGAGCCCACCCTCTCTGGCTCTACCCTCGGTAGGTTGCCTTGTGAGTATCTGAACCCTGCCTCTGGCCCTTGCGTGCATTTTATCAGCCACTAAGTGGTGAAGCTTCTCGTAGAACACGACGCCGATGAATATCTCTGCCTCCAACCTCTCGCCCGTGATGCCGTTGTAGAGGACCTCTTTGCCGTCGCTGCGGAAACCATAAGCCTTGAGGATCTCTCTGATATCGTCGAGAGAGGTCGGCTCGAATGCCGTGGCATCGATCCTCCTTCCCGAGAGAGCGGCCGCTTTGCCCGCCAAAGCTTCGAGAAGCTGCCCCACAGTCATCCTCGAGGGTATGGCGTGCGGGTTGATTATGAGATCGGGGACGATGCCATCCTCAGTGAACGGCATGTCTTCCTGCGGGACTAGCAGCCCGACGACCCCCTTCTGCCCGTGTCTCGACGCGAACTTGTCTCCAACTTCCGTCGGTCTCAGGTCGCGTACACGAACCTTAACTAGCTTGATGCCTTCAGGGCTCTCCATTATGAGTACCCTATCTACGGTGCCCTTCTCTCCGTGGCGAAGCACTATCGACGTATCCTTTCTCCTGGTCCCAACTCTCGGCTCAAAGCTGCTCGTGTAGAATCTGGGCGGGCTGGTCCTCCCGATGACCACCTGCCCTCCTTTGAGGTCTGACTCTACATAAGCGATACCGTCGAGCGGGTCAAGCGCTGAGTAAGCCTCTAGAGGCTTCATATCTAAAGGCTCCTGCTCGGGCGAAGGTTTCTCGAAGCGATCCTCTATACCTCCGGGGTACTTCCTCTCCTCAGCTTCGTAGGTTCTCATGAAGACTGAGCGCGTCATGCCGCGCTCGACTGAAGCTTTGTTTATCACCACCGCGTCCTGGATATTGTAGCCGGAGCCCGTGAGAACAGCGACGACCATGTTCGTGCCGTAGGGCAGGTCATCCAGCGGTAAAAGGTCGAAAATCCGCGTCTTTACGAGCGGCTTCTGCGGGTAGTACATTACGTGCATTCTCGGATCCATGCGCAGACGGTAATTCAAGGTCGGAATGCCGAGGGACTGCTTAGCCATCGCCGCCTGGTACGAGTTTCTCGGCGACTGGTTGTACTCTATGAAAGGTATAGTCATGGCGATTATCCCGAGAATCGCGGCGGGCACTATCTCGGCGTGGGTGTGCTCCGGGGTCACCTTGGATACGTCTTCGGCGATGTAGGCGTTCTCCTCCTCCTCTGCATCCAGGTACTCAATTATACCGTTATCGATGAGGTCTTGCCAGCCCCACTCCCCCCTCCTGAGGAGCTCGATGTGAGCGCGCTTCAGCTTTGGTTCGCCATTCTCCACAATGATCAGAGGGCGGCGGAGACGCCCAGCGTCGCAGTTAACGTAAACCTCTTTGAGCTCACCGAGATCGTAGTAAGCTACGTTAATCTCGTGACTTATTCTCCCCTGCCTCCTCAGCTCACGAATTGTTGCGGCCAGTTTAGCTCCATTCTCCGCGTACCCTATGAGGCGGCCGTTCAGAAATACTCGCGCGCCCCTCAGTAGAGCCCCCGATGCTTTCTCTAGGGGAACGACACCCAGCCTAGTGACGAGCAGAGTGTAGACTTCCTCCTCGCTGTAGCCGTTCGAGAGGGTGGCCATTAGCGCTAGATTCTTGACTAGACCGCAGTTCTGTCCTTCAGGAGATTCA
Organism: Thermofilum sp.; assembly: GCA_038741495.1. Taxonomy (NCBI): domain Archaea; kingdom Thermoproteati; phylum Thermoproteota; class Thermoprotei; order Thermofilales; family Thermofilaceae; genus Thermofilum; species Thermofilum sp. The sequence goes on along the minus strand of JAVYKX010000001.1, from coordinate 87,986 downwards.
ACCGGGCATAACCTGCCCCACTGTGTCCCGTGAAGCTCCCTAGCCTCGAAGTGAGGCTGGGTTCTCGAGAGAGGCGAGACGACTCGCCTCAAGTGCGACAATGTAGCCAAGTAGTTCGTGCGGTCAAGTATCTGGCTTACACCAGATCGGCCGCCAGGCCAGTTTCCAGTCGCTAAAGCGTGCCTTAGCCGGTCCGTTATGATGTCGGGCCTAACTATGCTGACTATGCTGATGTCCCTCTCCTTCGTCATGTGTCTCTCGAGCGAGTACTGCATCTCCTTCACTAGCTGCCGGAAAGCTTGGCGGAAAACGATCGCGAGAAGCTCGCCAACGTGCCGTATCCTCTTATTGGCTAGGTGGTCCTTGTCGTCTGGGCCTCTTAAGCCCAGCTTAAGCTCGAGGAGACGGGCCACCATTTGACCCACGAAGAAAGCTTTGGCGACGCGGGCCGCGGGACTCCTCCCTATGTGCGGCAGGAAGTTCTCGTCGAGAACCTGCTGAGCCCTCTGCAGCCTCACGTCTCTGGGTTGTCCGGGCGAGACACGGGAACCTATATAGTCTAGTGCGTCCTCCTCAGTTTGAGCGATCTTCGATTGCTCGATGAGCACCGGGAGGAACTCCTGCTGGACTCTCGGGTGCGAGCTGATCGCAGAGACTATATCCCTGTCGCTTCTCAGGCCTAGTGCGCGCATAATCACGACAACAGGGATTCGAGTGGGGCACGCCGGGAAGGATACGTAAAGTAGCCCGTCTTTAGTTCTCTCCAACCTTACGGGGACTCTGTAGCCTGCCGCTACAGAGAAAACTTTCGCGGTGTGAGTCACGGAGCTGCTCTCGCCCCCGTAATCAACGAGAACTCTATTAACCGCCAGATCCTCCTGCATTACTACGACTCTTTCGGATCCGTTAATGATGAAGTAGCCTCCCGGGTCGTAGGGATCCTCGCCGAGCTTCACCTGCTCCTCGGGGGTCGCCTTAGATAGCACGCATTTGCTGCTCTTAACCATTATAGGAAGCATGCCGATGAATACCCTTTCCCTTCGCCGCTCCTCACCGTCTACGTAGAACGATACGTAGAGGTAGAGGGGCGCAGCATAAGTTATGTTCCTAAGCCTCGCGATCATCGGAGTAAGGTTCAGTTCAGATCCATCAGCTTCCTTGAAAACCGGGTTACCTACTTCGATCCTTCCAAACCTAACCTCGACTCCGTGAGCCTCAACCTTTATCCCACCTACTTCGTCTACGATCTGCTGGAGCCCCCGCTCCAGGAAAGCGTTGTACGAGTCAATATGCTGCCTCACGACACCCGCTTCTCTAACGTATGCTTTAACCAGCTCCCATAGTTCTTCTCTTGTTAGCCCAGCCACCGCCTCCGCCGGCATATCCCTCACCCTTTCACAACTACTCTGAAAGCTACAGCCTCGCCGGCTGTAGGACTTTTTCTGATGATCATGATCACGTCACCCGGCTTTGCCTTGAGAGCCCTCGCGACAGGATCTGTGGAGTATATCCACGGTAGCTCGCTTTTCTTGAGGCCGAGTTTCCGGAGAATTCTCTTGGCTTCCTCTTGACTGAGAAGAATATGCTGGGGTACCAGCTTGTGCCTTAAAATATCAACCTTACGCGGCATAGGAGGAAACCCGTCAGGTGCACGTCTAAAATCTGCGAGCATCAGCATACTTTTTAAACCTTGTGTAAGACAGGGTGTCTATAGCTGGCCGGTGGTAAGTGGATGGCATCGCCAGAGCTCGAGAAGCAGATCACGCTAGACGAGATCGTAGACCTGTGCGCCCGCAGGGGCTTCTTCTTCCAGTCAGGCAGGATTTACGGGGGGCTAAGCGGCTTCTACGACTACGGCCCCCTGGGCATCGAGCTGAAGCGGAACGTTCTGAACAGCTGGTGGCGGTGGTTCGTCGAGCTTAGAGACGATGTTTACGGGCTTGATGGTAGCATAATCACGCACCCTCGAACTTGGGAGGCTAGTGGGCACGTTGAGAGCTTTCTCGATATCCTAGTAACCTGCACGCGATGCGGCAGCGAGTACAGGGCTGACGCGTTGCTGGAGGAGCTAGGAATCAAGGTAAGTGATCTATCTGCAGCAGGTCTCGCCCGGGCGATAAAGGATCACGGTGTGAAGTGCCCAGCTTGTGGCGGCGAGCTATCAGACCCTAAGCCCTTCAACTTGATGTTTACGACAACTGTAGGGCCGCGCCGCGAGCAGCCCCTCGTAGCTTACCTCAGGCCTGAAACCGCTCAGCTGATTTTCATCAACTTCAAGAACATCGTTTTCGCGATGGGGGCTACGCTCCCCTTCGGGATCGCCCAGTACGGGAGAGCTTTTAGGAACGAGATCTCCCCCAGGAACTTCCTTTTCAGGCTGCGCGAGTTCAACCAGCTAGAGATAGAGTACTTCGTTAACCCGAAGAAGCTGAACTCCTGCCCTTACTTCGACGAGGTCAGGAGCTTAGAGATTCAGCTTCTCCCGGCTGAGGTCCAGGAGAAGGGTGAGAGCGGCGTTAAGGTAATCAAGCTCGGCGAGGCTGTGGAGAGCGGGTACATTAGCACCGTCTGGCACGCATACTGGGTGGGTGAAAGCCTGCGCTGGCTCCACAGCATCGGTCTAGACCCGAAGAAGCTTCGGGTTCGCGAACACGTGAAAAGCGAGCTCGCGCACTACGCCGTCCAGACTTTCGATATCGAGTACTACTTCCCGTACATGGGCTGGAAGGAGATAGTTGGCATCTCGAACAGGTCAGACTACGACCTAAGGAGGCACCAGGAGTACAGCGGCGAGAGCCTCCACATAGTAGACGATGGTGAGAAAGTAATCCCTTACGTGATAGAGCCTTCGTTCGGGCTTGAGCGCATAATCCTCGCGCTGCTGACCGAGTCCTACACCAGGGAGAAAGGCAGGATTTACCTCAGGTTGAAGCCGAGCATTGCCCCATTCAAGGTGGCGGTTTTCCCGCTCGTAAAGAGAGATGGGCTCGACGTCAAGGCTAGGGAGATATACCGTGTACTCCGCGAGCACCTCCGAACCTACTACGATGAAGACGGCAGCATAGGGCGGCGCTACGCGAAAGCAGACGAGATCGGAGTGCCTTACTGCGTAACCGTGGACGGGCAAACGCTCGCTGAGAACACCGTCACTGTCAGATTTCGGGACACTCGCGAGCAGGTGCGAGTTCCTGTGGAGAAGCTCGTTGAGGTTCTCCAGTCACTCATCAGAAACGACGTGGTAGCTCTTGACCGGAAAGCACAAATACCTCTCTTAGAGAAGGCAGAAGTGCAGGGCCGGTAGCTCAGCACGGAAGAGCGACGGTGGGCTCCTCTAGCCCTGTCGAAGCTTTTATCCAGAAGCGTGGAGGAGACCCGTAGGACCCGGGTTCAAATCCCGGCCGGCCCGCCATCCACGAGAAGGTGAGCGGTAGAACCGCATAGGATCCTTCTCGCCTGGCTGGGAAAGCTAAATACGCCGCTGGTCTGTACAAGTTTTGGGATGAAGAATCAGAGTTATGCTGAGCTGTGACGAGAAGGCGTTTGTCTGACCCCTCTCAAGGTGGTTTCGCTGCAACTATACCATACTCTTTGATAACTCTCTCTACCCTAAAGCCGGCGGCGCGGAGCCTTGCCGCCACGCCTTTCTGAACATCCACCCCGCGGTGCTTCCCCGGAGCACCGGTGTAATGGAACAGTCGAGCACCAGGCTTCATGACTCTGTAGAGCTTCCCGTAAAAGTCTAGGCCGTACAGCTCGCCGGCGAAAGCGAAGGTAGGAGGATCGTGAACTACGGCATCGAAGCTTTGATCCTCCAGCCCGTCGAGAACATCGTAGGCGTTGCCCAGCAATATTTCGACCCTCGAAAGACCTCGAGAGAAAGGGTTGTGCTCCGCAAGCCACAAGACGTTGACATCGAGCTCGATGCTCGTTACTTCTGCTCCGCGTGAAGCTGAAACGATCGCCGTGTAGCCGAGACCTGTGCATACGTCAAGCACTCTCTGCCCCTCTCTCACCCCGATTAGCGCTACTTTTCTCCGCGCATCGCTCAGAGGATCTGTGCCGACAATGTTGTGCATGTGGATACCATCGATCTCGACAGTAGGGGCTACGCCTTCCCCAAGGTACTTGAGCTTGTAGTACCGGTTGGCTCGAACTTCGAGAAAATACGCCTCCTGAGGGCTGACGAAGAGAAGCTTCTCAGCCTTTAGGGTGCGCTCGAGCAACTCTCTTCTCAAGCTCACAGCTACGCTCCCCACAGCCAGCGTCGCCTCTTCTCCGCTAGAGAGAGCCTCCACGTACCTTGTGCCGAAGTCAACGGGTACTCTGAAGACTCCTTCCCTCGAGAGGAGGAGCTCGGCAGATTTCGGCGTCAGAACAACTCCTCTGCGCTCGGTGAACCGGTAACCCCTCCCTGATGCTGTGCACATTACTCAGATCACCGGTAGCTAAAAGAGGAGGATGGTGCGGGGGCCGGGATTCGAACCCGGGCAGGCCAGCGCCAGCGGAGCTCTGACCCCCTTTCAAGGACCTCAGTCCGCCCCCTTTGACCTAGCTCGGGCACCCCCGCCGAGGGATACAGTGAGACTCCCCAGGTATATTCTTTGCGTTCTCCTAACTAAGGCTAGACTCCGCTGCCTCGCGAGCGGGTGCTACCGAGCCTCGGCGCGTGCTTGCTCGGCAGCTTCATTTCCAAGAAGAATAACCGCTGCCAGCCCAAGCTCGCAAGTTTCTTATCGAGAGTTCTCAAAAGCCCCGGTCTCGTGGAGCCTAAGACAGCCCCTACGACTCTCCTCCCTCTAAAAGCGAATACCGCGAAGATTAGGAAGCCGCGGCCCTGTCTACGGCGGGCCCTGTACCTCAGAGTGTACTCGCGAAGGTACTCGTAACCTTTCAGCGAGCCAAGCTCTTGAATCACCTCCCGCAGCTTGCGGAAGTAGCTGTCGAAGTCTCCTCGAGCCCTAACAACCTTTAAGCCGGCTATCTGGCAGTCGAGCCAAGTGATCTCATCGTCTTCGTCGATACGGTAAACAGCGACCCCCTTGAGGTTGTTGACCCTCATCCAGTCCACGCGCACAGAAGAGCACAGGGTTAAAAGCGCTTTGCCAGCTTCAACAACCGGTTTCCACTCTGAGTTCAGAGAACAAGCGCAGCGCTTCGAGAAAGGCGAAGTAAACCTTAAAACAACCTTCCATAATTATGGTGGCTGGAAGCCCGGTGGTGTAGCGGCCAAGCATGGCGGGCTCTGGCCCCGCAGAGCCTTCAGGCGCGGAGATCCGGGGTTCGAATCCCCGCCGGGCTACCATTTCTCTTCCAACTTTAGCGGGGATCCGAGGATAGCTCAGGAGCACTCCGAGGCGATGCTCTTCCGGGTGAACAGGCTTTACCTCCGATGTCCCGGCGCGAGGAAAGCGGAGGAAAATTAAAATGCCTCAAGACCTCTCCATTATCAGCGGCCGTGGTCTAGTCTGGTAGGATGGCGGCCTTCCACGCCGCAGAGCCTTCAGGCGCGGAGAGCCCGGGTTCAAATCCCGGCGGCCGCACCACTAGGTGGTTTTCTCACTCCTGAGAAGTTGCTGGGATTTCGGGAAAACCGCATCTTCTCCTAGATTCAGGGAGCTGGAAGTGCGCCTAAGGGAAAAATGAGCATGGTGGGCCCGCCGGGGTTCGAACCCGGGACCACCGCCGATCCTAGGTGTTGGCCACGCCCTGTAAGGGCGGCATCCTGCCGCTAGACGACGGGCCCGCCGGGGATTCTTTTTTTCAAGCCCTTTTTAATTGCTTTCTTCGCGCGGCGCGGTAGCTTATTTAAAGCCTGCCTTCTTCGAGGGTGGGAGCATGTCTGTGGGTAGCTTGCCGCCGAGGAACCCTTTAGGCGTTCTGCTAGACCAGGTGAGAGGCTTCTTACTCGAGGGGCTACGCGAGGGAGGAATCCCGGTAGAGGAAACTGCGATTGAAGTGCGCAGAGAGAGGCGAGCTTTCGGAGACGTTTCCGCGCAGCTTTCCAAAGTTTGCGCACAAGCAGGTAAGAGTATTGAGGAGCTGGTGAGCGTTCTCAGCCCTCGGCGGCTGCCGAGCATGCTTGCCGCGTATTCTGCTAAGAACACGTTCCTCAACTTCACTGTGAACTTGAAGGATTACTCAAAGCTTGTCGAGTCTTCGATCTTCTTCTACGGTGACGAGTACGGAAGCGTGCCCAGCGGGAAGAGGCTGAAGATAATCGTCGAGCACACTAGCGCGAACCCCATACACCCCCTTCACATCGGCCACCTGAGAAACGCTATTCTCGGTGACGCCCTGGCGAGGCTCCTCCGCAGCAGGGGGCACGAAGTGTACACCCACTTTTACGTAGACGACGTCGGGCTGCAGGTGACTTTCGCGGCGCTCGGCTACAAGGTCGCCGGCTCCTACGAGAAGGGGAAGCCAGACCATTTCGTCGGTGATGTGTACACAATGGTTAACCTCCTCCTCGAGCTGGAGAAACTGAAGAGCGAGCTGCGCTCAACACGAGACCCGAGCCGCGTTGCGGAGATAAACGCGAAGATATCGGAGTATACTGCCAGGCTTCACGAGTACAGCAGGAAGCATCCCGAAGCTTTCAACAAGCTAGTGGACGAGGTGGGGCGGCTCGGCCAGGACATTGAGCGTGCAGCCAGAAGCCTCGGCGAGAGGTACGAGAATTTTGAGGAGGATGCGGTTAAAGCTATCAGGAGTGTCGTCGAGAGGTGCCTGGCCGGGATCAAGCAGACTCTCGACCGGCTGAGTATACACTTCGACAGCTGGGATTGGGAAAGCGAGATCACCGTCTGGAGCGGGGCTACTCAGAGAGTAATTGAGAAGCTGGTGAAGACCGGTCTGGTCGAGACGCGCGACGGCGCTCTCGTGTTTAGGGCTGATCTCTTGGCTTCCGACGCCGAGGTCCGCAAGAAAGCGGGCATCGCTGAGGGGTTGGTTGTCACGCCGATGACTTTGACACGCTCCGACGGTACCACTCTCTACGTTACACGCGATATCGCCTACTCCGAGTGGAAGCTAGCTAGAGCAGACCTGGTGGTGAACGTTATCGCCGCAGAGCAGACACTTGCTCAGGCTCAGCTCAGGCTCGCGCTCTTCGCTCTGGGGTACGAGGATATCGGTAGCAGACTGGTTCACTACTCCCACGAGATGGTGAGCCTGCCGGGCGTTAGGATGTCGAGCAGGAGAGGGGTTTACATCTCAGCGGATAGCCTCATAGACGAGGCTGTAAGCAGGGCTAAAGCGGAGATCGAGAAACGGGGTCTCGGAACCCATGAGGATGCTGAGCGTGTGGGGATCGGTGCTCTGAAGTTTTACTTCCTCAGCTCGTCCCCCTCTAAAGTGCTGACGTTCTCCTGGGAGAGGGTTCTCGACTTCGAACAAAACAGCGGGCCTTTCGTTCAGTACTCTTACGTTAGAGCTGCAGGCATACTGCAGAAGGCTGCCGAGCAGGGGTATGACCTCGAGAAGGTGAGCCTAATCGATGCAGGGGAGGAAGAGCGCGGTGTTCTGCTGCTATTGGGAGACTTCCCGGATGTTGTCTCCAGGTCGGCTGACCAGCTGAGACCAGACATGGTCGCCTCTTACCTCAACCAGTTGGCGGTCGAGTTCAACAGGTACTACGATACCTGCCCGGTACTCAGGGCTCCAACCGAGAGTAAGGTTGTCACCCGGCTGGCACTAGTTAGGATGGTGGGTATAGTTCTCCGCAACGGTCTCCGCCTGCTGGGGATAGAACCCCCCAAGCGGATGTAAACATCAAATAGTGGCTGCCACCTACGTTATCGCTATGAACCAGAGAAGGTCTGTAATCCAGGTTGCTATCGATGTTACAGAAGAAAGGGAGGCTCTCAAGATAGCAGGGCTCATTCACGAGAGCTGCAAGACCGGAAGGATATCCCCGAGCGACGTGATCATCGAAGCAGGGACTCCGCTCATCAAAACAGCGGGCGTAGGCATCCTGTCTAAGCTGAAAATAGCGGCCCCTGGAATCCCCCTCTTAGCCGACATGAAAACAGCTGACGTAGGGAAACTCGAAGCATCTCTCGCTTACGAGCATGGAGCCGACTACACTACAGTGCTTGCTGTAGCGCCGTTGAGCACGGTGCGCGCTGTTATCGAGGCGGCTGCAGAGAGAAAGAAAGGAGTCTCAATAGATTTCCTAGGCTTAACGCCGCACGCAGCTAGGAGTAAGCTCGAGGAAATTCTGAAAGAGATCGAGGCAGGAGGCGTCGAGCCGGCGAAGGTGATCGTCAGCTTCCACAGAGGGATAGACGAGGGGGCCGCCCACCCCTCCTTCTTCCAGGAGCTGTCTTCCCTTGTGAACCTTGTGAGATCCAGGGCTCCAGGCGTCAGAGTCTCCATAGCTGGCGGTCTCACGCCGGAGCTAAAGCGCACTATCGAGTCTCACTTCAAGCCTGATATTTACGTAGTTGGGAGGTACATCACCTCCTCCCCTTCAGCCGAGAAGCTTTTAGAGTTTGTCGGGTAAGCTCCTTCCCAGTTCTCTGGAGCCCTCCCGGCTCCTGCTAAACACCATCGACTTCGGCTGGCGCGCTAAAGTCCTCGCCCCCCATGTAGATCTGCTGAAGGAAGTAGTACACGGTTTCAAAGTTCTCCGAGGTCCTCGAGGAGACGGGGATGAAGGGAACGAGCTGCATGAAGTCGTGGAGAACTCTGAGAACTGAGCTCGTGAAAGAGCTCAGCCTGGCGGACTGCGCCCAGAGCAAGTGCTCCTCGAGAGACACTATGTTGGAGATCCACTCTTCAAGCTTCTCCCTGTCTTCTGGAGAAAGCATGTCAACTTTGTTCACCAGAGCTATCGTCGGGAGGTTGAGCCTATAGAAGGATGATGCTGCCAGGAAAACCTGGGAGATGAAATCCGAGGGTGAAAGCGATATCGTCGCATCCAGAATTACAGCAGCAGCACAGCGCCTCCCGCTCTCGCAGAGAGTTTCAGCTATTATCTCCCCGCTCTGCCTGTACATGAATATCTCCATCTGGCCGGGCGTATCCACGAGAATGTACCCGTCCGGTGCCTCGTCAATCTGCCTGCTCACTTCGCCTAGGTACTCTACTGAAAGGTCCACCGACGCGATTATCGCGCCGTTGGGCCCGAGCTTGTACTTCTCCTGAACATTCCTCACGAAAACATACTCCCTAATGTCTATGTCGGGTAGGTACGCGAGCTCCTCTACCGCGGGATCCAAGTTTAAGGTCGTCACAGGTATGTTTTGAGTGGCTAACCAGTCTCTGAACTGTGCAGTGAAAGTAGACTTGCCGGAGCCTGCAGGTCCTATGGCGAAAACTAGTAAATGCATTACATTACCCCTCCTCAGTCTCCTGTGCACGCAAAGCCAAAAGCTTGCCGCTTTAAGTTGTCCCTTAGCGTCTCCGGTATAGATGATGAGTTTCAAGCGAACAGGAAGCGGCGCTATCTTCTCCTCCCCTCAGCTAGCACATATTCTCTATCTCCCGGTCAGTTTGAAGGATTAGAGGCAATGATAAAAGTGAGGACTGGTTAAAGGCTTTGGAGTGGTGTACTGATGCCTTCGAGACAGAGAGCGTTCGAGGAGGAAGATGTAGAGCGGCTGGAAGAGTACTCGGTAAAGTACGAGATGATGGAGAAGAAAGTGTACGAAACCGTGCTGGAGGCTGGAGATACAGGGATAATGCAGCGCGACCTATGGAGGAAAATAGGTCTTGACAGCAGGCTGGGAATGAGAATTCTGAGGCGTCTAGAACGCCAAGGCTTAGTAAAGCGCGAGGAGATAATCTACAAAGGACGGCGAAGCTACCTAGTTCGAGCCGTGCCCTCCGCAGAAAGAGAGCTGCAGCTCCCCGACTTTCTAGACGAGGTTCCATGCTTCTACTGCCCCAACTTGCGCCACTGCGCGTACGGTGAAAGGGATATCTTGAGCTGTCCTCTCCTGAATCGGTGGTTGAATGAGGAGGACAGGGGAGCTTCTGAGAGTATTCGTAGCAGTGAAAGTTGACAACCCGCTAGTAGTGGGTAGGGTCTCTCAGATACAACAGGATCTGGGGAGAGCCGGGCTGAGAGCTAAGTTCGTGGAGCCCGAGAACCTTCACATAACTCTCAGGTTTATAGGGGAGGTACCTCAGGCCGGCGTTGAGCTGCTTAGGCAGAAGCTAGCCGGTATTAGGTACAAGCCGTTCACCATGCTCTTGAAGGGGGTGGGCGGCTTCCCCACAATGTCGTCCCCAAGAGTGCTGTGGCTTGGAGTTGAGAAAGGTGCTCTGCAACTCGAGGAATTAGCCCGAGCAGTTAACAGGGTAGTGAATTCTCTCAAGCTCGGTAAGGAGGAGCCTGAGGAGCGGTTCACGCCGCACTTGACTATAGCCAGGCTTAAGGGACCGCTGACACCCGAAGCCAGGAAGATTCTCGCAGGGCTCTCGGAGGCAGTGCTTGGGGAACAGCCGGTAGACTGCTTCTACCTTTTAAGAAGCACTTTAACCCCCAGTGGGCCCATCTACACGACGATCGAGAAGTATGCGCTCACCGAGAGCTGAAAACACCTTGAGGCTCGAGGATTGCCTACGCGAGATCTCTGAGAGGCTTGAACCGTCCGTAGAGGAGAAGACCCGGTTGGAGAGAGAGGCCACTAGAGTGACAGAGGCACTCTGGAGGGCCCTAGAGCTTGCTGGTCGCAGGACTCAGGTCTCTTCTATCGAGCTGCAAGGATCTTTTGCAAGAGATACCTGGCTGCCCGGGGATGTTGACATTGACATCTTCCTTCTTTTCGAGAAGGGAGTGGGGTTGGAGACGCTGCAGGAAACCACGAGGATTGTTTCCCGGTTAGCTGCAGAAGAGTTGGGTGCAAGCCTCCAAGTAAGGTATGCATCGCACCCCTACTACGTGCTTAAGCTTGAGAGCATAGAGGTCGAGGTCGTTCCGGCGTACAAGACCTCCTCCCCTGCTGAGTTGATAAGCCCCGTAGACAGGACGCCGCACCACACAGCATTCATCCGCAGTGCCCTCTCCGAGAATCCCCAGCTCAAAGCAGATATCAGGCTGTTCAAGAAACTTCTCAAGAATATAGGCGTATATGGCGCTGAGACTTGGGTGGGAGGATTCTCAGGCTTTCTCGCGGAAATTCTGGTAGTGCACTACGGCGGCCTAGTACCTCTTCTTCGAGCAGCTGCCGGGTGGAAGCCGGGAAAAACGTTCATACCGGAGGGCGTTGGAGAGGAGAAGTTTAGGGGTGCACCGCTCGTAGTCCTCGACCCAGTAGATCCTGTGAGAAACGCCGCGGCAGCAGTCTCCCAGGAGGCGATGCTCAAGCTGATCGCGGTAGCGAGGCTGGCTACCCTTAAAGAAGAGTTACTGTGCTGTTTCCTGGAGCCGCCCGAGCTAGCCCCCGATGATGCGCTGCTGCAGAGCTCACCGGAGAGCAGATCCTTCCTCTTCATAGCCGCTGAGGCTCCTCCAGGGATGCCGCTCGACGCTGCGAAAGGTAAGCTCGCGCGCATTCTGCGGAAGCTTCGAAGAGCTCTAGAGAGGGAGGGGTTCACTGTGTACAGGCAAAGGCTTATCGAGACTGCGAATAGCCCCCTGCTCGCCCTAGAGCTGGAGAGCGGGGAGCTGCCGCAGTTCAAGAAGCACCTTGGCCCCCCGGTGTGGAGCCCCAACTCCATCTCTTTTCTAGAGAAATGGGTTTCGCGCGGCAGCGGCCCCTACGTAGAGGGGAAACGCTGGGTAGTCGTTGCCCCCCGGAAGACGCGCAGAGCCGAGGATGTCGTCAGCAGGGTTCTTAGTAGCTACGAGGGAGTAAGGTGGGAGCTCTTAGATCTCGGCCAGGTCGTTGAGCGGTGTCGCACGAGAGAGGATAGGAGGAAGCTGTACTCTTGGCTCACGGGTGTTGAGGAGTGGATGCTGTGCCTTCAGAAATAGGAAAGTGGTGCCTAATCCTATGCTACCCTTCATCGACGCACGACTGCTGCTTGCAGCGGTTTACCGAGATGAAGCTACTTGGAGTGGCGGAGATCGCTGAGGAGGGGGGCGCGGAGGTTAGAGGCATCAGGGTCGTGGGTAAAGGGACCTCCAGCATCGTTGTGAAGGGGCGGTTTGCAGACGGAAGGGAGGTGGCTGTGAAGATTAGGCGTTCAGACTCCCGGAGGGAGAGCCTTCTCTGGGAGGCTGAGGCTCTCAAAGCGGCTAACAAGGTTGGGGTGGGGCCCCGGCTCTACGCCTACTCGAGAAATTTCATCGTCAGGGAGTACGTCGAGGGCGTGCCGATTCGGGTTTTCGCGGAGAGAAATTGCGGAGAGCCTCTGAGGATCGTTCTGCTGAAGCTTGCTCAGCAGCTTATGATGCTAGACAGCATAGGTTTAGCGCACAACGAGTTGAGCAGGTTCGAGGATCACGTGCTCGTTAGCGAGAGAGAACTCCTACCCGTGATTATCGACTTCGAGTCAGCTACTTTCAACCCTAACAGGTCGAACCTGACCCAATTCTTCAGCTTTCTGCTAAAAGCCGGGCATGAATACAGTGTTATAAGTCGCTGCGCTGGCATACAGCTTCCTCGGGAGGCTCTGCGGGGGTTGCTGAAGCGCTACAAGGCTGACAGGAACTTGAGGGGCTTCCTCGTCGAGCTCGGTTTAGAACTCTGAGCTCGAAGCCGGCTCACTTCAAAGTCTCTATAACCACGTAGGTTCTCGTCTCCCTCACACCATCCAGCGTGTTAATGGTGTTGAGCACCTCGTCGAGAACGGACTGCGAGACCTGGATGATGACGTCAATATCTCCAGTGACTCTGAAGACCTTGTCCACGGGAAGCTTCTTCAGAGTATCGTAAGCCTGCAGCCGCTTAGGAGGGTCCAGGCGCAGAAAGATGAAAGCCTCTCCCTCCTGCCTGCCCAAGTAGCTTAGGGCGCGATCTGTTACATCTATAAAGCCTCTGCCAGTTCTCACAAACTTCAGCTCGCGGAGCCTCCGCAAGTGAATGTTGAGGGCTTGCCTCGATATGCCAAGCTCGCTGGAAATCTTCCTCTGGCTCAGCTCGACCGTGTGAACTCTTAAAGGCTTACTCCTGTTGAAGAGAAACCTGAGCAGCTCCATCTGCTTCTCGGTTAACTTAACTTTGCTAGACTCCCCGCTAATCATCGCGGAAGTCACCCCAGTCAAAGTTATATTGTTTGCTTACAAATATCTAAGCGTCTTCACCACCCCGAGGCGGAGCTTCGCTTAGGCTCCCATCCCGCGGACCTAGGAGGAAAAACGTATAGGGGTGCACTGCAGGTGCTTGTACGTGAGCGGAACCGTCCCCGCGGTCCCCTTCGTGCCCAGCCCGCCGGAGCTCATACGCTACGCTCTGAAGCTGGCGAACCTTCAACCGGGAGAGCTGCTCCTCGAGCCCGGCTGCGGCGATGGCCGCACACTTGTCATAGCGGCAAAGGAGTTTAAAGCCAGAGCTGTAGGAATAGAGATACGTAAAGACCTCTTCGAGCTTGCGATGAAGAATGTTACTACAGCCGGTGTGGATGATAAAGTCCTCCTCATTCACGGAAGCTTCTACGAGGTGAAGTTCCCCCCAGCAGATGTCGTCTTCCTCTACCTTTTAACGAGCGTGAACGAAAAGCTTAGGCCAAAGCTGTTCATGGAGTTAAAGCCAACAACGCGGATTGTCTCTCATGATTTCGAGATCGTGGGGTGGAAACCGGTCAAAGTGGAGACGTTCTACGAAGGCGGGCGATCGCATAAAATATACTACTACGTGGTCGGTGAGAGCGCAAGGGGTTTAGTATGAGCCTGCAAGTCGAGGTCGTCAGCTACGCTAAGGACAGGCTTGAAGTGCGCCTTCGCGGTGAGGGGCACACAATACTCAACATGCTTGTTGACGAGCTAAACAGTGATCCTAGAGTGACCGCTGCCTACAGAATTGAGCACCCGCTAGTTGACGTAGCGTACCTGTTCATCGCTACTGACGGCAGCAAGACTCCGCTCGACGCTTTAACGGAGGCAGCGGTCAGGCTTCACGAGAAGATAGAGGCGCTTAAAAAGCAGCTGGAAGCAGGCTTCCCCCATCTGGAGCGGTAATGAGAATTTTAAGCTTAAACTTGAAGCTCGCTAAGCTGGGCGACGCTTACGTAAACTTCCTCGTCTCCGCAGCGCTGACCCTCCACGAAGGGAAGCCCGTAGGCACGAAAGTTTCCGGCAAAATCCTGGCGGTAACCTACGCGCGGTCGCAGCTAGCGGAAAAATGCGTGAAAGTCAGAGGAGTCGAGAAAGCTGAGGTTGTCGAGGCTCTCCTCGGCTACGCCTGGCTCGGCGGCATTCTCGATGCAGAAAGAGGCATTCGAAAGCTAGCGGAGCTGCTGAGGAAAGGGTACACGCTGGAGGACGGGCTCGTGGAGCTGGTGAACTCGGTAGTCTCGGGATTCGACGAAGTGAAGGTCGAGGTTTAGACCTCCGAAGACTGCGCGTAGAGAATACGCCTTCTATAGTTCCTCTCGTTCCTCCTTCTCGGGAATAGGTTCTTTTTGGGCTTCGGAGGGATCTTGGGAGTAGCGTTCCTGACTTTTCCCGCTTTTGTGAGGCTCCCGTGGGACGGCATCTCCTACCCCCTCCTGGAGTACTAGACGGCTCATTTAAGCGTTTTGCGACGCACCTCAGAAGAGCAGGGTGGTTGGCGAGCTCTCTTTCACTGAGCAGCGGCCGGTTTGTGGGGGATGATGTGGTCCGGCGTGGTGATGACTTTCTTGACCTTACCACCTACCCTAACCTCGATCACGTAGGCCCGCCCCCTCTTCTCAACTACGCGGCCCACGAGGCCCTGGTACCTTCTGTGGGGGGCTGTTTCCACGAAGGTCGGGTCGATGTCGATGACCACGTAGTCGCCTATCGAGTACTGGTACATCAGCCTGCTCAACCCGCGGTAACCTCTCTCCCTCGGGTGGTGCCTTAGGACTTTCCTTCCCCGGTTTCTGTAACCTTTCGAGTGCCGCAAAGCGAACCCCCACGCGAATGAGGAAGAGCGTATTTATTCGTTGCGGAAGCCATTCTCCGAGTGCGCGCTCAGGGCTCTTCAATGTTGACCACGTCTAGCTCGATACTCTCCACAGGTACGCCGAGAAAATCGGCTACGCTGGGCTTTGTGCGCCCTTCATCACCGTGAATAAACTCCTTGATGTAGAGACCGCCTTGCGCCTCAATCGTGAACTCTACTTCGACTGGTGAAAGCTGCTTTGCTTCGACCCTGTAGACGAGCTTTCTTCTGAGCTTATTCACCCTCCTGTGGAGGACACGCAGCGGTGTTCTCTGCTCCACGACTACGCCCGACATGGTTCTCTCCAGCTCAACCAGCTTCTCTACGCTCACGGGACCGGCGAACCTGACTCTCGCAACGTAAGTCTTCTTAGCGAGCTCGGCCAGGCTCTTGTACTTCCTAACGCTCTCGCCGGAGCAGTACCTCAGCTGGTGAACCTCGATAAGCCCGCCAGCGTTCTCGTTGATAATCTTCTCCAGCTCCTCCAGGTTCAGCAGCCGCATCTTCGGTTTTTTCAGCTCTACAACAAAGGGTCTGCCAGAGCCTAGTGTGCGAGCGTCTATATCCTCCCTGCCGGCTGCGTGAAACTTCGCCCCACTAGCTTCGAAGAACTTCACCATAGGTGCTACTATCAACTCCTCGATCGAAGTGTTGTAGGCTATCCGACCATCGGGGTAGGGCCAAGGGTTCTGGGGGAGGCCTCTGGCGAGCTTCAAGTACCTCCCGCAGATGTAGAGAGGTGATGGGTGAAGCTCTACCTGTAGATGCTCCAGGGATAGCTCGCGGAAGTCGAGAATTACTAGCATCTCAGGCTTCTCGACAGCGTAGCTGCGGCCCATCAGCGCCTGCAGCGCCTTCCCCACCTCTCTGCTGATCTCGTTCTTCAGAGACTCCGCGTCGGTTAGACCGTAAAGCCTCCAAAGCCTCTCCTCCCTGCTTATAACGGGTAGAGGTAAGCGTACACCTATCTGGAAAGTTTCGAACTCGTAACCTCTAAGCGATTCGGCCAGGATTTTGGCAATTTCTCCGGTTTTCTCGCATATATTGTTGCAGAGGTAGCACCGCCTCTCCTCAAAGGGCAGCTTCAGCCTTCTTGCGAGCGTCTGCGCCGGCTCAAAGCCGCTTTCCGCTAGAATAGTTACGAGCTCCTTGTCCGTAGCCTTAGAGGTCTGCGAGAAAGCCTTCATAAGCAGTAGTGTCTTGATCGCCCGTCCCCGCTGCTCGTTCGTGAGGCCGTACCCCCTCATGCCGAACAATCTTCCCAGGCAGCTGTCACACAAGCTCACTCCGTCCCTAAGGATCATCTCCGCTTTTCTCAAATCCTCACTTATCTCCATGAGAAAACACCGAAACCCCGGCTCACGGTCCCTTTATTTATGCTGCTGAAAAACCCCTTCACCGCTGCCAGCGCCCTTCTCTCCACCTCTCCTCCTCTGGCGTGTACCAGCGCAAAGGTCTTACAAAGAGGTAGCGGGTTTGAGGCTCCTTCAGCTCCTCTATTACTCTTTCCACGATCAGCTTCACCGGGTCTATGCCGATCCTTTTCTCGATGTCTTCAAAGCTCTCGAAAGGCTTCTTCCTTCTCTCCTCCAGAATCTTCCACAGGGTTTTCTTACCTATACCTTTCAGCAGCTCCAGCTCGTGGGTTCGCTTTGAGAGAGGCTGAGCCCTGTTGAAAAAATCCACAAACCTCTTGTCGTGCTCTCTAACCAGCATAACCAGTACGTCCCGCAGATTGTTTCTAGCCGTCGAGCTAAGATCGCTATACTTGATCACTCTCTCGAACGAGAGTATCTGGCTCTCTAAGCTGTCCATGAGATTTATCTTCTCCCCGGGTTTCAGCATAGGAGGTGTACTCACTAGAGGACGGAGCTCCATCAGGATTAATTTCTCTTCACCAATGCACTGGACTAGCGGATGATTTATCCGCCTTATTGGATCCCCGTAAGGCAAAACGTCAAGCACATAAGCTGTAGTCTCGGGAGGCTTTCTCCTAAAATCCCGCGTAGACAAAGTCCCACCTCATTAGGGGTTTTAGCTCAGGTATTGGCGAATGATCTCTAAAACTCTCCTTAACTCATCTTCGGTGAAAATTCTATTTAAAGGAGAAAGAATTAGCCTAACCTCCCCCGGATCCGATGGAGCAATATTTACAAGCTGAACCGCTATCTCCTCCGGAAGCCCCATCTCCGCCATCAGCTGCTCAACAGCTTTCCGGGCCGAAACCGGGTCCTCAATCTTAGAGAACCTTCTCGCGTAGTCCAGCGTGTACCTCTCCAGAGTAGAGAGAGACCTCTTAGATTCCTCCTTCTCCAACAGTTCCTTAACTTCGGCAAGTGTGAGGTTTCGTTCAGACACTATTCGTGGCACTTTGTGCTCACCGGGCTGATTACTCCTTGAAAAAGGAGTTCATAAGGGTTTTTATCTAGTAATGTGCCAAGAAGTTATCCACGTTTAATACAGAAGAACTGAAGCTTCTCGGGGCACCTTTCATTAGACGGCAGGGAGAAAACACCGCACCCTACGGGCCAATCGCGCGTAACAGATCGTTTAAACTGCGGTATTCCTCCTCCTTACCCCTAACGTTCACCAGTATTCGCTTCACCGATAAAGAGTTGAGTACATCCACCGGGGCCTTTGTCCCGAAAGCGCGGGTCCACGGCACTACGTCGCCCGAGGGGTCTACAGCCCTGTACATGGTGTTCACCCGTAACTTGTAAGCAGTCTCCTTGAACGAGATCTCTACGCGGGCCCCCTTGCTGCGTGTCCACTCTAGCAGCTTCTCCAGCTCTTTCGTCGTGACCAAACACTCTCACCCTCAGCGAGTCTTTCTCAGCTTCACGTATACTTTCTCGCCCACCTGGAAACGCTCGTAGTCCCTCTCGCTCTTCAGCACTAGCTGTAAACCACCCAAAGAGGCGTAAACTCTGAACGGGTTGCTGGCCTTAAGGTAGACTTCGCCGCCCATCACCACATCCCACTCGTCGAGGCTGCCAGCTTCCTTAGCCACTTCGACGTTGACGGAATCTCCCTCGCTCAACGCGAGCCCAGCCTCCCGGAGAACTCTCTCAGGGATCTCGACCTCCACCTCCCCCCACTCGGCTTCCAGCGCGATGCGCGCAACTCTAGCGTAATCTAGCCTGGAAATTTTCCCTACTCGCGCGATCATAGATACTGTGAAGCTGCATAATGAGGACTATTTATAGGCTTGCCTTCCTGACGGCTCAGAGCAGGATGTGGGCTGACGTCTTCGAAGTCGAGGAGATCGATCTCTTCGGCCGAATAGGGCGTCTCTACACGCGTAGAGGTGTTGTCGAGACGCCTACGTTGACACCTGTCATCAACCCTGCGAAACCCGTTCTCGAGCCTAGCAGGATCAGCAGTCTCGGCTTTCCGATGCTGATGACGAACTCCTACATTATACTGCGCAACTACGGGGAGCTAGCTAAGGAGGTTGGAGTACACGGGATTCTGGGAGTCCAGAATCCCGTGTTCACGGATTCGGGCGCTTACCAGCTGATGGTTTACGGGAAAGTGGAGGTGAGCCCCCGTGAGATTGTCGAGTACCAGCTGGACATAGGGTCGGACATCGGGGTTGTGCTGGACATACCCACGAGGAAGGACACGCCCTACGAGCAGGCAGCCCGAGAGGTAGACGAGACCATCAAACGTGTACGCGAAGCTCTGGAGCTGGACTTGAGGGGCATGCTTCTCGTAGCTCCGGTTCAAGGAGGCACTCACACTCCTCTCGTCGCCTACGCTGCGAGCGAGCTGGCCAAGCTCCCCGCCAGCCTCTACGCGGTTGGAGGACCTACGCAGCTGATGGAGGGGTACGATTACAAGGAGCTTGTCAGGCTGGTTATGACCGCTCGACTTAACCTCCCCTGGGGCGCGCCCCTCCACCTGTTCGGAGCTGGTCACCCGATGATGCTCGCACTCGCTGTCGCTATGGGTGTCGATACCTTCGATTCGGCATCTTATGCTCTCTACGCTAGAGATGATCGCCTCATGACGCCCTCAGGGACGCTAAGGCTATCGGAGCTCAGCGAGCTGCCGTGCAGCTGCCCTGTATGCTCTAAGTACTCTGCGCTCGAGCTGAGAAAGACTCCCAGACAGGAGAGGGTAGCGCTGATAGCCGAGCACAACTTGCACGTGCTCTCCGGCGAGCTGAGAAGGATACGGGAAGCTATAAGAGAGGGTAGGCTGTGGGAGCTCGTAGAGAGAAGAGCGTCAGCTCATCCCGCGCTGATGGATGCCCTCAGAGAGTTCGTAAAGTACGTGCGATTCATCGAGAGAAAGCATCCGGCGACCAGGCAGCCAGTCCGAGGAATTTTCTTCCTGAGTTCACTCAGCAGGTACAGGCCAGAGGTCGTAAGGCACCAGGAAAGGCTGTTCAGTAGGTTTGCGAGAAAGCAGGATCTCCTGCTCCTGTTCGAGGAGACTCCGCAGAAACCCTTTACTCGGTTCGGGCTCATTAAGGAGATTCTTGCGGATGAACCAGGGCTGACGGATCTCTGCGACCCTGCTGTCCTGTCTCTGGCATTCTCCGTGATACCTCTCGAGCTTGACGGAGTGTACCCCTTGTCGCAGTACGAGGCTTCAAGACGCATCTTGGACTCGAGCGCTGAGGAGATAGTCTCTGACGTCGTCTGGTACGTTCTCAACAAGGGGTACAGGGGGGTAGTGCTAGTGCACTACTCCCTTCCGGAGAGGGTGGTTAGAAGGATGGGAGAGCTCTTCAAGAGCGAAGAAATAGTGTTCGTGCCGATCCTGCTCGAAAACTACCAGGAAGCTTTGAGAGAACACAGAGAAGTCGCGGCTAGAGTGCGTGCAATCGTCGAGAGTCTCAGCGCTTTCACACGTGATAGGAGGGGGGCTCCCGCTCACGCATAATCTCGCTTATTCTCCGCTGAATCTCTTCAATCCTCCTTTCCAGAAGCACCGCTTCTTCTCGAAGCTCCTCAGTGTCTACGCTCAGTGAGAGGAGCTTGTTCGCGACCTCTATAGCCCTGCTGGCAGCGAGGGGGTCAGGCCTATCGGGGGAGGCATAGGGCAGTATCGCTACAGCGGAACTGTCGTACGCTTCGTAGAATGTGAGCATTAGCGCGAGCGGGCCTACGATCCCAAGACCTTCTTCGATCACTTTCAGCCAGCCTAAATCGTTCGAATGCTTCTCAACGTACTTCCTCGTCGGCGCTATTCGTACCGAGTCGTCGTTTTCAGCTGCAAACCGCTTGTCGAGACCCCCGAAGAGTATCGTCTCTTCAACTCCAGCCTTTAGCGCGTACTCTGCGAGGGCTAGCGGCACCCTACTCAGGTCGCGCTGCGCGAGAGGCGTATTGGTGACGAACAAGAGGTAGTCGTCCTTAAGGTGGAGCTCGTAGGGGGCTGCGACGCTGTTCTTTACTACAGAGACGAATGCAGGCATGTCAGGCGTTAGCACGATGCCCACCCTCCTGGTACCGAGCTTGTCGGCAATATAGCGGGTAGCTATCCAGCCGACATGACCCACGCCGTGGAAGCCCGAGATTAGAATCCTCGCTTCTACACGCTCTGTGAGCACCAGCCTAACTCTACCGATCTCCTCTACGATCCTTGCCAAATCGGCTCATTGAGAGTGCGAGCTAAAGCTTAAGCCTCTTTCGCTGCGGGGCCCGGAGAAACAGTTAAAAAACCGGTTGTCGAGCGGGTTTGGAGGCGACCATGGGGGTTTACCACGGAAACGATCTGAAGAAAATCACGGGAGGCGTGAAGGGGAGACACGTCAAGGTGAAAAGGAAGTACTGGATTGGCCGGTACCCGACCCTGACTACCATCGGTGAGAAAACTTCCGTAAGAATCACCCGCACGAAAGGCGGAGGGGTGAAGATCAGGGTTAAAGTTGCGGCGGAAGCGAACGTCTACGTGCCCAAGGAGGGAAAGACTGTGAAGGCTAAGATCATCAAGCTCATCGATAATCCAGCCGACCGGAACCTGGCTAGGAGAGGCATTTTAACCAAGGGGGCTTTGATACAGACTTCTGTAGGTAAAGCGAAGGTAACTTCGAGGCCCGGACAGGACGGCGTGGTGAACGCTGTTCTCGTAGAGTGATCCGCGCCGGTGCTCACGGTTGAAGAAGAGGGAGGGTTTTATCATCTGGCTTGCCTATTTCGACGCCAGGCACCCGAGGAGTAAGGGGCGCCGCGTGCCGAAGGCCCTAGCAGTTGAGAAGCCGACTCTCTCTGAGCTCGAGGAGGCTGCTAGAAAGGCTGGCTTCCAGGTTCTTGCTGTCGAGGGTAACGCCAAGTACCCTGCTTGCTGGTTCGAGGAGCCTGGGCGCATCCTAGTCCGGGCCGAGGGGAGGAGGAAATCCCAGGTAGTTACGATCATCGCAGAAAAGCTTGTCGAGGTGAGGAAGGCTAAGCAGCTTCAGCGACGGAAGCCTTGAGGAATCTCTGAATCTCTTCGCGGACAACCTCTGCGACGATTTTCCCGTCCACTTTCCCTCGAACCTTCTCCATAACTACGCCCATGATCTTCCCGAAAGCTTTCTCACCCTTCTCGCGCACGTACCCTGCGTTCTCTGCAATCACGCCTGCAACTATCTCGCGCAGCTTCTCAACGCTTAGGGCTGTCACACCTACCTTAGTGACAGCCTCATCCACGCCCTCTTCCGGGTTTAGAGCAAGCTCCTTAAGCACATCGGGTATCGCTTCCTTCGCTATTCGCCCTTCCACCACGAGCTTAAAGAGGGCAGCAAGGTGCTCCTCTGTCACGTTCTCCACGGGGACACCCTCTCTACGTAAGCTCACCATGGTGTTGGTCAGTGTACTAGCCACCAGAGTGGGTGGGGCGCCGGTTTTGGTGACTAACTCTTCAAAGAGGTAGAGCTGCTGAGTGTCGAAAAGCATCCACGCAATGCTCTCCGGCAAGGAATACTTCTCGCGTAGCTTCTCTAGGGTCTTCTCAGGCGGTTCAGGAAGCTCTAGGCGCAGCTTCTCGAGCCACTCCCTGTCCACGCGTACGGGCCGTACGTCGGTCTCGGGGTACATCCTCGCACTACCTGGTCTCGGCCGCATGTAGCGGGTCGTACCGTCGGGGTTCGCGGCACGCGTCTCCTCGGGAACGCCGCGCAGAGCCTCGACGGCGCGCTCCCAGGCTGCTCTTAAAGCCTCGAGGGCTCTTTCTCTCTTCTCGAATACCAGCACAAACGCGTCTCTTTCACCGCACTCGAGCTTCTTCTTGACGCTGTCCACTTCTTCACCCGTGATTCCGTAGCCAGGGAGCTCGTCGCTGTGAAACAAGCCCCCGACCTCAGCCCTATACCTAGCCCTGTCCGCGAGCTCTGTGCCGAACCTCCTGCCCGGCTGTATTTCCCTTCCCAGAAGGCCAGCGAACCCGGGTAGCTTTAGCGCCAGCGCTACGCCCCCTGCTGCGAGAGCTTGTCTAGCTACCTTTGATCTAGTTTGCTGGAAGATCTCGGTAACCTCCACGGGGTTAAAAGCAAGCATGCTCTCGTCAACGCCCCGCTGCCTGAGCTCATTTCTTATCTCAAGCAGATTCTTCTGGCGCAGCGCCTCGTAGAGCACAACCTTTGGGATGAGATCCAGGTACTGCACGCCTTTAATCTCGACCTTTGCACCCCCTTCAACCGACACGTTGAGGTCCTGCCTTATCGTGCCCAACCCCCTCTTCACGCGCCCGAGAGACCGAAGCAAGAGGCCTATACGAAGAGCCACCTCGCGAGCCTCCTCAGGGCTTGTGATCACAGGCGCTGTCGCCACCTCTATAAGAGGCACTCCCAGCCTGTCCAGTCTGTAAGTTACAGTTCTCTTCTCCTTATCCTCCGAGACTTTTCTAGCAGCATCCTCCTCCAGGCATATTGTCTGCAAAGGTACAGTCTTATCGCCGACTCTAACTTCACCGCCCAAAGCTACGAGGACTGTCCGCTGAAAGCCTGTCGTGTTGGAGCCATCGATGACGATCTTTCGCATAACGTGCAGCTCGTCGACGATGCGCGCTCCCACCATGAGAGCGAACTTTAAGGCCAGCTCTAGAGCCTCTCTGTTCAGCTCGTGAGGAGGCTCCTCGTCGAGCTCCACGAGACAGGTTCTGGAGTTGTAGCCCTCGTAAATGAAGCTCAGGCCCTTCTCGTACTCGAAAAGTGCCGCGGGGTCTATCTCGCCGATCTCGCTCTTAGCCACCCTAAGCCTTCTCCAGACCGTTAAGTCTCCAGGATCCTTAACGATCTCCGTGGGGCAGGAGCAGAAGAGCTTCTCGCGAGTATCAAGCATCTGGTGGATTTCAATTCCGCACTTGATGCCGGGAAGCTCTTTCACCTGCATCGCTCCCACCAGTCAGCCCCAGGATAGGTGGCGAACTCCGACCGGCTGCTCACTTCGTAAGCCAGGTTCTTTGTGAATAGTTTTCTGGCCTCGTCGAGATCTTCTGCTTGACCGAGCACCCAGCTGAGCTTAACGAATGCCGTTTCAGGCAGCATGTCCTCAGCCGGGACAACCCCAGCTCTGAGCAGCTCTACTCCAGTTCTATAAACGTTCATATTCACTCGCCCCCAGAGGCACTGGGTCGTCATCACGACGAAAACTCCTTCCTTCACGAGGCTAGCTATGCTCTCTATGAGGGAAGTGCGCACGTGCCCGAGCCCCGTTCCTTCAATAACGATGCCTCTGTAGCCCCGCTCGCGGAGGTACTCGAAGACGTCGGGCTCCATCCCCGGATAGAATTTAACTAGCGCTACCTTCTCGCAGAACTTGGGGTAAACCTCCACTTCGTCGGCTCTGGGCTTGTACTCTTTCTGCAGCAGAACCAGCTTGCGAGCCGCTAGCTCCACCTTTGCAAGCGGTAAGCTGTTGACGCTCATGAATGCGTCTCTCCGGCTTGAGTGCATTTTCCTGGCACGCACCCCCCTGTGCACGAGCACGTGCTCGTCTCCGGAGCCTCCATGCATAGCTATAACTGACTCAGCGAAGGGGGCTGCAACCGCAGTGAGCGTAGCGCCGATAACGTTCAGCGCAGCATCGCTCGAAGGCCTGTCTGAGGATCTCTGAGCTCCTGTGAACACAACGGGCCCTGGAAGCTGTCTCGCCGCGAACGCTATGGCTGAGGCGCTGTAGTGCATGGTATCAGTACCGTGAGCGACTACCACACCGGCAGGCGCCTCCTTTTCGTAGATCTCCGCGATGCTCTGAGCCAGCTTAGACCAGTGCCTAGGAGTCATATCCTCGCTGAAAATACTGAAAAGAGTCTCCGTCTGCACGACCGCTATATCTTCTAGCTCGGGTATCATGGAGTAGAGCTCCTCTGCGGTGAAATAGGGGTAAACAGCACCGGTGACGTAGTCCACCCTGGATGCGATGGTGCCGCCTGTTCCCAAGAACACCACCTTGGGGAGGTTCCCCTTAAGCGAAGCTTCCCGTGAGGGGGCGAGGGGCTGGGCTTCCGCCGAGTACTGCTCTTCGAGCTTGAGGTCCTCGATCCTGTCGACAGCGACGCCGACGTTGTACCCGTTCTCAAGCTTTAGGATGAGCACCCTGCTGTCGCCAACACGCGGCCTGGGCATAACCAGCCCTTCAAGCTCTAAGCCGTCCCGGAGCTTTACCCTCACTCTCGAGAATAGGCCTGCTCCTGTGCGCTTGAGAAGCCCTATCACCTCCTCTCCATAGCCGCTCAGCTCGTTCACAGGCACCGGAAAGCAAAGGCTCACTCTATTAAAAAACCACTTATGTCGGCCTCGGTTGGTACTGGTGATGAGCTACCCTCACGAGAAGCACAAGGAGAAAAGCCCCAGTGAAATTCGATTCGCATTTGTCACCGTGAGCACTTCTAGGTACGAAGCCAAGAGAGAGGGGAAAGTAGTTGAGGACGAGTCCTTTGCCGTTGCTGCCAGCTTGCTCTCCCAGAAAGGTTTCCCGGTTGTAGCTTACAGACTGATCCCAGACGACCCGCGGCTAATTCTCCGGACTCTAGCAGAGCTCGTGTACAGGGAGGATATAGATGTGATAATTTTCAGCGGGGGTACCGGCCCAGCACCCAGCGATATAACGGTTTTAACGCTCAGGAGTGCTTTCGAGAAAGAGCTGGAAGGTTTCGGCGATGTATTCAGGCTTTTAAGCTTCTTCGATGTAACCTCATCTGCATTCCTCTCATCCGCCACGGCGGGGATCCTCAAAGGTAAAGTAATCTTCTGCGTTCCTGGTTCACCGAAAGCCGTAGAGAAAGCTCTTCAAAGCTTAATAATACCTGAAGCTGGACACCTGCTCAGTCTAGCCCGAAGCCGGTGACGAGCTATGAGCGTCAAAATGGTTGACATAACCGAGAAGGAGGTTTCCTTCCGGCAAGCTGTAGCCCGAGGCTTCATCAAGCTAAGGAACGAGACGCTGGAGGCTATAAAGCAGGGGAGGGTTCCCAAAGGAGACGTGCTGACCGTAGCTAAGGCTGCTGCGATACTCGCTGTAAAGAAAACTTGGGAGATCATCCCCCTGTGTCATCCAATTCCGATAACAGGCGTCGACGTGGATCTGCGCGTTGCCGACAACGGAGTCGAGGCGGTGGTGACGGTGAAGTCTACAGCTAAAACAGGTGTGGAAATGGAAGCCCTCGCCGGTGTCGCAGTGGCTCTTCTCACCGTTTGGGACATGGTGAAAAGCATGGAGAAAGATGAGAGAGGGCAGTACCCAACCACCGAGATCACGGAGATAAGAGTTGTTGAGAAGGTTAAGGAGCCCTCCCGCGAGGAACTCTTCTAGAATCGCCGAGGATCCAGTACTCTCCGTCTTCTCTTCTCTCCAGCTTCCAGACGAAAGCTTCGTGCTTAACTCTCTCCAGGATCTCTGCAAGAGCTGCGAGAGCCTCCCTGCGGCCTCTGGACGCGACTGCTATGAAGAGGACTGGTTCGCCCGGTAGAGCGCTCCCTTTCTTGTGGTAGATGCACACAGAGCGAAGTGCATGCTTCCTAGCCTCCTCTTCTCCTATGCTGGCCAACGCTTCGGTTGAGTGAGGTTCGAGAACCTCGTACTCCAAGTTTTCAACTTGCTTGTCATCGATAACGCTTTTCACCCGACCAATGAAAACCGCTACCGCGCCTACATCGTCGCTCAAACCGCTCAGGAAAGCTTCAAGGTACTTGGCAGGATCGATCTTCTCGACAAAGCCGTAGTTCGAGCCCCCAGAGATTGGCGGCATAACCACGACTTCGCAGCCGTCTCGCAGCCTATCACTCATCTGGGCGGCTTTTCCGTCCACGAGGACGACTGCCTCCCCGCTGCCCAGATACTCGCCGAGCGCGTGGTGCTTCAGCGCTACGGCCTCGAGAAGGTCTCTAACGCTCGACTCTCCTGGCAGCTCTATGATCTCCTCAGAGGTCCCGGCGAGGTCGCGGTATAGCGCGATGTACTTCACGGATACTTTCAAAGAATCACCCCGAGAGCAGGCGCCTCATAAAGTAGCGGTACATTTCAATGTCTTTGACGTAGACGAACTCTCCCTCAGAGTGTATGTTGGTGCCGCTGCGTATCGTCCCGAAAGCTACTACGTCCATGCCTTTCGCATCGAAGTAGGTACCGTCGTTGCCGCCAAGCTCGCCGGCTAGACCCACATCACCTTCGAGCCCAGCATCCCTGTAGGCCTGCCTAGCTGCAGCTAGGACCTCGGATACGAATTCCTCGTTCTTCGCGTACCATCCCCTCTGAGCCGCGACCACCTCGAGCACTGCTTGAACTCTCGAAGTGGCGATCGCCGAGGAGAAGGCCTCGAAAAGCTCGCGTAAACCTTCCTCTACACTCTCCTCAGGGAGGAGCCTCATGTCGAAGCCAGCCCACGCCTCTCCGGGGATTCTGTTGTGCTTCTCAGGCTCTGAGGGAGGAAGCTTCAGTATCGTGAGAGAAAACCTCCCCCAAACCCTGCTCACAGGGCTCCCAGGCGGAGCCGGCAGCCTCGAAAGCTTGCTCGCCCGCTTCACTTTAAAGCTCTTGAGCTCGCTGAGGAGCTCGAAAAGCTCTTCTGCAGCGTTTCGAGCCTGATGTGGGTAGCCTGCGTGGCCGGAGCGCCCGGTAACCTTGATCCAGCCCGCTATCACACCGCTAGCTCCGATGCTCACGTACTCGGAACCGGAGTCGACGATGATCACCCTGTCCCACCTGTACCCTTTGTCGAGAAGCGCGCGCACACCCGTTCCGCCAACTTCCTCATCACCGGTGACGACTACTACCGGGTTGTACCGCAACTCGCGCGCGCTGCCTATATCTGCAAGCCCGCAGATGGTGGCAACGATAGCCGACTTGTCGTCGGCAGCCCCCCTGCCGTAAACCTTGCCGCCGATCACGAGAGGTTCGAAGGGGTCGACCTCACGTCCCTCCACGAGCCAAGGGGCTCGAGCTGGAACGACGTCGTAATGCGTGACGAACGCCACCGAAGGCTTTCCTGAGGCTTTCTCCGGCAGGCTGACCAGTACCGTGGGGATTTCGCCTCCGAGAAGGTCCTCTACCTTCACTTCGAGCCCCGCTTCAGCCGCGTATCTGGCGACGGTGTCTGCTGCTTTCCGGTAGTTCTGCCTGACAACCCCTCTTTCGCCAAAAGCGGAGACGGAAGGTATTCGAACAAGCTCCTCGAGAAACTGAACCTGGTCTATCGCCACGGGAAAGTCGTAGTGTCTACTCAGAAATAAGCTTTCCTGAGACGAGAGGACTGTGCCTATAACATCTCGTCGAGGAGGGACCGGAGTCCTTCTACCAGGGAAGGGGCGACAGTGATCTTGGAGACCTGTGATGGGACAGTGTCCGTTGCTACAACTTCTTTTATTCCCGAGCTGAGCATAAGGTCGAGTGCACCCCGAACCATGACAGCGTGAGAGCAAGCGGCGAAAACTCCTGCAGCACCCTGCTTTAGAGCTTCGCGCGCAGCAAGCGCCATTGTCCCTCCAGTGCTCACTATATCGTCGACGATTAAGACATCCCTGCCCCTCACGTCAAAGCTTCTCGGCCGAACTTTCACCTCACCGCTAACCCTGTCGCGCTCCTTCACGATGTAGTCGTACTCGGCTCCCAGGTGCTCTGCCACGGCACGCGCCCTCTCGAGAGCTCCAGCGTCGGGAGCTAGGACGAGAGGGTTGGAGAGCTTGCCCGAGAAGTACTCTGCAATTTCCCTGCTGGGTACAACGTTCCTGTGAGGGATGCTCAGGTACTCCTCAAGTGATGATGGCTTGTGGACGTCGACAACTATGAGGCCGGAGGCGCCAGCGGCTTCAAGGCTCTTCAAGACAACTTTCACGCTGATGGGCTCACCTTCCAGGAATCTCCTATCCTGCCTTGCGTAAGCCAGGTAGGGTACGACCAGGACGACTCTGTCTGGGCTTACCGCCGAAAGAGCCTCCGTAGCGAGTAGGAGTTCCACGAGCCTCTTGTCCTGAGGTGGGTACAGGGATCCTACGAGCACGGCAACACCCTCGGGCTTCTCAGGTATTCTAACGTATGTCTCGCCGTCGGGAAACTCCTTCTTTTCGACAAAGACGAGCCTGTCGCCAGTACCCGCAGCCAGCCTAGCGGCTAAGCCACCTGAGCTTTCGAGCGCGTAGACGGTCATCGGCAACTGTACGCGTGGAAGCTTAAAGTTCTAGCTTTGGCCTTCAGAGGTGCTGTGAAAAGAGCGCGCGGCTACAGCAGCTTCTCCAGAAAAGCGTAGTACAGCTGGCCAGCTGACAAACCCCCATCACCTGGAGGGAGCTTACGCGGAAGGAGGACGGCATCCCTTCCGAGAACTTCCCTAATGCCCTTAACGATATAGCTGTTGAGGGCGGCGCCCCCGCTCACCACCACTCTCCTGGCCCCCTCCTCGCGGGCTACCGTGGCGAGAGCCCTCCCCAGTAGCTGCTGAGCGCTCCTAGCTACGTCTTTGGGGTGGAACGAAGCGTAGGCGCCTGAAGCTAGCTCCGCAAGAAACTCCTTCACGAGCACAACTCCCCCCTCTACTTCTATGGGGAGCGGCACAAGCTCTCCTCCCCAGCTAAACTCCTCCAGCGTGATCGCAGGCTCCCCTTCGTAGCTTCTCTCGTGCGCAACCCCGAGTGCAGCCGCTACAGCGTCTAGGAAGCGCCCCGTGCTTGAGGCAAGAGGGGCTTTGCTCGTTTGAGAGAGTGCAGCCATAGCTTCGCTGAACCCTCCGGGGAGGAAGGTGTGGTAACCTTTCTCCACGAAGCTCCTGAACCCCTCTTCGGGGCCCAGGGTTTCCACAAGCACACCGAGGAGGATCCTCGCAGGGTACTCTGCCGCTCGGTCGCCGCCAGGCAGGGGAAAGTACTCGAGGTGGCCTACGCGGCAGTAGCCAGAGCCGCTTGAAAGATGTATCACTTCGCCTCCCCAAACTTGGCCGTCGTCGCCATAACCTACTCCATCGATAGCGATGCCCACGCTCTCCTCAAGCTTGTGCTCCAGCATTCCCGCTGCTATGTGAGCAACATGGTGCTGAACCTCAAGGTAATCAGCGCACCACTTCTCCGCTAATTCGAGGGCGAAGGCTCTGGTCGGGTAGCCTGGGTGCTTGTCGGAGGCTACCAGCGCTTCTTTCAAGTTTAGCTTGTAGGCGTCCACTAGGAACTCGAGCGCTTCTCGCATAAAGTCCAGCGTCTCAAGGTTTTCTACGTCTCCGATGTGCTGTGTGGGAATGATGTAAGTTTCAGCGGCTACCGCTGCTGTGTTCATCAGCATGGCTCCGGTGGCTATCCCGCTTCTCTTCACCTCTCTCGGGAGGTTCAGCCATCTCGGCGCGTAACCTCTCGCCCGGCGTATGATGGTTAGGTCGCCGTCGGTGAAGCGAACCACGCTATCGTCCACCCTATTCACGATCTCTCTATCGTGGATCAGGAAGAAGTCGGCAACGTGGCCAAGCCTGCTCAGCGCTTCACTGTTATCCCTGATTATAGGCTCACCGCTCTCGTTACCGCTCGTCATTACGAGAAACTTATCCCTCGTTTCGAGAAGGAGAAGGTAGTGGAGAGGAGTATAGGCGAGCATAACCCCTAGGGTTTTCAAGTTGGGAGCCACAAGCTTTGAGACGTAGCCCTCCTCCCTCCTTGGCAGGATGACTATGGGTCGAGCCGGACTTTCAAGAACCTCTCGAGCCCTCTCTGACACTTCGACGATTTTCTCAGCGGTCTTGATGTCGAGCGCCATTACCGCGAGGGGCTTCCGCTTCCTCCGCTTTCTAGCTCTAAGCTTTGCCACCACATCGTCCTCCGTCGCCAGCGCCGCCAGGTGAAAACCGCCGACACCCTTCACAGCGACTATGAACTGCTCGTCTACAAGCTTCGCGGCAGTGGATATAGGGTCGCCCTCAACTTCCTCACCCCTTCCATCGACTAGCCGAAGCCTTGGACCGCAGCGAGGGCACGAGATGCCCTGTATGTGAAACCTCCTCAAGTTAGATGGGTCTACATACTCCTTCAGGCACTCGGGACAGAGGGGGAAGTCCTTCCACGACGTGTTACCTCTGTCGTAGGGCGGACGGTAAACGACCGTGAAGCGCGGCCCACACCAAGCACAGCTATGGAAGGGGTAGCGGTACCAGCGGGAATTCGGGTTCAGGACTTCACGTAGACAGTCGCTACAGACTCCGAAATCGGGTGGGATCATCGAAAGCCTAGACTTCTCCGCCTCACTTTTCTCGATAGTAAAGTCCGAGTACCCTCTCGGCTCCTCTGGAAAAATCACCATCTCCTCTATTTCTGAAGCTTTCGGGGTTTTCTCGCGGAGCGCGCGAATAAAGTCTTCGAGAGCTGCACCATCCCCCTCGATCCATATCTCTACCTCAGCGCCGCCGAGGTTTTTCACGTAACCTTTCAATCCGAGAGACTTCGCCAACCTGTAGACGTGGGGGCGGAAACCCACCCCCTGAACTATCCCAACAACCCTCACCCTAAGAGCCATTCCTCTCGCCAGCCCCGAGTAGTTTGCTGTACTGCCTCCTCGCTCTCCTTATCCCGCCTCTCAGGCTGTACGCGGTGAAGCCTAGAAGCCTAAGATTGTGGGCGATCTCGCGGCTAAGCCCTCCCTCGTCGCACACCACCACGTACGTCCTATCCCGGCCCATTCTCTGGGCAAGCTCGACGACGCGCTCAGCATCCACGTTAATGCTTCCAGGTATGTGCCAAGCAGAATACTTTTCGGTTGGTCTCACGTCTAGCACTACGCTTCCTCTCGGCAAGCTGTCGATATCCACGTTGGGAATCGCCAGGTCGTCCCAGCTGAGGTCTCGAAGGTTAAGCACTTCCATAGAGCCTAAGATGCTCTCGAGGTGTCGCGAGCCCACCTTGCTCTCTTCCACTAGCACCTCTTCTAGGCTGCATGCCGTCCTAGGTTGGTAGGAGTAGGCTCCGCAGATTTCTCTCACTAGCGACGCCTCCTCGTAGACCCCGATCTCTCGCGCCAACCTTATGATTTCCTCTTTGTCGAACCCTATCAGAGGCCGGAGAACCGGCATCGCTACGGCCCTGTCAATAGCGTGGAGGTTCACTAAGGTTTGGGATGACACCTGGCCTAGGCTCTCGCCCGTCACTATCGCGTGAGCACCTATCTCCCGGGCGATAAGCTCGGCTGCTCTATACATAAACCTCTTGAGAACCACGCCGAGCACTCTGTGGTCAACTTTCCTGGCGAGATCCGCTAAAAGGGGTCGGAAATCCGCAACGTAGAGTTTTGGGGAGTAACCGTAGCTCCAGTTGTCTGCCATCACCTTAGCAACCCTAGCCGTGTAGAGTTTTGCCAGCTCTCCTCCCATGTTGCAGAAGAGGTAGTGCACTTCAGCCCCTCTCTTAAGCATGTACCAAGCCGCTACCGCGGAGTCGAAACCCCCCGAGATGAGTGCAAGAACACGCCCTTCTGAGCCTACCGGGAGACCACCGTAAGCTCGCACCACCTCCGTGTAGAGGTAAGCCCTCCTCCCTCTCACCTCAATGTACGCCGTCACCTCAGGCTTCTCGAGGTCTACTCCCGCGGAGTAGCGGAGGAGCCTGGATCCAACCTCGCGCTCTATATCTCTAGAGGTGAAAGCGCTTACTCCAATCCTCCTCGCCCTAACAGCGAAGGTTTTCCCTCGAACAGCTTCGCGAAAAACCTCCTCGCTGATGCTCAGCAGCTCCTCCAGCGTGCTGTACTCAACCTCTACGGCAGGCGATAGGGACCAGATGCCGAAAACCCTTCTGAGCAGGGGTACAGCCTCCCGCCCCGAGTAAACAAAGATTCTCCCGAAACCTCTCTCAACTCTAGCTTCGATGCCGCCCGACTTCAGCGCGCTGCGCATATTTCTTATGAGTATGGCTTCGAACTTCTCCCTGGTCCTCCCCTTCAGCGTGATCTCGCCGAGCCTAACCAGGATCAACTCTCTGAAGCGCTCCCGCGTAATACCCACAGTTAGGTATATCGAGCTGGCCTGTAGTAAAGGTTACTGGGTTAGGATATGGAGATCGTTCTCGGAGTCTGGGACTTTATCCTACTCGTTGTAGGCTTCGTGGGCCTAATGCTCCTCCTCATCATCATAGCTCTCGAGTACCACTACTGGCGCACCCGCAGACGCGTTAAGCGAGTACTGGTAGAGCCCAAAGCCTAAAGCGCTCAGAAGCGACGGCCTAAGTCACCTCTCCTTACGGGTTCAAGTCATCATCGCGAGAATACTTTAACATGCCACAGTTAATACGCTTTCCGCGGGACCCGTGAAAACCGACTCATGCAGATCGGCGAGCGCAAAGGCCCTCTCCGTTGTCAGTGTTCCAAACCGCTTAAGCACCTTCTCCACCTTCCCTCTTAGCGGCTCTGATTCAGGGAGCTTCGGAGCTCCTCTCTCGGCGGCGCTCTGAAGGGCTGCAACAATTTTTTCGTGAAGAGTAGTGTTAGGAGGCTGCCAGCGGCGGGGGACCACCCTCGCCACCCTCCCCCCGTTGTCGAAGTCGATGACCAACGCCGCCAAGCCGTACGAGCTGTTCAAGTCTAAGCTGATGATCCGTTTAACCCCCGAGGCGGGGTGAAGGTTTAAAGCTGCTGTGCTGACCGCAGCTACCAGGAGGCCGAAAGGCGGGCCCTGGAGGCGAAAAGCCTATGAAGGGGGAGGTGGGCAAAGGCAGTCGAGGCCCGGGTGGTGTAGCGGCTAGCATGCCAGGCTGTGGCCCTGGTGAACCCGGGTTCGAATCCCGGCCCGGGCCCCATGCTATCTATCACGCTAGTTGAAGTCGGCTTGAGCGTAAGGAATTCCCTACTGCTCCAGCTTTCATCGCGTTAGATGGTAGGCTGGCTGCACTGGCTTAGGGATAGGTTTTTAACGCGGCTTTCAGCTGGGGGGTCGAGGGGCACGTGATTACGAAAGCCGACATAGAGAAGAAATTGCGCGCACTGTTCAAGGGGTCGGACTCTCTCGATGTGAAAATCGAAGACAAGAAGGTGCGTGTGAGTTTTAGTGGTGTCGGCGAGTCTCCCAGCGAGCTGCTGACCAAGATAGGTGACTTCGTTTCAGCTTTGAGCAGAACTGAGGGGCTTAACAACATCGACGTTATAGTAAGCATGGAGGGGAGTGCTTATGGCGTTGAAATAGAACTCTACTGATTCTTTACTTAAGCGTAAAGATCCTGACAATGATCTTCATCAAAAGTTTTGCCGCTAGCGCGGATGTCACGTTACTGACGTCGAGAACGGGGTTCACTTCAACTAGGTCAAATCCTATTACTCGCCTGCCGTGAGCTTCAAGAAAACGGTCGAGTACCTGGGCGACCTCTTGGGGGTAAAGGCCGAGCGGTTCGGGAACTCCTACGCCTGGAGCGAAAGCAGGGTCTACGACATCTATATCTATGGAGAGGTAGATCCTCTGGCTGCTCTCGAAATCCTCGAGCAGCTCCTCGACCCTTCTCACCACTCTCACCCGACTGCAGGAAGCTAGGAAGGAGTACTCTTCCTTAGACAGTGCTCTAGGTTTGAAGTAAGTAATTCTCAGATCGCTATTCTCCTCGAGCAATCTTCGCATCACGGTGGCGTGGCTATACTTGGTGCCGAGAGGGTACTCGTCCCTCAGATCTAAGTGGGCATCTAGGACGAGCAGATGAGTAGTGCCGAGAGTGGATAGCGCAGCTTTAACTGAGGGGAGCGTTACCAGGTGATCACCTCCTATGAGAGCCAGTATCTTACCTTTCGAAAAGACTTCCGAAGCTACCCGGTAGAGAATCCCCATGAATGAGCTGAAGTCCACCTCTAGGGGCAAGTCGCCTGCATCGTAGAAGGGGGCATCCTCGGCATCCATCTCTAGCTCAAAGTCGAAGGTTTCGAGCTCTAGGGAGATTTCGCGTATCCTTCGCGGCGCAGCTCTCTGGCCTGGAACTGTGGTTGCGGAGGAGTCGAAAGGCGCTCCTACCACGATCAACCTGCTCTCTTCAGGTTTACTCTCCCTTCCGAAGAGCGGTGGCGCTAGCCTGCGGGTAAACATCTCAAGCTCGGGATTCGTCTTCAGCATCGGCAGTCCTGCTGAACATTTAAATTATTCCTTTTCGCCATACCTGTGACCGTCTTTTCTATGAGGCATGCGGGTGGATGAACATGTCGGGTGCGAGTTCCCTATAGAGATTACTTCCGCGATTTTAAACCTTCACCCCGCGCGGAGGCGCCGCTACACCGCTCTACTAGAGCATAAGAAGAGAGAAAATCATTTAGCGAGCTCTCAGCTCGGCATAGCCTCCTCCCGTGCCCGCCTGATTGTCTCATCGAGGAGGCTGCCCACCTGAAAAGTGGAAGCACCCTCTGCGATGACCTTCACTTCCCCTGGGGGGAATGAGGCGCTTTGCCGCCAGCGCTAGGGTAGCCTCTTCGGCGCCTATGCTGCCGTAGAACATCAGCTCAACCCAAACCTCGTCTCCAGCTTCCTCAAGCCCTCCCTAACCTCTTCGATCAGCGAGCTGTACTAGCTCAGCAGGCTGCGGGGCAGGCTGAAGAAGACAGCGTTCCTCACTGCGCGGCGCAGCAGCCTCCGAGCGCCAACCCCCGAACCCGTACTCGCCGAAAAGCTCCTGGAGCTCGGCTCCGCGCTTCTCGACCCACTCCTCTAGCCTCGCCCTCAGCCCTTTCCTGCCTTCGCCGCACGCCAGCCGCTCCATGCTTTCACCCCGTGGCGAAGGCTTGTAGAGGGTGAGCCACCCGCCCCTCAGCCTCATCAGCACCGTGCGCCCCAGGGTGTTGAACGCTACGCTCACCGGCTTCAGCCCCGCGGCTCTGAAGACCTCGTGGATCTTCCTCAGCGTGTGCACGTTCACCTCCGCTTTGAAGCTGCAGCTGCAGCCTCCCAGCACAGCCCTCCACCTCAAGCCGTTGAAGCTCACCGTCAGCAAGTCGCCCTCCAGCTCGAGTCCCGCGAACCCCCACTCCCCCTCCATTGCTCTAGCAGCCCTCTCGAGCACCCCGCACGGGAAATCGCACCACCTCTCAACCGGAGGGAGCTTAAGCGCCTCCAGCCCCTCACCGCCGAGGGTGAGCACCTCCCCGCTCGCCGTCCTCACCACCAGCGCCCCCTCGTCAGAGCAGATACTGCCCATAGTAGCGCTCATCTTCCTCGCGGGGATAGCCGTTGAAGTCTACTGGGGACCGTGAACCTGGTTTATTTCCTCAGCTTAGCCAGCCCGAGCAGAGTGACTAGGTTCCTGTCGTTCGAGCTGATAGTGCTCCTGGACTCGCTGCTCCTAGCAACTCCGCTCCACTTCATATCCCCAGTGCTCGGCGGAGCCTGTATTGTGGTGGTCGTGGCAGCCGTTCTGATCCTGGTGACTCGCACGGAGGCGGCCTTAGAGCTGGTGTTCACCCGCTGAAGGAGAGGAGTTGGGGGTGCTGGGGCCGAAGAGGCTTAGGCAAACCCTGCAGCCGGTGGATCTCGGTGAGGGTTCAAGCCTGAAGTGGAGGGGGCAAGCGTACCCCTTACCCATGATGTACAGCGCGATCCTGGCCACCTCCAGTTGGAGCTCGAGCTCGCTCAGCGGGTGTGAGGCGGCTCGAGAAGCTAGGCGTGAGATGAGCTCTTCAACGTCACTGCGGTCTCTCAAGTCTATCTGCGACCCCCTCTCCCCCTTCAGGTAGCGCGTCACCGCCGAAGGTGAGATGCCCAGGGCTGCTGCAGCCTTAACCCTGCTAAGGCCGTGCTCATTGACGAGCGCCTCCACGAGCCTCCTCATGATGTAGGGAGTGATGTATCTCGCACCCAGCTCGAGCACCGGGATCAGAGCACCACCACCTTCTTCAGCACTTCCTCCGGATTCTTTAGCACTTCAGTGAAGTCCTCAACCACTTCCACCGCTCCGAGGTAGTTACCCCCCTCGTCCCGGACAGCAGAGATGAAGACTCTGACTACCCGATCGCCGATCCTCGTCCAGAACTCCCTGTAGTCGGCCTCACCCCTCTTCAGCGCTTCCACGGTTTCGTTCACTAGCCTCTCGAGGCGCGGTGGGTGGCAGAAGAGCAGCCTCCTGCCGAGGATAGTCCTCGTCCTGACGAACACTGAGGGGAGACGGCCGTCACAGTAGAACCTAACCCTATCGCTTGCGTCAGCGAAGGTGACTTCAATGGGCAGCGCTTCGAAGATGCCCTTCACCTCTCCTGGGGTGAGGAAGCCCGTACGTAGGTCGAGGTCTCCTTCGCGCTTCAGCTGGTACACGTCGGGCTCTAGCCTCAGGAGAGCCGTCTCCCTGAACTCGGGCGGCAGCCTCTCAACGGCTTCACCGCTGATCTGGGGGTCCACCTGGTATGGGAGCAGGGGCTCCGCCCCCGGCTCCCACTTTCTCTCGGGCTTCACCAAGTAGCCGATTTTCTCTGCCTCTTCAGCGATCGCGGCCCACTCACCCTCGCCGAAGAGGGTGAAAACAGCGGGGTAGAGGATCTTGTTCTCCCTGAAGACGAGCTCCGACACTTCTCTAGCCAGCTTCAGAGCCTCCTCGGCCACCATCCTTACCTCACTGGGCGAGAGCTCACCCTCAACCTTCTTGAGGAGAACCCTTAGCTTCACGATAACCCCATCCTCGCGGCCCCAGAGAACCCGGGGGATCGCTACGATCCCCCTCCTTTCCAAGTAGGGGAAGATGAGCATCTGAACCTTCCTGTAGTGGGTCCTAATCCCGCGCAGGCCGCGTAGCAGGGCTTTCATCTGCTCGAAGAGAGGCTTCAACTCCTCGTCGCGCGCGGACTGCAAGGCTCCGGCTACAACGCTCAATTGCTCCGACAGCTTCAGCAGCAGCTCGTTCTCCTTGAGGAGGAGGTCCAGCGGGTGACCCTCCGGCACCTCCCTCAGCTCCCTTCCGGCTAGGTACTCCCGGAAGAGGTCCACGTGTAGGTCGCAGAGCTTCAGAATCTCGGAGATCGGTACCCCCTCCTTCACTAGCTGCTGCTCGATAAGAGGTATCTCCCAGGGCTGCACCGTTGATAAGACTTGCCTGAACTCCCTCTTCAACTCCTCTACGTTCGCCCCCTCGTGCAGCCTCCTCAAGAGGCTTTTAACCAGCTCAATTTTCTGAGCTTCCATATTTGCCACCTGTCAAATTACCCTGTCATAAACCACTTATAAACCTAACTCCCGCGCGCTGTTCTGCTCGAGAAGCCTGCTGCCAATGCCTCTGACCGTATCCATATGGACAGGATTGCGCTAGAAGAGGTTCGTGAGATGGTCACTGAAGCCCGCTGAGAGCACCCGGAAGCCGCGCGGGCTTCTCGCATAAATTATTCGACAAGCTCCAGCTTCAAGCCGTGGCTTACCAGCTCCTTGAAGTGCCTATCCTTAGACTTCAGCACGAGGTTATGGGCGATCGCTGTCGAAGCGATGAGTAGGTCGGCGTCCGGTACAGGTGACCCCCGCTTCTTGAGCTCATCGTATAGCTCGCAGTAGACCCTTACGACATCGTTGTCGAGGTTGATGACGTCGAAGCTCTCCTCGAGAAGCCTCTTTACGGCATCGCGCTTTCCCGCAGGAACCCCTCTGAGGACTTCGATTAAAGTCACGA
Source organism: Thermofilum sp. (assembly GCA_038741495.1). Taxonomy (NCBI): domain Archaea; kingdom Thermoproteati; phylum Thermoproteota; class Thermoprotei; order Thermofilales; family Thermofilaceae; genus Thermofilum; species Thermofilum sp. The sequence goes on along the minus strand of JAVYKX010000001.1, from coordinate 49,976 downwards.
TCGATATCGCGCCCTCCTCGAACGACTTCCTCCTGAACAGCTCGATGAGCCAGCTCGTGTCAAACAGCTTCATCCGAGCGCGAACCCCTTCCTGAACTCCTCCGATGACTGGGCGATCGCCTCAAGATCCTCTCCGCTCAGCAGCTCAGCCAGCTCTCTGAAAGCGTTCTCCCTCTTGATCCTCCTAGCCTCCAGGTAGAGCTTGAGGAGAAACTCTCCCCACTCCATGTCCCCCTTCGCCTTCTCCAGCACCTCCTTCACCTCAGCGGGGACAGAGATCGTCGCGTACCTCTTCAACAACATCACCATTCAACTTTATAGCTACATAGTTATATGCGTACCGCCGCCTTTCGATCCTCATCGTTCCGCGCACACCACGCAAATTAATCATCAAGCCTAGACGGTCATGAGGGTGATGCGGCTGTCGCTTGAGGAGGTAAGGCTCCTCTGCGGGCGGGCTGAGGGCTTCTTGCGGAACGCCGAGCACCTTATCAGCGTCGGGGAGTGGGATCTTGCCGCCTTCAGCTCGCTCTCAAGTGCAGGCTGCTCCTGGAGGCGGGCTCCTGCCCGAGGGCGCGCTCCTTGAGGAGGTTGGTGAGGGAGTTGGGCAGGCTAGCTCCTGGGCCTCTCACGTTGTTGGAGGACGGGGTGAGCCTGCACTACGTGGCCAGGCTTGAGGAGGCTTACATGCCTCTTCGACGCTTGGGCCGGGGGAGCGCGTCATCATTGTGAAGCAGGACGGGAGCGTGCTGGTGCACAAGCCTGAGGGGTACGAGCCGGTGAACTGGTAGCCTCCGGGCACCGTGATCTCCACAGAGCTGCGAGGGGCAAGCCGGTTCTGCGGGCCGTAAGGCTCCGGCCCCACGAGGAGCTGGTGGTTGAAGTGAAGGGGTTCTCATGCTCGTGCACGCCAGGCTGACGGACGAAGAGGAGCTGGAGATGTACGGGAGTGAGGAGGAGATCCTCGACGCGCTGGCTAAGAGGTTCGCGGGCCGCTGGATCACCGTTTTAACCCCCTTTCCCATCTCTAGCGTGGGTCCAGAAGGGGGTTGAGCAGGAAGGAGAGGGTTTAACCGCGCTGCGGCCTCACGATGGATAGGCAGAGGCTCACCGCCCTCAACGTGTGGCTGCGGGCAGTCAAAACGCTCGGCCTCGAGCCCAAGCTACCGCCGAAGTTCTGGGGGCTCCCAGAGGTGAGGATAGAGGTCAAGCTGTGAGGAAGCACAGCTTCGGCGCGGAACCGCCAGAGACCCAGCTCCAGCCTCCAGCCGCCCCCGGGGCCAACCGGGCCGCGGAAAGCGGCCCTCGGGGGTTTCCCCCGCGGTTCCGCCGCGGGGAGGGGTTCCCCTCAGCGGGGCCTCGTGACCGGTGACAAGGGCCCCGGTGAAATGGGGGCCCGAGTCGGGAAGGCCCAAGGGTTTAAAAAGCCCGAGAACCCTATACCTGTGATGGTAAAGATAGCATACGTTCTGATAAACTGCGACATCGGGAAGGAGAGCAAGGTTCTAGAGGAGCTCCGCCGGACACCGGGCGTAGCCGAGGCTCACATGCTTTACGGAGTGTACGACATTATCGTGAAAGTAACAGGAGAAAGCGATCTCGAGATCAGAGAAACTGTGACGAATCATATCAGGCGAATCTCAGGCGTGAGAAGAACTCTCACAATGCCTGTGATAGACTGACCAGTAGCCCCAGCACTCCTCCGCCAATCCGCTAAGTCATCCGCGCCCACCCACGCAGAGCTGCGAAAAGTTTTTTACCTTTCTGGTGGCGACCCCGGCCGGACCCTCCTTTATGCTATATAGAGAATACTCGCCTCGCTGAGCGCGTGAAATGCGAGAAATGCGGCAGCGTGCTGGTTATAGACAAGGGAACGTACGTTTGCCAGCAGTGCGGCCTCGTGTATCAGGACGTCGTCTTCGATGAAGGTGAGCATAGCCATCTAGCTCCAGATCGCTGGAGTTACGGCAGCTTCATCCTTGACTCGAGCACTCTAAGGTGGAGGCAGATTCAGCTCAGCCACACTGCGCTTTTTGCTGCGATGAGTAGGGCCCGGAGGCTCGCTGCAGAGCTCCAGAGAGTAGCACACCTGACCCCCGCAGAGCGCGATATCGTGCTGGAAGAGTTCTACCGGTTGGTGAGGAAGATTCCAAAGGAAAGTCTACCGGTAAGCCGAGCAGCACTCCTCATAGCACTCGCGTACCTGCTAGCTAGAGAGAGGGGGAAACGCGTGAATCTTAAATCTGTCGTAGCTCACCTAAGAGAAAGCGGTTTTAGGATCAGCGTTGGAGACGTGATGCGGGCTCTTGCCCATCTTCGCGAGTGCGGCCGGCTGCATGACGCTTCGTGGACCGAGCTTGTTGCACGTTACGCGAGAATCGCATCTCACGTTATACCTGTTAATAGTGAAGAATTACTGCGGAGAGCTTTGAAAATCCTACAAGTAGTTCGAAAAAGTGTGACTGGGCGCAGCCGCGAGAACGTAGCCGCAGCGATCGTGTACGTGTGCTGCGAGCAAGCTGGTTACTCTATCCCCATATTCAGGTTCGCGCGCTTAGCCAACGTTCCCGCCACATCGCTAAGGAGCAATGTCTCGCTCGTCCGCTCCCTCCTTCTCGAAGAAGCTTTCGAGGAGGGTACTCGCGATCCTCTTGAACAGGGGAGTGCACGGGATAAGGCAGAGGAAACCTTTCCAGTTCCCGTAGACAACCCAGCCCCCTTTGGGGCAGAGGATTATCGCGGGGATGGCGAGGAGATCCTCCTCCCCGTTCACGAGCACGGCAGCACGTAGACCGCGGTTTACATCGGATAAGGCTCTCGAGAGTGCTTCCCAACATTCGGAGGAGAGAGTTGAGGGCGGATTCTCACACGTGTAAATTCTCACTGAAAGCGAGGGATGGCGCTCGGTGGCGACTCTCCTACTTCTCCGGTCAATGACCATCAGGTCGGAGCGAAAGTATTTGGCAAAATTCCAGCTGACTACGTCGCCGACAGTAACCACGATGCTATCCCCGATGAGCTCGGCTGCAAACCGCACCGACTCGGGGGGATCCTCAAATACCACGTACCCCCAAGGGTACGCCATAGCACTTCTCGCTTCCCTAGTGCTCTTTAGACGCAAAGCTCTATGCATACTGTGCACAAACCGTTCAAGAGGCGTTAATACTTGCGCTGGAGCACCGGCGCACAGCTAGGTAGCAGCCAAGCTTCAGGTTAAAGTCGAGAAATTGCTGGTGCGGCCGCCGGGATTTGAACCCGGGATCTGCGGCTTTCTCCGCCCAGCGTCATGGGAGGCCGCCATCCTGCCAGGCTAGACTACGGCCGCAGCGTATGCTATCTCCCTCCTACGAGATATTAACTTTTCCTCGCTGTAGCCCGGTGGACGACACTTAAGCGAGTAAACCTGCTGTGAAATCTCGTAAGGGTTCCTGCAGCAAGCTTCTCTAGAGCCGTAGGCTACAACTCCTAAGCTCTACAGCCGATCGCAGTAGCTGATGAAAACAGTTTTTTAAACAGGCTTGAGGCAAGGGGCACGGTCCTCATGAGCGCTGTAACAGGTGTGGAAAGATTTCTCCTAGCGTACATGTACTACGAGTACGGCGGCAAAATGTACTTTCAAGCAATGGGAGGAGAGGGAGCAGAGGATTTCCTAGCAGAGTTCATCACAGAAGAATTCATGCCGCGCAGTAACCCCAACTTCTCTAGGGTACGCGAAGGTTTCGCTGAAGCTCTCCGAGGATTAAGGGATAAGGGGCTAATCGTCCTCAGAGGGTTCGAAATCGTGCTAACCGATGAAGGCAAGCGACTAGCCTCCCGAGTGCCGCAGGAGGAATACCAGGAGGTGAAAAAGCGCTTTAGATCCACCAAGTAGCTAGCTCCCGCTTCTATGGGAAAGATCACCGAGCGAGGTAAAACACGTATTCTTCTCTCTCGGCATCGAACCTGCGGCCCAAGAGACCCTTGCTCAGGAGAGAAGAAAGGGACCTGTATAGCTCAACGGGCTTGATACCTCGCTTCTTCGCCCACTCGTATAGCTCGCTCCGAGTGAGCAGCCCCCTACTCTTCAAAAGAGCCAGCACTAAAGCCTCGACATCCTCCCTTAGGTGAGGCTGCTCCACCTCCTTACCAACCGGTTGCGTAAAGAAGCTCGTCAGATCCGCTGTTGCAGGAGGCTGATCGCCGGCCTCTTTCCTCCTCCTTTGAGGCATGACGGCATAGTCAACGCATTCACCCCCTTATATTCAACGCGAGCTCTAGAGCTCGCGGAAACTTCTCGCGGATGCACAGCCCGCCAGGCCCGAGAACCCCGCCTGAAGTTCAGGTGGACGCATCTTAACGCACTGACTCCCAGGACAGCAGAGAAATGCGAGCCGGCACAGGGTTAGCGGAGTAGCGAGATGTTTCCTGCAAACTCGAGCCCATCGATAAGCCGCGAAGTTAGCTCAGCAACTTCACGGTCTATAGCGCGCTTCAGCTGCTCGTCCTCTTGGTACAGCTCCACCAACCTCTCCCTGTAAATCCTTCGGCCTCCCTCCCGCAGGTTGAAAGCCAGAAAAGAGTAGTGCCTAAAAACTTCAGCGTCCACAGGGTACTTTTCACCAGCCTGAATACGGGCAAAGTAGCTCTTCAGCTGCTTCTCCAAAGTCTCTGAGTACAGCTCACCCCTCGCCTCTACCTGCTCCTCCAAGTAGTCGACCACCGCCTGGTAAATCTCCTCGTAAAGCCTCCTGGCCGGGCTCCCCTGAGGCTGCCGGCTCAGCACGTGAAAAACGAGCTCCATGTACACGCCCGAAACCTTGTACTTAAGCTTCCTTCCCGTAGCCCTAAGCAGAGCTTTGTAGACACCCGGACCTTTGCCGGACCAAGGTGAGCTTCCGCTACCACTATGGAACGATAGCAGCGAGCCGAAAGCTCTCGCTATAGAAGCCAGCACAGAAACCCTCGACTCCAGCTCCTTAATATCGCCCGCATAGTCGGCTCTCTTCTCGAAACCCACGTTAGGAGCAACAAAGTCCGGCTGGATCCCCCTCAACCTTAACTCTTGGAGCAGGAACAAGAGCTCCTCTGCCCGTGTGAGGTAAGGTGTCTCATCGAAAGCTATCTCGAAGCCTACAGGCCACGTGACATAGCTTTTAACGATGTCATACATCCTTTTGATAACCTCTAGAGGCTTATGCAGCTTGACAGCGATTCGCGCGACATCCTCTCTTCTGAGCCTCAGCTCTACAACTCCTCCATCCTCGGTGATAAACCTGAAAGGGTGAGAAGTGTAGCGCTTAACTATTTCAGCGTGGTCATCGTATATCTGCTCGAAAAAGCTTTCAACTTCACGGGAGTCAAGCTTATCAGCTCTGTAATCGATATAATCGCAAGCGTCGAGTGTGAAGAAGTTTATGAAACGCGTGTCCGCAGCTTCCCTGACCTCATCCTCTACGTACCTCAGCGCTTCTTCGAGAGAGGCGCTCGGTGCCTGGAGCGCGCCAGCTCCGCTTATCCTCATCACAGCTCTAACGCTCGTAGTTATCGCAGCTAAGTGGTCAGCTTCAGCTTCGATAACCACTCCATTCTTTCTCGCTTTCTCCACAGCACTCAGAATGTAGCTCCTGATCGAAGTCCCCGTGTGCCCCCTTGTTACCTCGTACACACCTGGTGGCGCGTTTATCACGTACTCTGGAGCTGTTTCGCGGTGGTAGGACAGCATAATCCCCGCAGCGGTAGCTGTTCTACTGAGCGCCCTAAACACCCCTTCAAGGAGGACTTCAGGTATCCTAACACCCAGCGCTGGATGGTGAATAGGGCCCAAGTACCTCGGTGTCTCCACAGAAACGCTCCACGACGAGACTATAACTACTTAATGCTGAGCTCCCTCGAAATAAATCCGCGCTCCTCGAGCTCTGCAGCAACTCTGCGTAAAACTCCTCTCACAAGCGGTCGGAGCCTCATACCGCCAAGTTTTGCAGCTGTCCTCCTCACGGATCCTTCGGCTGCAAGTACCTGCAGGATCTCCTTCTCCTCCTCGCCGAGCTCTATCCCTGAAGAGAGAGCTAGCCGGGCCACCTCCCGCGGAGAGAGCCTGTAAGGCCACGCAAAGCCCTTCTCGCTTAGCGGTGGATCATAGCGCTCTATCCATTCGAATCTAACTACGTAGACGAAGCTGTCGTCGCGCAGGTTAGGGTAGTGCCTCCTGAGTGCCTTTTTAAGCTCCTCCAAAGAGGGGAAGCCATCCTCCTTAGCCTCGATCTCAGAGAGGTCCCTCACCCTCTTCGAGGCGACGCTGACTATTCGAACTTTCCCTACGAGTAAGCCTGCGGAGTGCACTAGCGCAGTATCACCTCTCTTTACGTTAGGGTTCCTGGCTCTTATCGTTACGCGCTTCTCTCCGCTCAAAAGCTTGCTTAGGTACTCGCGCGAAAACATTAGGTGCTTGAGCCTCATAGCTGCCCTAGCTGAGGAAAACTAAGGTTCGATGGTGAGGCTCACGCTTGGAAACTCGGGTACTACTCTCTCGCCTTCTCCTTCCTCATGGATAACCACTTGCTCGGCACGAAGAGTACCCTTAATATCCTCTGTCACCGATCTGAGCAGCGCTGCAAACTCCGAGGAGTACAGGTGGACAGCTTTAATCCTAGCTCCCAGGGGTATTCGCGAGTCGTGTTTCGCGCGTCGAGCCTCTGCTATCGTAGCTATGGCAAGCTCTCCCACTTTCGCCTCCTGCTCGCTGTAGGAGACGGGCTCGGGCCAGCGGGAGAGAGTAATGCTGTCCAAGCCCTCCTTATCGCGGTAAATCGTATGGTATATCTCCTCGGAGATGTGGGGTGCGAACACAGAGAGCATTTGAAGAAGCTGGAGGAGAACCGCGTATAGCACCTCTCTAGCTGCGGGGTCGTTAGCTGAAAGCCTGTACTTGATGGCTTCAAGGTAGTGGTCGCACAGCTTATGCCACGCGAACTCGACAAGCTCCTGCGCGGCTCCCTGGAAGTTGTACTCCTCTAGGTGCTTTGTGACCCTCGAGACCGTGGATGCTAGCTCCCTGAGAATCCAGTGATCGACCGGCTTGAGGCCGCTGAGCGCGCGGGCCGGCGTGAATTCCCTCAAGTAGGCCTCGGCTAGCCTCGCCGCGTTCCAGACTTTAACGAGGAAGCGGTGAGCATAGTCGACACCCTCCCACGAGAACCTAACGTCCTGCCCAGTAGCAGCGGCGAGCGCGATCCACAGCCTGAAGCTGTCAGCACCGTACTTTTCAAGCACTTCGCGCGCTGCAACATAGTTGCCGTAGCTCTTATGCATCATCCTCCCGTCCGTACCTCTTACCATACCGTTGATGAGAGCCTCCTTGAACTGGCTGACCCCGAAGAGCGCTACACCCCTCAGGATGAGGTAGTAGTCCCAGGTGCGTATGATGTCGTAGCCGTTCGGCTGTAAATCAGCTGGGAAAAGCCTCTCGTCGAGTCTGTCGGGCCACCCCGCGTGAACGGCCGCCGTGATGCTTGAATCCATCCACGTATCCATAACATCTCTCTCGCCCACAAGCTCCCTGGACCCGCACTTGGGACACTTCTCGAAAGGCGGCGGGTCGAACCTCGGGTCGATCGGCAGATGCTCCTCGCCAACCACGAGCTCGGCTCCGCAGTTCGAGCAGTAGTAGACCGGGATAGGCGTGGCGAAGAGCCTCTGCCTCGAGATTACCCAGTCCCAGTCAAGACTCTGAACCCAGTTCTCGAGCCTCTTATACATGTAGTCAGGTATCCACCTAACTTTCCTCGCCTCCTCCAGCACCTTCTGAGACAGCTCTGTAGACTTAACGAACCACTGCTTCTTCGGGAGAATCTCGACGGGCGTGTGGCACCGCCAGCAAGTACCTATCGTGCTGCTGATGCTCTCGACTTTCACGAGAAGACCCTTCTCCTTTAGAATTTCAGCAACTCTAGCTCGCGCCTCCTCCACCTTCAAGCCAGCCAGGGGGCCCGCGTTGTCGTTCATTACTCCACGGTCATCTATCGAAATTATTACCGGTAGAGAGTACTTCTTCTGCCACCTCACGTCGCTCTTATCCCCGTACGTGCAGACCATAACCGCTCCAGTCCCGAACTCTCGATCAACACCCTCGTCCGCCAGGATAGGCACTTCCCTCCCGTACAAGGGTACTACCGCGTGCTTGCCGACTAAGTGAGCGTACCTGCTATCGTCAGGATGGACGAGCACGGCTACACACGAGCCTAACAGCTCAGGTCTCGTAGTCGCTACTACCAGGTCTTCACCGCTCTCCTTTATCCTGAACCTAACGTAGTAGAGGGGCTTGCTCCTCTCAACGTACTCGACCTCAGCTTCTGCGATCGCGGTTTCACAGCGGGGACACCACACTACGGGGTGCTCGCCCCTGTACACGAGACCTCTTCGGTACATAGCGATGAAGCTGTGCTGCGTGCGGCGCCAGTAATCGGGATCCATCGTCATGTACTCCGTAGACCAGTCGATGCTGAGGCCCAGCGCCTTCAGGTCCTTCCGCATTTCGCCTATCCACTTCAGCGTATACTCTCTGCAGAGCCTGAGAAACTCCTCAGGAGCAAACTCGCTCTTCTTCCTCCCTGTAGTCCTCTCAACTCTAACCTCGGTGGGTAAGCCGTGGCAGTCCCAACCTTGGGGGAAGAAGACATTGTACCCCTTCATCCTCTTGTAGCGCGCTACGAAATCTATGTAGACGAAGTTCAGGGCGTTCCCGACGTGCAGCTCACCGCTAGGGTATGGCGGCGGAGTATCGATGGAGAAAGCGGGCCTTCCCCTATCCTCCCTGTCAAACCTGTAGATTCCCCGCTCTTCCCAGATCCTCTGCCACTTCTCTTCAACGGCCTTGAAGTCGTAAACCTTCGGCAGCCGCTCGCTCATCGCGAGAGTCTTACCTTGCTGCACTTGTAGACAGATAAAACTTTCCCTTAGCCCGCTACCTAGAAATACCCGGGACTTCCGAAGCTGGAAAGCTCCCTCTCTAGCTCGCCGGGCAGCTCCACCGAGTGCGCTTCCAGTATCTTGGCGACGAATAAGGGGTCCGGCGCCGCACCCTCGAACTCGACTTTATCCTCGCCCCCTACCTTCACCACGATCTTTGGAACGGCGTAAACTCCGTACCTGTCCGCGAGGTCGGAGAACTCGATAGACTCTATCATGTCGCCGTATATCATCTTGTTAACCATCGCGAAGCGGTGGGCGGCGCGAACCGCTAGAGGACAGTACGGGCATGTAGGCGTGACGAATACCATGATCCTAGTGGGCTTGGTAACGTACCTGGTGAGCGCATCTACCACGCTAGGCGACACATCCGGGCGGCCAGTGGAAGCGTCTACAATATCCTCAACGAGCGCGCCGAACTCGTGACCTGCCGGTATCCCGAAAAACCTGACATTCCATTCTTCAACTCCGTGAACAAGGAGAGCTGGGTACATGTCAACCTCGTACTTTACCGCCTCCCTATCCCCGCTCTTGAAGCTCAAGACTTTAACTCTCCCATCGGAAGCCCTAACGATAAGCTCCAGTATCTGCTCTATATCGTCGCAGTACATGCACTCTGACTCGGGGTCTACGAAGTACTTCAGCTGCACTGGATTCTCAAGTCCTGCAAACACCCTCCTCAGCTCGCGGACCAGCTCTTCATCGTATTCTACGGGCATCTGCTTTCGCAGTTAACCTCCGGGGAACTACTTAATTGCCTTACCGTCAAGAAAACGCTATATCGCTTCCTGTTTTTTCAAGTGATGGACTTAACTTTCCGCGGGAGAAGAAAGGGGGTATGCTGCCTGAAGACACGTGGTCGAGATGGCCGCTAATGGAGGAGGAAATCCTGGTCGTAGAGGGGGAGAACGAGTACACTTTCAGCATACCTTACCAGTTGCTAAAAAAGAGGGGCTCGAAGGCCCTGAAAGAAGCCGGAGTAAGCTACTCCGTCGTGGAGGACGTTTTCGGCAACAAGAGAGTAGTCTTCAAGACTAGCAAGAGCAAGGGTCTGGAAGTAAGAGCATGGCTTTCAGTGATCGTGAACCAGAACAGCGGGTACTTCATCACAGAGATCGAAGAAGTCGAGAAGCCTGAGCAGTGAGCGGATTTATAGCCTCCCCGCGTTTAATTCCCGCCCCCGATGGTGACCCGTGTAAGGTAGGAGTTCGGGTGACTGTAAAACGCGGCTGAGGGGGTCAGCGAATGACGACAACCGCACCTTCAACTTTTCCCTTCCGGAATGGTTCCTGCAGAGCCATTTTCGTGGTCGAAGTGATGGAGCCCTTCCTGAGCCCGTGGCTCTTTCTCGAACTACTCCACATTTCCGAAATCGTGGGACGCAGCAACCTGTGGATAACGCGCGTTAGACGTAAGTGCGAGAGGGAGGTCCTCACGCCGGTAGCTAGTCTGCTAAGTGAGAAGAGTATTGTGGAGCTGGAGGATAAGATTCCTAGCGACGCCAAGGTTATAGTCTTGGACCCCGCTGCGGAGAGCCAGCTCAGTGCGGAGGATTTCACCGGTTTAACATTCGTGATCATCGGGGGGATCATGGGGTCGCACCCCCCTAGCGGGCGTACAAGAAAGGAGCTCACGCTGAGAATGAAGAGGGCGCTGGCTAGGGGTCTGGGACCCCACCAGCTCACCGTGAATGGTGCAGCATACGTTGCTAGGAAAGTCTGCGAGGGCCTCTCCTTAAGTGAGATTCCTCTAGTCAAGGGGCTCTCCCTCCACACCCGTTACGGCACTACCGAGCTTCCCTACGCTTTTCCTCAGGATGACGAGGGAGGCCTAGTCATCGCGCGGGGAGAGGTGGACTACGTCCTCACGGAGCTCGAGGAAGATGAGGCAGCTATGCTGAGGGGCCGGGTGAGAGACTTCTGTTCAAAGCTTCGGCGGTCGCTCCATCATCTCTTGACTAGGTACGGAGGAAGCATAAGAGATGTTCATATCTCTCTCAACCACCTCTAGTTTTACTGCCTAGTCAAACGCGCGGCTCACAAATATTTACTCTCCGCAGCCCCGTGTACAGCGAAAACACTCACATCTCTCCGACGCACCGCTCAAAGATAAACTTCTTCGCCACCTTGCTTCTTCTAATATTCCTAAGCCTCCACGCTCCGAGCAGCCTCACGTAACCCTAGAACCTTGTCGAGAGAAAAAAGATCCAGTAGAGAAAAAATCGTAGGAGAACTCTTAGCGCGGTAGAGCCTCTTCCAATACTCGCTTGATTTTTTCGTTGAGGAGCTTTCCCGCGTGGAGGAAAGCTACACCCTCCTCCGTGACGAGTCTCACGTCTCTCAGCGGGATAATGTTCTCCACCTTCAGCGCCACCGCCACCTCCTCAGCACTCACCCTCCTCCTAAACCCGACAGCGTAGAACTTCGAGGAGGCACAACCCCGCCAAGCAGCGCATCGGCGAAGGCACGCTGAGAGGCGGGCGAGCAGGCCGCCCTAAAGCGGCCGACCCCATGAGCCTGCCCCGGTTCCCCGCGGCCAAAATCACGGGAGCCGAAGGACCGGGCCCCAGAGGCCAGCAACAGCCGAAGGGAGGATGAACACCGGCGCGGATCAAAGCTTCGGCTTGACTTTCTCTACAGTTATTAAGTCCGTAGCTCCCGGGCGCCTTCCAGCGGTGAAGACGACTATGTCCCCGGCAGACACTAAACCGACGGAAACAGCGTGCTCAAGCATGCGCTCAAAGAGATTCACGTCGGTCTTCGAAAGATCTGGCATATACACCGGGATCAAACCCCTAAGTAGGTTTGCGTACCTTGCTGTAGAAAGCCGGTTCGTGTAGACTATAACTGGGCCCCGCGGCTTGTACTTCGCCAGCCTTCTCGCCGTGTTCCCCCCTTCAGAGAAAGCGAGAATCTTGCCCGAGATTATGTCGGCTAGAGCAACTACCCCGCGGGCTATCACCTCGTAAGCTTCGCTAGATCCTGGTTCAACAGCCTCCTCCTCGTGGAACTGCGCGGCCTCGAGAGCTATCTTCTTGAGCCACCGCACAGCTTCGAGGGGGTACTTCCCGGCCGCGGTCTCCCCAGCTAGCATAAGCGCGTCCGCCCCCATTTTCACGGCGGTGACGACGTCCACAACCTCGGACCTCGTGGGAACAGGGTTGTCTATCATCGACTCGAGAAGCTGTGTAGCTACTATGGAAGGTTTTCCGCGCTGCCTAGCTTTCGAAATAAGGAACTGCTGCACACTGTAAATTTTCTCCAGGTCGTAGTAGTTGGCGAGATCACCCCTAGCGACGAGAATACCATCGGCCAGGTCGAGAATCCTGTCGATGTTCTCCACCGCGCTCCCGGTCTCTATCTTCGCGATGAGCCTAACATCGCTCGCACCGAGATCCTCGAGGACTTCTCGTGCACGCGCAACGTCCTCCGCTCTTCTCACAAAGCTGAGCGCCACCGCATCGAAGCCCGCCTCCACCGCGAATTTAAGGTCTTTGAGATCCTTCTGTGTTAGCGAGGGGAGAGGAAGGTCCTTGCCTTTTATCGCGAGGGTTTTTCTGGGCTTGAGCAGGCCGTCGACCAAGGCTTGCGCTGCGATAACGTGGCCATCGTTGCGCAGAACGCGGAACGCTAAGCGGCCGGCTTCAACGGAGAGAATGTCATTCTCCGCAGCGACGCTGAAGATAACCTTGTCGACAGGCACTCCTTCGCCTGCCTCCCCAGCCGGAACAAACTTCACGGTATCGCCAGCCTTAACCGGGAGCTCGCTAAACTCGCCAAGCCTAACTACAGGGCCCTGGAGGTCGGCGATAAGCGTTAGTGGTCGCAGAGGATTCTCTAAGCTCCGCAGGTAGGATGCTGCCCGACGGAAGTTCTCGTGGTCGAAGTGAGAGAAGTTAAACCGGAACCCCTCTACTCCCTCCCGGCCTATCGCTTGAAGAGTCTCCTCAAGCCAGGAGGCAGGCCCCACCGTAACTACAATTTTCACTCTTCTCTGAGCGTCCACGGAGAAAGACTGAGCAGCAAGCGTTTATTCCTACCGCCGCATTCTCCTCTGTAGCCACGGTGAGAATAAATTCATCTTGGGCGGATCAAGGGCATGTATCCACTGTTGCGTTGGTTGATCGATATAGCGAGCGGGATTGGAGGATACCTGGGTATTTTCGTGATCTCCATCATCGGGAACCTCGTCCCCTTCTTCCCCATTCCTTACCTGGCAGCGGTGTACTTCTATGCCTCTTTGCTACCGCAGGTGAACCCCTTCCTCGTGGGCGTGGTTAGCGGTACCGGCGCGGCCCTAGGTAAACTTCTCGTATTCTATTCGAGCAAACTCGCGCGTAACGTGGTTCTCAGCAGAGAAACAGCGAGGCGGTACGAGAAGCTCGGCAGGCTTATAGGGAACTACGGTGCGCTCGGTGTGTTCATCTTCGCTGCTACTCCCTCACCGGACGACGTGATAATCGTTCCTTTAGGCTTGATGAACTACAGCCCCCTGAAGTTCTTTGTCGGCGTCCTTGCGGGTAAGATCGTAATAAGCATAGCTACCGCTGGCACGGGAGTCGTGATAAGACACATAGGAGGCGACATTATGACTAGCTTTCTCCTAGCGTTAGCGTTCTTCATCGTAGTGATGGTAGCCCTGTACTTCTTCGACTGGGAAGAGGTCCTCGCAACGCTGGGCGAGAGCGGATTAGGAGGTCTCTTCAACCGCGTCCGCAGCGAAGGGTTAGCAGCGTTCATGCTGCGGAGAACGCGGGGGAGCGGCGGACCTAAAGCAGAGCAGACTTAAAGCAAAATTTAAGAGGAGAGCTCGGCCGGCGCTTTTTCGATGGGGTACAGGTACGAAGTTGCGATAGAGAGGCTTGACGTGCCGCTCAGGGTTGATAAGGAACTCGCCAGGCACGTGAAGGAAACCCTTGGGAAAGTCCCGAGGAAAATGCTCAGCGAGATGGAGAAGGAGGCTGTGCAGTGCCCTGTTCTAAGGAAGCAGGTACCGTTCCTGCAGTGCTACACGTGCCGGAACTTCGTGCGCAGAGTAAGGGGCATGGTGCACTGTAAGGGCGACCCGTTAAGCTAGTGGCTCGAAATGATGGAAAAGCTACTCGAAGAGAGAAAGCTTGTCGAGCTTCTAGCAGAAGCTGAGAAACTGCTTAGCCTCGAGAAGCAGGTAGTGGACGTTCAGGCTTCGAGCGTGCTTTTCGTGGGGGATACCCACGGCGATCTAGCCTCGACACTCTCAGCTTTGAAGCATGAGGCGGAGGTGAAGGTTTTCCTGGGAGACTACGTCGACAGAGGGTTATACCAGCTGGAAAATATCGTCACGTTGCTGGAGGTAAAGCTGGAGAAACCGGATTCCATCGTGCTTCTGAGAGGGAACCACGAGTCTCCTTTCATGAACGAGGTGTACGGGTTCAAGAGGACTGTACTTTCACGTTATAATAGGGAGATTTATCAGTTATTCGTGAAAATATTCTCGAATATGAGTTACGCTGCTTTAGTTAACGGTGAAATTTTCAGCGTTCACGGGGGAGTGGCGCGCGGTCTTGAAACACTTAATCAGATTGAAGAGTTGCCTAAAGGCGACGAGGAGCCTCTAAACCCGCTAGCCTTCCAGATCCTGTGGAATGATCCCGATGAAGAGGTTGAGGAATTCGAGCCAAGCCCTAGAGGCCCTGGTGCATTCCTCTTCGGGTTGCGCCCCCTTCAGAGGTTCATGGACGATAACGGGCTTCAGCTCGTTATACGGGCACACGAGCCTTTTCCGGAGGGTTACCGCTGGTTCTTCGGGGGGAAACTGCTGAGCATATTTAGCTGCGGGTTCTACCCTATATCATCCCCTAAAGCGCTTCTCGTTAAAGGTAAGGAAATGAAGATAATTGAACTGCGAGGCGGCTGACCTAAAGCCAGGTCAGTAGGTAACTCTCAGCTTAAATTCCGCCTTCTTGCCGGGGTTCCAGTTCCTCACAGGCCTATAGTAGCCCACTATCCTGCTCCAGTGGTCTACCCGGTCTCCTCCGCACTTCGGGCAGGTAGGGTAGTACCCGGTCATGCTCGTCCCGCACCCGTGGCAGACAGTTATCGTGGGCGTTATGCTGAAGTAAACTAGCTTCGTCGAAACGGCGAGGCGGTAGACAAGCTTCTTCAATGCTTCAGGGTCAGGCTGCTCGCCGAGGAATAGGTGCATCATGACGCCGCCCGTGAAGAGCTGCTGCACTTCCCCCTCCCACTGAGCACGCTGGTACAGCGGGATATCGGCGTAGTAGGGCACGACACTGTTGCTGTAGAAGGGTGCGCTGCCATCAGACGGTATGCAAGCATCCTTCAGGACGCGCGCGTCAGAGCTGGCAAGGCGATAGCCTGCGCTCTCGCCTGGCACCTCTTCCACGTTGTAGAGAGTGCCGTCTAGACGCTCGAACTCTTCAACCCTTGAGCGCACGAGCTCCACCATCTTCTTCTCCACTTCGAGAGCCTCCCTCATTCTCCTGAAGCTACCCTCAACCCACAGGAACGGGTCGCGGAGGAAGTTCGCCGCGGCCTCAGGCAGGCCGATCAGACCCACCGTCCCGAAATGGTAGTTGAAGTGCCCTAAGTACTCCTTAGTTAGCGGCATAAAGCCAGCCTCTAGGGAAAGCTTGTACCTCTCGCGCCACGCGCGCAGCACGCTCCTTGCGCTCTGGAGAGCCGCGTCAAGAAGCTCCTCGAAAACGCTCCACTCTCCCTTACTGTAGTAAGCGATCCTCGGCATGTTCAACGTGACAACCCCTATGCTGCCGGTAGCGTCCGGCATCGCCCATATACCATAGGCTCTGGAAGCCTCGCGAGCCTTCAGAAAGCTCTCGTAAGCCTCCTCCGCGTCCACCCTGCTCAGCTTCAGGCTGAGGGTAGCCTTGCTCTTGAGGACTGCGTGATTCACATCTATCGTCAACCTGCAGCACATCGCGTACAGGGCTTCAACGTTGCTCGCGTAGCCGTTTAGGAAGTACACAGTCCCCTTCTTGGCAACGGCCTCGAAAATCTTGTCGGAAAGCTCACCCCACCTCCTACCGTTCCAATCGAAATTCCTGGTAAGCATGAGAGTGGGTATAGGGAACGTGAAGGGTTGTCCAAGAGCATCTCCGTGAGCATAGAGGTCGAATAGAGCTTCGTCTACTTTCAAAGCCTCCTCCACGTAATCGCTGAGCGAACCAACCTTAACGCCTCCGACGATCGCGTCCCCCTCCAGCATCCCCGAGCTAACGTCCGCAACCAGCGTGATGTTCGTGAAGGGGCTCTGGTAGCCTGAGCGCGCGGGGTAGTTGAGCTCGAAAAGCATACCTTGCAAGATCTGCTTAACTTGAGTGTAGCTGAGTTTATCCGCTTTAACAAAGGGAGCGGTATAGAGGTCAAAGGCGCTGACCGCCTGAGCCCCTGTCCACTCCTGAGCACCCATGAAGAAGAAGTTCACGAGGTGAGCCACGGCAGTGTCGAAGTGCTTAGCCGGTGCTGAAACAATGGAGGGTGTTCGAAGCCCTTTCTCCAAGATCTTGCGGTAGCTCCAGCCAGCGCAGTAAGGTATCCAGAGGCTATCGGGAAGCTTATGAACGTGTATATCTCCGCTGAAGTGCCGCTCGACGGCTTGAGGGGGCAAGAACTGCGAAAGCTCGTCTTTGCTCTTGATCAGCTTCTCGAAGAGGTAGTTCCGGAAATTGCTGTAGCTTACTGTGTGATTAGCATTCTCCCTCTTCTCCCAGGAGAGGTCGGATAGGTACTCCTGCTCAAGCTTGCGGAGGAGAGAGGTGGTATGCTCTGTGCGAGTAAGTGCTCTCGCAACCACTAAGGGACACCACCTCTCCAAGCCTCCCAACTGTATATCTCGGAAGCAAGATTTCTAGCGAAAGTGATAATTTTTGTTTTATTGTATAGCCTTCCGCAAAAGTTGTCACTAGGTAAGTATTTAATGTTTTCCAACGTTATCACCGCCAAGGCATACTTTCTCTTAACAAAGCGTCCCGGTGGTACGGTATGCATTGCTTCAAAAGTACTGTTTTTCTGCTAGAATTCCGACCGGCTGCAATGAAGTAAAATTAAATTAAGTGAGCCACGCATAGGTATAGGTAAAGGATGGAGAAACTGGCAAGCTTCTTCAACCCTCGGGGAGTTGCAGTTGTAGGAGCATCCCGCGAGCCCGAGAAACCTGGCCATGTGATTCTGCGCATGCTCCTAGAGAACAGGCAGCGAGGCGTTCTCAGAGCCGACGTTTACCCAGTGAACCCCAACGCGGACTCGATCTTGGGAGTGAGGTGCTACAAGTCCGTGAGGGAGTTACCCGACTCTGTTGACCTCGCTATCATAGTGGTACCGGCAAAATTCGTACCTGAAGTGGTCTTGGAGCTGGGAGCTAAGGGTATCCGCTCGGCAGTAGTCATCACTGCAGGATTCAGCGAAGTGGGAAACGTAGAGCTCGAGCGTGAACTCCTCGAGGCAGCCCGGAAAGCGGGTGTGAGGATTATTGGGCCGAACTGCATCGGCATTTTCTCTCCTTGGAGCGGCCTTGACACGCTCTTCATTCCTAGCACGAAAGAGCTGAAAGACGGGCGGGTGCTGGAAAGCGCACCACGGCCAGCCCGAGGATACGTCGCGCTGATATCGCAGAGCGGCGCCGTAGGTACAGCAGCACTCGACTACATGGCAGGTGAAGGGATAGGTCTCTCGCACTTCTTCAGCATCGGTAACAAGGTCGATGTAGACGAAGTTGAGCTGCTGGAAGCTCTTAGAGCCGACCACTCCACAAGGGTTATCCTCCTCTACCTCGAGAACGTGAGAAGAGGGCGGGAGTTCGTCAAAGTAGCTAGCGAAGTGACGAAGGAGAAACCCGTTGTTGCCCTGAAAGCTGGTAGGACGGCGGCCGGGAGAAGGGCGGCGGCGTCGCACACGGCAGCTCTAGCGGGAGTTGATGAAGTTTATAACGCCGCTTTCGAACGTTGCGGTATCGTAAGGGCAGCTGATCTAGAGGAGCTCTTCGACTTTGCTAAAGCCTTACTATACCAGCCGCCCCCCAGAGGTCCAAGAGTTGGAATACTGACAGATGGTGGAGGCGCGGGAGTAATGGCCACAGATATGGCGGAGATGCTGGGCTTAACTGTGCCGGAGCTGAGAGGCTGGGCGCGCGAGGAGCTCGAAGCCCTGCAGAGAAAAGGGGTCATACCCGGCTATGCGCCGATCGCGAATCCCGTTGACCTCACAGGATCCGCGACGGACGAGATGTTCACAGCGGCTTTAACGGTACTGCTCTCTAGCGACGAAATCGACTCGGTGCTCGTGCTTTCGCTCCATCAGGTACCGGGAATACCTGATCCTGTCGAGCTCGCGAGGAAAGTTGCTGAGATTTCGCGGAGGTTCGATAAACCTGTTCTCGCCGTTGACACTGGCTGGAGTGACGCAGCGGTGCTGATGAGAAGAGAGTACGACAGACTCGGTATTCCCGCCTACCCAACCCCCGAGCGGGCCGTAAAAGCATTAAACGCGCTTTGGAGATTCGGCTCTTACCTGCTCAGAAAAGGAAGCTATTCTAGCTACATGAAAAGCTATCTTGAATTCAGAGAAAAATTTGTCACGCAGAAACCTTAACTTGTTAATGTAGTTGTATTGGCTTTAATGAAGCAAAAATATGCCAGCCATCCTTCTATCCTGCAGTGTTAGAAGAACAGAGGAGGAAGAGATGCGCGAAGCAGGAACTTAATAAATAAGTAGAGTCTTCTTGAAGGAGGAGTAAATGTATGTCGCTGATGCCAGAGAAGCTCGCGTACTTCAGAATTGCGGTTCGCTCACAGTATGAAGAAGAGCTTCTCAAAGCACTTACAAGCGTAGGAAAAATCCATCTCGAAGAACCTCTTGAAACTAGACATCTTCTGCCTGGGTACCTCATAGAGGTCCTTGAGGGTGGGGTCACATACGCTTCGCTAAATGTGGATGAAGCACTAGCTGCTGCTAGGAAAGTTTTAAGGCCGGGAGACATACTGCTCGCAAAAATCGAGGAAAAAGCGAACCAGCTGAAAAATCTGCAAGCGCTTCGTATACTAGCCGATAGGCTCGAGGCTCTAGGCATACAGCCAGAAACGATAGGGAAAGCCCGTTACGGCACTATAGTCGACTTGGTTTTCTTAGAGGAGGAGGACCTCGCCAGCGCTTTCCTGGATTTATCAAAAATTGGAGCAGTTGTTAGAAGAATACGATTAATGCCTCATACATACGCGTTGCTCCCCATTTATACGCAGGAAAAAGCCTCCGCAGTAGAAAAAATAAAGAAAGTTTATGGAAAAGACTTCAGCATCCCGCCGTGGTTCTTCGGCAAGCTAGAAACCGTTAAGGCCAGGATTGAGGAGGAGGAGGCTAGGTTGAGAAAAGAGCTTCTAGACCTGCTAGTAGACACAGCATCGGCTCTTCGCGATGCTGTTGAGTTTGAGAAAGCAGCCCGTGTAGATGTCCTCGAGAGCGCTAAAAAAGCTGTAGAAGATGTACGTAACTTGCTGCCCAAAATAGAAGAAATAACATTAAAAACTTTTACGATGTATATTGCAGCTAAAGCATATTTGAATGGAAAGCTTCTTGCTCTTACGGAGAACACTAAACCTGGAGAAATACATACTATCATTAAAAATATACTTCAGAACGAGGTTATTAAACTGAAACTAATTAAGAAAGTGGCTGCTCATCTCGACTTAGAAGAGGAACTCATTAGAAACACTTTAATATACAATTCGTTACTGAGGGGAGAAGCTCTCATAGTTGAGCTACGACCTACGGGGCAGGACTTCTTCCTTTTAATTTGCGGCGATAATAAATTAAAGGAATTAATTCAAAGTAATAAACTATCTGTTTACGGAACATCGATACTCTTTTCTGAATCTACTAAAGACTATCATGTAGCAGCTCTAAAAGGCCCAGAGGGGCTTTTGAAGGGGCTGGCAGAGCAGCTGGAGGATAAAGCCGTGAATTTCGTTGTACCTTTTACGGATGAGGGGCTGAAGAAGCTTGAGAAAAACATATCCTTAAGACTTGAGGAGATGAAGAGTATAATCATTTCAGATTTACTGCTGTTACAGTTTAGAAAAGACAAAGCTAGTGTGTCTAGGATACTAGCGCAAGTCGGGGATGAAGAGGCGGCATCCGTCTGGAGCGCTTTCGAGCAGCTTATCAAGGGAGAATTACCCCCGCCGCCGGCGGAGAGTGTTTCAGAGCTCCTGAAAAACGTGATAACTTCTGCAGACGAAGTTAGCGCTGGAGTTTTAGAAATTGCATCAGACCTTGAAAGTTTATCGCATCTTCCGCTTTCGGAAGTTAGCAACAAGACGGGGCCCATCATTGAAAAGCTATCATCTTTGCTGAGAAATGCATGCTACGTCGTAGGAAGCGCCGATCAGCTTGAAGTTATACTTAAAGTTCAACCAATGATTCGTGAAATCAGGGTCCTCCGAAGTAGACGAATAACCGTCGTAGAAGGATACATCCCTTCAAAATATAAAGAGACTCTGCATAAGCTTGTAAGCGAACGCGTCCCACAGGTCCTCTACTTTAAAGTAGTGGACATAGCTAGGCGTGAAAAAGCCCCAACATACGTTGAAAGCCGGGGATTGTGGAAATATCTTCATTCGATCACCCTCATGCGAGGAGTACCGGCTTACTGGGAGCTTAACCCGACTCTGTTCTTCACAGTACTCTTCGCGGCCATGTACGGCATGATGTTCGGAGATGTAGGTCAAGGGATTTTATTATCGCTTTTTGGCGCATGGTTGCTGAAAACCCGCTATAGGCTGCTAGGCATAACTGAAGAAGGCGCTGCATCGCTTGGCGCGTTAGCACTGCTAGCAGGAGCTTCGAGCATAGCCTTCGGTTTGCTCTATGGATTCGTCGTATTTCTGAAGCCTCTTGCCCACCCCGTGATAAGTCCCGTCCACGACGTCTACGAGATCGTGGCAATCGCGCTGTGGTTTGGCGCAGCGCAGCTCCTTCTCGGAATGATCTTAAATGTTGTTAATCTCCTGATGTACGGCGACCGCTTAGGAGCGCTATTCAGCGGGATGGGAGGAATGGGGATTCTCTTCTATGCTTCAGGAATCATCGTAGCTTACAGGTTGGCTACAAGCGGGTTCGATTTAGCTCTTCTCTCGGATCCAAGCTTGAAGCCCCTGCTTCTCTGCATAGCGTGCTCTCTGATCTCCGTTATGGCTTTCGGTGTCTATGAAGCTGAGGTCAAGGGTGAGAAGGAGAAACTCATGCATTCGGTGTCCGAAGTTGTAGAGATGATAATAGCCCTTCCGGCGAACTCGCTTTCGTACATAAGGTTAGCTGCGTTCGCCATGGCTCACGAGGCATTCGGTATTCTAGCTGAGAGCATGAGCACGATGTTCGGTGAGATAACTAGTTTGATTATTGCTAACTTACTAGTTCTCGCCATCGAGGCGCTGGCTGTCGGAATCCAGGCGCTAAGGCTTACTTACTACGAGTTCTCCAGCAAGTTCTTCAAAGGAGAAGGAGTGGAGTTCAAGCCCCTCATAAGCTTTGGAAAAGCTCCTTAGGCACGAACCTTCGCGAAGAGAGTAAATTATTTTTGGATAATGGGTCACATTAAGGCGTATGATGCTAAAACCAAGAACCCTGGCAACAGCTGTTCTCGCAGCTTTCGGAGTAGCAATAATGATAGCATCAGCGAGCGTTTTCGCTGCAGTAACTATCAGAACGGCACAGAAGATGTCTCCTTCAGCCGAAGCGGCAGGAGGGTTAGGGCTAGCTGACGCTATAGCAATGCTTAGTGCTGCGATCGCTGTTACGAGCTCAACTATCGCATCCGGAATAGCGCTTAGAGGAGTAGCGACAGCGGGCTTCGCTGCAGCAGCTGAGAACCCTAGATTAGCCACCTGGATACTAATAATGGGTGGACTCGCGGAGGGAATAGCGATCTACGGCCTCCTAGTAGCCATACTAATTCTCGGGAAGATTTGAAAATAGCGTGCCTTAGCTAGAGATATAGATGTCTGTCTATGACTTCTTCCGCGAGTCCGAGCTCCTGACCTAGTAGTATTTTCTCAATGTTTTGAGCCTCTACAAGCGCAAGGATGTTGAAAATATATATGTAGACGGCGCCGAGAGGGTATTTTAGAGCCTCTGCCCGAGCCTTCCTTAAGACCTCCCTCATGCCGTGAACAATAACATCCGACACGGATCTCGCCCTCAGTTCGGTTAGGAAGCCCTCCAAAAGTTGAAGAGGTAGCTCTACAGCCTTTAGCATCTCCTTGGTGGTGCTTCCCCCCAAGGCTTTCTCCCAAAGCACATACCTTAGAGTATATTCCAGAGATAGCAAATCTTCGAGAGCTGAGCGGGCATCCCTTGTCATCTTCAACCCCCTGATCTCATCTGATAAGTAGCGGAGGTAAAGCATGTCGACTAAAACCTCCCTCTCCGCTGGAAGCTGAGTTCTGAAGGAAAAATCCTCGGGTAGCTTGAAGGGAGAGTTCGAGAGTTCCCGCCATAAGGAGGACTCCGAGTGGAGTGATTTCAGCTTAGCAGGTCCCAGAAAGTGACCGTAGGGGTAGTAAATAACAGGCCTCTGAAAACCCAGAATGTACCTTATCTGTATCTTAATGTTCTCAACTTCCAATCTATCTAGTAGAGCGCGTATAAAGTCGAAAAGCGTAGGAGTCGATTTAGCAAGAAGATTCATTCTTCGAACATATACAGCGTAAACTTTCTCAAGCTTCATTTCGATCGGATCTTTCTCGGATACCTGCGAATAGTCCGGAAAATCCCAAAGCTTTCTAGCACCCTTAAGTAGTGCTTCGTAATCCTGCTTCGTCAACAGCCTCGCCTTCAGCCCGTGAGCCCTTACTGCAGTATACACTTCCATGCGTTCAACCACCCGCTAGCAATCTAATCCTGACGAAGTCCTCCAACTCCTCTTCGATAACCCTCTCCTCGATCCTCCGGAGAGCATCGGTTAGCGCGGGTATGGTGTTCTTCTCCAAGCTATTCACAACCCTGTTTATATAGGATAACTGCTCTCCAATTCTCTCTACCGCTACTTCACTGTTAGCAACCTCTATGAGCTTCTCCACAGCACCCCATAACTTCTCGACAGCCTCGCGGTACTCAGGATCTGCTACTTTCGAGTAGTCCGGCCTCTCAGCTATCCTCGCCTGAGGGACGGGTACTCCCTGGTAGCTAGTTATCACGAAGACGATCTTGGGAGGTTTCACTAGAGAAGCTGTGGACTTGAAATCGTAATCGCCCCTAACCACGCGGAGCAGCGATACTCTGCGGGCAGCCTCGAAAAACTCCCTCTCGGCTTCCGCGCGCTTGCGTAGGTACTCCATGATCGAGAGAAGCTCCTTGGCGAGCTGATCCCTCCTCATCTGGAGAATATCTTTACCCCTCTTCACGAGCTCTAATCTCCTCCTTAAAAGCTGCAAAGCCCCTCTGGAGGCTGGGAGAAACTTTAGCTCGCTCAGCATGGGTCTCAACTCCTGTACTTCGGGTGGTACTTCTCGATGATCTTCTGAGGTATCCTGACAAGCTCTTCCTCAGGTAGGACGGAGAGGACCTCCCAGCCCCTGTCCAGCGTCTCCTCGACGCTCCTATTCTCGTAGAATCCCTGGTTCACGAACTTCGCCTCGAACTCCTCAGCGAACTTGAGGAACCTTCTCATCCTCTCGCTGAGACCTATCTCCCCGATAACTCGCGCGAGGTCGCGGGCTCTCACACCTCTCGAATAGGCATCGTACAGCTGGTCTGCGAGATACCTGTGGTCCTCTCTGGTTTTCCCGGGTCCTATGCCAGCTTTCATCAACCTGCTTAAGCTGGGTAAGATGTTCACCGGTGGGTAGAGACCCTGGCTGTAGAGCTCCTGGCTCAGGAAGATCTGGCCTTCAGTGATGTAGCCGGTGAGGTCCGGGATGGGGTGTCTGAGGTCGCCTCCGGGCATGGTGAGTATGGGGAAGAGCGTTATGCTGCCTTTTCGGCCTTTAATGACTCCTGCCCTCTCGTACATCGATGCCAGGTCGCTGTAAAGGTATCCTGGGTATCCGAGCCTTCCGGGGATCTCGCCCCTCGCGGAGCTGACCTCCCTGAGAGCTTCACAGTAGTTGGTCATATCCGTCATTATGACGAGCACGTGCATCCCTAGATCGAAAGCGAGGTACTCAGCTACTGTTAGCGCTATGCGAGGCGTCATTAATCTCTCGACAGCCGGGTCTTCAGCGAGGTTAATCACCGCGGTGAGCCTCTCAATGGCGCCTGTCTCTCTGAACTGCTCCATGAAGAACTCGGCCTCTGTTTTCCTCAACCCGATTCCAGCGAACACTACAGCGAACTGCTCACCCTCGCCGCGGACAGTTGCTTGGCGTGCGATCTGAGCAGCCAGTAGGTTGTGAGGGAGGCCCGAGACACTAAATATCGGGAGCTTCTGACCTCTCACAAGGCTGAATAGCCCGTCAATTACCGAGACTCCTGTCTGTATGAAGTCGTGAGGATACTCCCTAGCTACCGGGTTTATAGGCGCTCCCGTGATATCTCGGAGCTCTCCAGTCGCAATGGGAGGTAAGCCGTCCAGCGGCTCGAAGCGACCGTTGAAAATCCTGCCGAGAACATCTTCCGAGAGCCTAACTTTGAAAGTCGACCCAGTCAGCTTCACTATGGTATCCGTCTCCAGACCCTCCCTATCACCGAGAACTTGTATCACCGCGCTTCCTATACTCGTCTCGAGAACCCTTCCAACCCTTTCGCGCCCGTCCTTTCCGTAAATTCTCACTATTTCGTCGTAGGCCGCCTCCTCTACACCATCGAGAACGAGCAAGCTGCCCCGAATCTCCCTTACGCCTCTGTAGACTTTTCCGGGAATTTGCTCGAGTAAACTTATCAGGGAGACGCTAGACACCGGCTACCACCTCTACAGATCTCTCCTCAAAGGAGATGCCATGCCTCTTCGCAATCTCCTCAAGCCTACTCATAACTCTGTCGTAGAGCTCTTTCACAGCCTCGATGCCCCTCTCATCCTCCTTCACCCTCATCATCTCGTAGATCTCAGGCAGCTTCAAGATCTCCTCCACGGATACTCTCTTCCGCACGAGATCATAAGCTCGGTCGTAAAAGTCTATCATCATCTTAAGCAGCAAGTACTGCTTCTCGGGCCTGCAGAACACGTCCTCACCCGACAGCGCGGTCTGCCTCAGGAAACCCTCCTTTAGTATTTCAGAAGTTATCAGGAGCAGCCTTTGATCGTCAGGAAGCGCACCCTCACCTACAACGGACGCTATAGCTTCCACTTCGCTAGCCACTGTGAGCAATCTCAAAGCTCTCCTCCTGTACTGCGGAAAGTCCGGGGCAACGTTCTTCACCCACCAGCGCTCAACAATATCTGCGTACTGGCTGAAGCTCCTTAGCCAGTTGATTGCTGGGAAGTGCCGCCTGTAAGCGAGCTCCGTGTCCAGCGCCCACATAGTGCCGACGAAGCGGAGGGTATGAATAGTCACAGGCTCGTTGTAGTCTCCCCCAGGAGGCGACACAGCCCCGAGAATGGTAACGGAGCCTTCTCGCTCGGGCCTCCCCAACACCTTAACCCTACCCCCCCTCTCGTAGAACTCCGCTATCTTGTCGGGCAGATAGGCCGGGTAACCTCGCTCGACCGGCAGTTCTCCTAGCCTTCCAGCGATTTCCCTCAAAGCTTCCGCCCACCTGCTTGTTGAATCGGCAATCAGCGTGACGTCGTAGCCCTGATCCCTGTAGTACTCCGCAATGGTTACACCCATGTAGATGGAGGCCTCCCTCGCGGAGACCGGCATGTTGGAAGTATTCGCGATAATGATGCTGCGCTCGATAATAGGTCTTCCTGATTTCGGATCTACTAGCTCGGGAAACTCTTTAAGCATTTCCGCGATCTCGTTACCCCTCTCCCCGCAGCCGATGTAGACAACTATCTGCGAGTCACTGTACATCGAGACTTTGTGAAGAGTTACTGTCTTCCCGGTGCCGAAGCCTCCTGGTATTGCGCCAGCCCCACCCTTCGCGATTGGGAAGAAAGTATCAATAATTCGCTGCCCGATCAGCAAGGGAACCTCGCTTGAAAGCCTTTCCCTGTAGGGGCGAGGACGCCTCACAGGCCACTCCTGCCTCATTGTCAGCTCGACAGCCGCTCCACCACTTTCGAGGAAAACAACGGGCTCTTCAATAGTGTAGTCACCTTCAGGAGCAACCTCCTTAACAGTGCCGCTGAGTCCCGGAGGCACCATCACGCGATGTTCAATCAAGGGAGTCTCCTGCACAACACCCAGGATATCACCTGCCTCGACTTTATCACCTGGAGCAACTCTGGGCTTAAAGTGCCACCTCTTGCTTCGAGAAAGGGAAGGCACCTTGACCCCTCTCCTCACAAAGTCTCCTACTAGCCTCCTTATGTCCTCGAGAGGTCTCTGAACGCCGTCGAACACCATTCCCATGAGGCCCGGCCCTAGCTCAGCAACTAGAAGCTTACCGGTAGCCGTGACCGGCTCTCTGGGGCGAATCCCACTTGTATCCTCGTAAACCTGTATCGCAAAGTAGTCCTGGGAAATGCGTACAACCTCTCCTAGAAGTCCTTCCTCACCTACGTAGACCACTTCTCCGAGCTTAATGTCGCTGATTCCTTTTGCAAAAACCACGGGACCCGAGACCCTTGTGATGTATCCTTTCCTTGACGACATCTCCAGCCGTCCTGTGTTTTGAAGAACTCTGATTAATATTTCCCCCTCCCCTCTCACCTGGAGGGGGGATGAGCTGGCGTGGACGTAGCCTAGCGCTGCTAGCACTGGCTCTCTGGTTGATGGCGCCTCTCAGTAGCAGGACTTTCGTGATCAGAATTCAGTACATCGCTTACGGTAGCGGTGTTGTAGACAGCAGCGTATACTCGAAGCACATGATACTAGTCCCGACCCTCGAGGGGGTACAGGAAAGGGTGACCGCCGAACTCTACGTGAACGGGGTTCCGGCGAGCTACTCGGTGATGGTTGATCCCGAAGGAAACGAGTACGCTGATCCTGGACCTCTATCTTTCAGTGGGTCCCTCAACCTGACGTTAGTGCAAAAGGTGAGAACCCTATCCCCTCCATTTAGAGCAAAGTTCGAGCTGCCTGCTGGAGCTTCGTGGGAGGAGGCGCGCGGAAGGCTGCCCCGAAACTCGTTTTGGAGATGCAACTCTAGCAGGGTGAAGTTCGAGGACGTTGAGAGGATCTCGTGGGAGCTGAGAAGCCGAGCTGAAACACCGGCACACTACTTGCTGAGCGTGATTCAGTGGATTCTAGAAAGGTTCAAGTACTCAGAGAGCACGGTAGGGGGTGTCCGCTGCCCCTCATCTTTCCTCGAAAACCTTACGGGTCCCTGCGGAGATGTACATGCTTTCGCCGCAGCGCTTCTAAAGATTCAAGGCCTCGACGCTGCCCTCGTGTACGCCTACATAGTTGACCCTAGCGCAAGCCAGGAGCTTAGTTCTCAAGGTTTAAGATACTCCCTGGTTGGCGCCCACCCTCACATATTCTCCGTCGTGAATTTCTCGAGCGGGATCGTACCCGTTGATCTGACAGCGAGTGCCGGTGAATCTGCTAGAGACAAGATATCCGGCTCGAGCCTTAACGTGCTCGATAACATTATCGTCCTATACAGGATAAGAGAGAGCAACCCAAACGACTATCTTATCGTGTACGGTGTAGAAGGGGCAACCCAGGTGTGGCTGCGAATAGACGTAAGTGAGCTGCAAGATAGCTCTCTCACTAGAGCGGTGCTACTCGCATCGGGGGCACTAGCGCTACTTCTCCTGGTGAGGCTATCCCCGGCGCGGAGCTAGAGTAGAGAAGTAGCCGAAAACGCTTTTCGCTACTTTAATCTCGCCCCGCAGAATGGGCATATGAGGTGTAAATCCCCGTAGGGTAGCTCCCTTCCGCAGTTGGGGCACCTTGGAGAAGAAAGAGAAGCCGGAGAGAAGGCAGCGGGATGCGGCGTGGCCGTGGGTTGCGTTGACGGCGCAGCGAAGACGCCCTCCTCGCGGGTAATAGGCGTAGGCTTTACGGCTTTCGCCTGGCCCGAAGGCTGCGCGCGAGCGGGAGCCGGTGCGACAGCGGGAGCTGGTGCAATCACTGGGCTGGGCAAGCGCTGAACGGGTGGGCGCTGAGCAGGAGCCTGCAGCGCTGCTTGCTGCGGCGCAGCGCTTCCTTCAGCAAGACGGGAGTAGATCTTGAATGAGTAGGCTTCTAGGAGAGAGGGTAGAGAGATGTTCAGCAGCGTGTACATGGATAGAAATGCGAAAACCGCCAGGGCAGGGATAATCCCGAGAAGGATCAAGTCTCCCGGCTCCAGGGCCACTGCGCCGGTCTTCACGGCGATGAGCAGTACCATCGCGGGTGCTGTAGTTAGCACAGCTGTCGCGAGGGACCATTGCAGAGCTTTCTCTCTCGCCTTCCCGAGAAGCTTTTCAAATTTTTCATCCCTAGGCGGTCGAGGTGGTGTGTGCTCCGGATCTCTGGAGCGTTTTAAAGAGTTTAACCCTGGCACACCCGGCATTCAGGACAACAACCTCCCTTATGCCTCAGCTCGAGCTGAAATAAGCTTTTTGACGACTACCCTCTCGTCCTCCAGCTCCAGCTCAGCCATAGAGCTGTTTTCAATAGCTTGTAGGATATCGTCCTCGACAGCCAGCTTGGGATTCGTAAGGTTCACCTCGAGGCCGAGGAGCTCGCTCAACTCACGGAGAGTGTACGTGAGGTCGCGCACCTTGCTTTTCGCGCTGACAACTTCGTCTTGCACCTCGGAGATGAGCTTAATCACCTGGAGGAGCAGCTTTCTGTGCTTCTCCTCCAAGCCGCCGTTCAGCGCTAAATCCTCCAGAATTCCTAAAGCTTTCAGCAGATTAGCTCGGACGCTCATCCGCCACCCGCTCTCTCTAAGTGGGGAGGTTGTAGTAAAGCGGTTCCGAGGCTTGAGAAGATGATTAAGAAACAGTTACGATTGTAATACTGCTTAACTTCTCTGCTCAGCTGCAGCAAAGCGGCAGACCCCGCTTAGGCGGATTAGGCAAGCTCTCGTGCGCCTCTACCGCAAGGAAAAGCGAGCTAGCTATGATCTTCAAAGCCTCCCTAAAGAGGTTCTTCTGAAGACAGGCTTTCTCGAGCGCGGCGAGCCTAAGCCACACCGGTGGGTGCGCAGTAGGTAGGAAAACACTTAGAATTCTTCTATGAGGAGAGGAGCTCTTAGCTAGAGAAGGGTATTCCAGTTTAATTAACGCTCTCCTCAGGGGCGCCCGCCCCGCCTTGAGGGCAGCCTCCAGGTCCGCCCGGAGTTCTAGAGCTCTCCACAGCAGCGTGACCGCATAAACTCCGGCAAGAAAAACGGCTATAAGAGCCGGTATGTTAAGCAGCAAGACCTCTAGGCCTGCTAGCAGGAGGAGCCCTACAAGCGATGCCACAAGGGTAAGAGTAGCAGAATCACCGTGCTTAATGTGGCTCAGCTCGTGCGCCACTACGGCATGCACCTCATCCTGGTCGAGGTCGATAAGCGCATCTACCCCGAGCACCACCTTTGATCCGCCTAGGGCGCTGTAGCTGACTGCTAGCACCCTTCGGGAAGTTGTTAGGAAAAACTCGGGGCACTCGCCACCGTTGCAGAAGCGTGCAGCAGGGCTGGGAAACTCGAGAACGGAAACCCCCCTGACCGGTACCCCCCAGCTCTCAAGCTCGGAGATCACAGCATCGGGCGTTAGCTCTCCAGGTTTTTTGGCAAGACTCAGCTTTGCGAAAGAGGCGGCGAGCTCGACATCACTATCTAGCGATACCAGCTTCGCCACAATTATCCTCAGGGGCTGGCCGTGCGGCATCCTCCACCTAGGTAACGCTCGTAAGGCCACAGCCGGTCCCAGAAGCAGCGCAATGGGCAGAGAAATCGAGAAGGCGAGAGCGGTCGAGAGCAGGAAAGGTATGCCAAGGGCTGAGAGGGGAGCTTCGAGGCATGTGACCACGGCCGCGAAAACAAGCACACCAAGAGCTCCTCGAGAAAGAAAAGCCGCCAGCCTGCTTCCTCCAACCGGTAGGAGTTGATCACCTAGGAATACTATCACCAGCTCTGGTTCCGCTCTACAGAGGGCAGAAACCTCTAGAAAAAACGATTTTAGGAAAAAATCGAGAGCTTTCTTCTCCTCCGACTCCACTATAAGCTTCTCTTCATTGTTAAGCGTGATGAGAACATCTCCGAAGTGCGTCCTGGCACGCCAGGTCTCGCAGCCCGCCCAACGGCTTCTCAGAGAGAATGAGAGAAGACCCTTCCTCTGAAGAGCAAGAAGCACATCCTCAGGTTTAGAGCGCGAGCGGGAAAAACAGAGCAAAGGTAAGTACAAGCTCTTTACGTACATACTATGCAGCTCCGCTTTCAGCCGATGTCGATCTCGGCAACCTCCCTTCGCCTTCTAGAGAAGGCCGCTCCAGCCACCACTGCTGTAACAGCTCCAGCAGCAGCTGCTGTAGCGGCAGTCACCGGGCCTATCAGCGGGAGCTCGAAGAGTATCCAGAGGTTCAAGTCCACCGACGCGTCGGCATTTAAGTTCACCGTTTGCTGGGCTGAAACACCCTTGTACTCTGCCCTTACGGTGTAGGTCCCGCCCGGAAGCTGAGTGAAGACCACCTTTCCGGAGTCGTCGGTCTCCAGCTCCTGCTTAAAGCCTCCCTGACTCTCTACGGATACGACTGCGCCGGAAACGGGAGAGCTCAGCGCGGTCTTGACGTTCACCTGTAGGT
The DNA here is from genome assembly GCA_038741495.1 of Thermofilum sp. NCBI lineage: Archaea > Thermoproteati > Thermoproteota > Thermoprotei > Thermofilales > Thermofilaceae > Thermofilum > Thermofilum sp. Next base: position 19,258 of record JAVYKX010000001.1, on the reverse strand, counting down.
CGTAGAGCGAGCACGGTATGAGCAGCTCGGAGCCGGTGAGCGTAGCGAGCGTGGCTTCGCCTACTTTCGCGCCCCTGTAGTTAATAGCTACCGTGTAAACCCCTGGAGCGTAGGGCTTAACCCTAGCGGCTCCATCAGCCTCGCTCACAGCGGTTATCTTAACGGGTCCTTCCACGACGACTTCAGCGCCGATGACGGGTCTTCTCTTGGAGTCAACGGGCTTCACAAGCAGAGTCGGCCACTCGATGCTGAAGAAGTAGGTTCCCTCCTCGACTTGCGCCCCATTCTTCACCTGAACCGCAGCCTCGTGCTCCTCGACCACTATGCTCCGCCACTCGCTGCCCCACCCCGAAGTGTAGTTCCCTAGCCTCTCCAACACTTGACCGCTTGGAAGCGTAAGGCTTGTAATTCTCGCGAGACTTGGTACCTGGACGACTATAAACGCTGCGTATGCGTCGCCGAGATCCCTAGAGCTCACTGAAACCTCTAAGCCCCTTGGAGTCCACACTCCCACCTCGCGGTAGTAAACGGGCACAGCTATTATTCGGATATCGTCCCGCCCTAAGTTCGTGATCTTCACGGTAGCGCCGTAAACCGTGTAAGCTTCTATCCAGTAGTGGAGCAGGAAAGGTGGGATCAGCAACGAGGCTCCTCTAACGTCTATCTGATCTCTTCTCTCCGCAGCAAGGTCTACGATATCTCCTTCAATCTTTACCTGAGGCTCTCTCATAGGTCCTGGCGCAACGCTGTAAGCGACAATGATCCAGCCGAGAGGCTTCCAGTCGAGCTTGTTCTTAAGCGTTAAAGCCTTCGTGGACTTAGGCGCCACTGTGTACTCGGTATAGGAGTCCTCGATAACCAGCATCGCGCCGGGCAGCGCGAAAGCCTCGTTTCTCTGAAGCTTCACCGTGTACTTCCCGAAGCCCAGCTTCGAGACTTTAAGCTCCACGTGCTTTAAGTCGAATTTCACCGCGCTAGCCTCCACAGTTTTCTGAAATTCGACGCTGAAGAGAGAGTTGCCCTGCTGGTCGAGAACATCTTTCACTATGTAGGGAGCATAGTTATCGATCGTTACTCTCACCACCACGTTATCGAAGCCTGCACCCCTGTACTCCGAAGTATCCAGCGTGATGTCCCCCCTGATAGCCTGCCAGCTCGTTTTCCTCTGAACAGTGATTAACCTGACTTTACACGTGCCGTTGTACCCATTTGAGGATAGTTTTATCTCACCTGTGTAAGATACGAGAGAGGCAAGCACCCCCATGTTTTCACTCCTCTTATCGTACACTACTGGAACGATCCCTTTTGGCGCACCGCCCTCGAAAACCGCCACGAAACGCTCCAAGGTGAAACCCGGTAAGGTGGTTGCGCTGACCAGGAGAACATCGCTTTTGGCTCCGAAATCTATCTCCACGATTTCCTCTGTGGTCACCAGCACATCGATTCTGGCGTAGAAATCCGGCGACTTGAGCGCTTCAGCATTAACAAGTAGCGGGGCGAGCGCCAGAACTATTAGCGCAGCTGCTATCACGCACTTTTCCACTTTCTTCTCACCTGGAGCTAACACGGCGCTTCGCAAGAAATTTCGTGATTCGTTGACACCGCCGGATAACTCAACTATCCTACAAACGTACTACAGCTCTCGAGCACTCCAGAGATCGGAAGAAGAGCTCTGCAGTACACCTTCTATTGCGAAAAACAGGTTAAAAGCGTGAAGAAGGGAAGTGGCGCCGGGGCCGGGATTTGAACCCGGGACCCTCCGGTCTCCTCCCGCTCTACTCGGTTAACAGCCGGATGCTCCACCTGGCTGAGCTACCCCGGCCGCGTGGGGAACCACCGCCCCTCCTTTTAGCTTTTTCGTAGCACGGTTTCTGGGCTGCTACTTCTCACGGGTGAGTGCCGCGATCTCGAGGTTCGCGCACAGAACCCTCTGCACCCTGCTTATAGCAAACTTCACATCCTCCTCTGTGACAGTCTTCCTCTCGGCGTGTCTGGAGGCCTCTACAGACTCTCTAGCTATTTCTCGTGCTAGCTTCTCCAGGAAGTCTCTGAGCACCATCGCCGCTTCTTCGCTGACACGCTCGGCTCCGGCCTGGTGAAGTATCCTGTCCAAAGGAGCGAGAGGGATTTCATGGTCTTTTCTTCTCGAAGACGGCTTCTGCGTCATCAAGCTACTTAGTAGTAGGAATAAAAAAAGTTATCCTCTCTCTGTGTGGTCAAAAGAGAAATTGTATTTCGAGAGACGCTCGTCCCTCGCGAAAACTTATTTACCATCAGGCTGTCGTGAAGAGCGGGTTCAGCATGGGTAATGTAAGAATAAAGCTGGTTAAAAGAACGGCAAGGGAGATGCTCGTGAGATACGCGAACCTATTCACAGACGACTTTGAACACAATAAAGAGGTTCTAATGCAGGTGGCAGAAATACCCTCAAAAACTCTTCGAAACCAGATAGCCGGGTACGTAACCAAGCTCGTGAGAAGACAGAGGAAAATCGAGCAACAGCTGAGCTTAAGACAAGAGCTCACGGTTACCGACGAAGAGGAGTATATCAAGAGAATCGAAGGCGTCTAGCCTCACCCCTCACACCTAGCGGAGAAGATTTAAACTTCTACTGGTAAATTCTCCCGAAGTGCGGGGGTGCCCGAGCTAGGACAAAGGGGGCGGTCGCGAAAACGGCCCAAACTTAGGATCCGCAGCGGATAAGAGCTCCGCTGGCGTCGGCCTGCCCGGGTTCGAATCCCGGCCCCCGCACCAACCTCTCCTTCTTAGCGCAGCAAGCGCCTCAAGCCCATGCTGAAAAGCCGACCGTGGCAGCTGGGTGCGGGTCGTCTCTGGTTCAGTCGCTGTGCTGAAACGGTGAAGTTAGATAACTTAAATGAGCTCTAAACCTGCTTGCAAGTGAACGAGCACATTTCGTTAAATATCAATGGTGGGCCCGCCGGGATTTGAACCCGGGACCCCCCGGTTATCAGCCGGGTGCTTTAGGTGCACCGGCTCTACCTGGCTGAGCCACGGGCCCCATTGCTCCTTCTCCTAGTTTCTTTTGAATTTTTCGCAAAAGGACTTCGCGATTGGAGGTCGAAGACTACCCTACCATGGTAGAGAAAGTACGTCACGAATGAAGTTTTACCTTTATGTAATTTAATGCTTTCGTTAATTTTTTATTTTTTGAAATGATTTTTACAATTTAACTTTGATAATTATAAAAAATAAATTATTTTTATGCATCGCAACTTCTGCCTTTCCCGAAGAAAAGTATAAGTCTACCGCTAGTTGAGAAGGAGCTGGGCCCCGGTCGTCTAGTGGTCCAGGAAGGCTAGCCCCTGGAGTGGCGGCCTGTCGAGCCGCAGAACCCGGGTTCGAAACCGGGAACTTAAACCGGCGGAACTCCCGGCCGGGGCGCCAACTTTTCTTAAAGCTTCACATGTGAAGCTCGCGAATAAAGTCGAGGCTGAACTCGCCTCTATGCACCACTATGTACACTTTGAGAGTTGCATCAGGCTGCTTCAAGTAAGCTACAAGCTTTCGGTCTATGTTCCAGGCAGCTTTATCAGCGTTAACAGCTATTGTTCGGCTATCGACATAGGAGCTTCTCCTCACCACTATGGATTTTGAGTCTTCTAAAGTAAGCGCGGAGTGCCCCCTCCCTGTTACGGTTTCAACCAAGCCCGGCTCCTCCGCGATAAAGAGGAGAGTTATTCTCTCACCTGACCTTATCGCCTGCTTAAGCTGCGGATGGAGGTCGGCGGCCGCCTTGGTAGCTGCAACAGCTATTATGCAGTCGCCACGTAGTGTGAGGGTTTGATCCCGCGTTATTTCAAGCGTGGACTTGTGAGTAGCTCTGATGTTGGGGTGACCTCTCGCCTCTAATCGATCGACAGCGATGAGGTTATCCATACTACGTGAACCAGCTTTCAAGAGAAGTCTGACGGAAGTGCGTTTTGAAGGCTTTCTCTAAACGCTGAACAGCGTTCTCAACTCTTTCAGGAGAGAAGTCGTGCTCATCAACGAGGAGCTTGTGTATCTTCTCTCCATCGGGCTCTCTCCACTCGAGCCGGTACTCGCTAGTGACCTCCGGATGGAGAAACCACTCTAAAATCTTCTCAGGAGGTACATCGTGAGTCCACTCCACAGCTTTGAAAACTCTATCGGGTGTTTTCAGCTCCTTGACAAGCTTCAAGGCTCTCTTAGCACCGATACCCTTAACACCTTCAGGCGCGTAGTCAGTGCCCACGAGGATCCCAATCACGACTAGCTGCTCTCTCGTTATTCCGTACTCGCCGAGTAGCTTCTCGAGCTCGATAAGCTCCGGCTTCACCTCGACGTAGACATCCTTCCTAGGAAGCTTCCTTTTCCCGGTTATCCCGAGGTTCCTAACAAGCCTTCGCCCTCCGAATAGAAGAGAGTCGTAGTCTTGGCTTCCCGCAGCCCAAGCATCACCCTTAATAGTCATGAAGGCTGCTTGCGCTTCTCCCTCGCTGGGGGCTTGAACCACCGGCACTCCCATGTATGATAGCAGCTTCTTAGCATCTTCGACCATAGATGTCGTGAGCCTGCTAGCCTGCTGAGCGTAAATGCGGGCTTCCTCAACTTCTCCCCGCTCTAGAGCCTCCAAGTACTTTTGCTCTGCTTCGGCACGTAGCCTGTACCTTCTCTCAAGCTCTTTCGCTTTCAGCTCAGGAGGTTTTCCATCGAAAACGTAGACCACCTTTATCCCGAGCTCGATGAAGTTCGCGGTCCGGTAGAAAAGACCGTTGAGATGGCTTGTGATATTTCCTTTAGAGTCCATCAGCGGGGTTCCGTCTTTCTGCCTAATGGTAGCTAGAAACTGGTAGAGCATGTTATAAGCATCAAGAGCTACGACTCGGCCGGAAAGCTGCTCCAAAGGTATCTCGGTAGTGACAGGCTCTGCTAGCTCCCGGAGGTTGACCCCCACAGCACCTCATGCAGAAAGTAGCTTAACCATCCTCATATTCTTTTTTAACACGGCAACTGTGATCAACCCGCGCGCTTCTAACACAAGTAAAGCTTTGTTTAAGTCTCTGGGCGTCAGCTCGATCTCGAAATCCTCTAGACGCTTAGCAACCGCTTCGTAGAGCTCTTTCTCGTTCATGGAGCCGCCGTTTCTCTTCAGCTCGTAAAGGATCACTGAGTAGATCTCGCACATACATTTCACACGTAGAAACCCGAAACCGTGAGCTGTGGCCGTGCAGCTCTTCTGAATCTCTCGTTCCATGTCTCGTAGAATTTAATGAGATCTGGAGTGAGGGACGGTTTAACCCTTTTGAGAGCTTCCTCGAAGTGGCGAGCGTACACCTTGTCGACGTTGATGCTCTCTCTGAGGGCTAGCAGCCCAGCCTCCCTGACAAGCAGCTCTATGTCCGCGCCTGTGTAGCCTTCTGTGCGTTTTGCTAGTTCTGCGAGGTTAACGTCTTCTGCGAGAGGCATTCTCCTCGTGTGAACTTTCAAAATCTCGAAGCGAGCTTTCTCGTCGGGCGGCGGCACGTAAATTAAGCGGTCGAAACGGCCGGGGCGGAGCAAAGCAGGATCCAAAATATCCGGACGATTCGTCGCACCAATCACCACCACACCCTCAAGCCTCTCCAAACCATCCATCTCCGTCAACAACTGGCTAACAACGCGCTCTGTGACGCCAGAGTCAGCTGTGACAAGCCCGCGAACAGGTGCAAGAGCATCTATCTCATCTATGAATACGACACTGGGGGCAACCTGCCTGGCTTTGCGGAATAGCTCCCTGATAGCTCTCTCGCTTTCGCCAACCCACTTGCTGTAAACCTCAGGTCCTTTTATGCTGACAAAGTTTGCTTCGCTCTCCGTGGCTACGGCTTTGGCTAGGAGGGTCTTACCCGTGCCCGGTGGACCATAGAGCAGAATACCCTTAGGCGGGTCGATGCCCAAGCGCTCGTAAGCCTCAGGGTGTTTGAGCGGCCACTCGACCGCTTCTCTAAGCTGCTGCTTCACATCCTCAAGCCCACCGATATCGTCCCAGCGAACCGTGGGAACCTCCACCTCGATCTCGCGGAGAGCACTCGGGGTAATCTCTCTGAATGCACTCATGAAGTCCTCCATCTTGACCTCTATCGTCTCGAGCACCTCAAGAGGGATCTCCTCTCTCTCGAGGTCGAGCAAGGGAAGCACTCGCCTCAGAGCCTTCATGGCAGCCTCCCGGCAAAGGGCCGCTAGATCTGCTCCTACGTAGCCGTGAGTTATCTCGGCCAGCTTCTCCAGGTCTACGTCTTTGGCTAAAGGCATGCTTCGAGTGTGCACCTTCAGGATCTCAAGCCTCCCTCTCTTATCGGGAATCCCGATCTCAATCTCCCGGTCGAACCTCCCGGGCCTCCTCAGGGCGGGGTCCAGCGCGTTAGGCCTATTGGTAGCCCCAATGACTATCACATCTCCTCGAGCTTCCAGCCCGTCCATGAGTGCTAGGAGCTGTGCAACGACTCTTTTCTCAACTTCACCAGTTACTTCTTCACGTTTCGGCGCTATAGCATCAATCTCGTCGATAAAGATAATCGCAGGCGCGTGCTCCTTAGCTTCCTCGAAAATTTCTCTAAGCCGCTGCTCACTCTCACCGTAGAACTTGCTCATAATCTCGGGGCCGTTGATGGCGATGAAGTACGCATCAGTCTCGTTCGCCACGGCTTTAGCCAGGAGGGTCTTACCCGTGCCCGGTGGACCATAGAGCAGAATACCCTTAGGCGGGTCGATGCCCAGCCTCTTGAATAGCTCTGGGTGCCGCAGAGGCAGCTCGACCATCTCCCGAATCTTCTGCTTCGCCTCCTCTAAGTCGCCGATATCATCGTAAGTTACTCTCGGAATCCTGCCAAGGTCAACCGGCCTTTCGAGAATCTTTAACTGAGTCTTCTCGGTAACTACCACTACGCCCTTAGGCTTAATGCTAACAACGTTGAAGTGTATCACCTGGCCGAGAACAGGAATTTGAATCACATCACCCTCGATTATGGGTCGGTCGAGAAGCCTTTTCTTCACGTAGGCTACAAAGTTTTCATCCACAGCGAGAGTCATAGAGGCTGGTGCTAGTCTCACGAGGATGGCTGGCTTAACCTCAGCCTTCCTAACCTTCACCTTATCGCCGATGCTCACTCCAGCGTTCTTCCTCGTCCAGCCATCCATCCGGATAACTTCCTTTCCCTTGTCCTCGGCATAGCCAGGCCAAGCTATCGCAACCGTCTTGCGCTTACCCTCGATCTCGACGACGTCCCCGGCGCTTATGCCGAGCAGCTCCATTGCGTCTTCATCAATGCGCACCCTACCCCTGCCTGCCTCGTGCTGCCTAACCTCCAGTACTTTCAACTCAATCTCGTCAACGTGGTCTTTGGACATCTACCTCACCAGAACCGCTGTTTCTTGTGAGATTGCAGCTCCTATAAATAGTATGCTTTCACCCCCGCGCTACCAGGTGCGCGAAGCGTCCGAAGTAAAGTACAAAAAGGTAATTGTCAGAGAAGCACAAGCGATCGGAAATGAGCGGGCAAGGCGCTGCGAAGGGTGACTTCCTCTTAGTAGACTACACGCTCAGCGTGCTCGAAGAGACCGGTGAGAGGGTAATCGTTACAACGAGCTCCGAGAGGGGGGAAGAGGCTGCGGGCGAAAGCGAGCCTGAGCTGGTAATACTCGGTGAGGGAAGATTGCTCCAAGCGATAGAGGAGGCTCTCAGCGGCATGAAAGAGGGTGAAGCTAGGGAGATTGTGCTCGAGCCGCGTGACGCCTTCGGAGAAAGAGATCCGAGAAACGTAATAATTCTCCCAGCTAAGGAGCTGAGCAGCAGAGGCGTGGTGCCGAGAGTAGGAGAAGAGATTGAGATTGAGGGGCGACGCGGACGCATAATCAGGGTGGGGGCTGGGAGAGTAACAGTGGACTTCAACAACCCTTACGCAGGAAAGAAAGTGAAAGCTAAGCTTGCAGTTAGGAAGGTACTTCGCGAAGATTCCGAGAAGATAGTAGAACTGTTGCGGAGATGGTTCCGGGGATTACCCCGCGAGCGGGTATCGGTAAGCTTGCAGGGCAATACTGCGGAAATTAAGGTTCCTCTAGCCATTTTTGCTTACAGCAACGCTCACATCCTGTTAAGCGGATTCATCAGGGACCTTGAAAAATACTTCAGCGGGATAACAGTCATCCGCCTAGTAGAGGAGGAGAGGATCGGGAAGGCTGAAGATGAAGCTCAGGCAGCGCAGTCCCAGAGTGAGAAAGCTAGCTCGAGCGGCGGAGAAGCTTCTGCTTAGCGAGTAGCCAGAGCCGTGGAGAGGGAGGGTCGAGTAGCTCTGCTTCAACAAGCCACAATCTCTCGCGAATCCTCTGCAGGCCCTGTAGAAGCCTTATTCTCTCCCCATCACCAACGCTTACAGTGTCGCAGGCTGGAATATCGGGGCAGTTCGGCTTCCTGTACTGGATTACCGCGCCGGGAGCTACAAAAGGGATCTCTACGACGAGCCTCACGGGGAGCTCCTCCACGAGAACCACCTGGAGTCTCTCTGAGAGAGCAGGGCATAGGTTGAAGTGCTTTCTCACCTCTACAACCCGGTAGCTAACTAAAGGACGCATCGTTCCTATGCAAACATTGAAGAATTGACATGAGAGACATTTCCCGGTGAGCAGGGGCTGAAACACAGCTCCTTTACGCGCGAAAGGCTCTGTGACCATTGAGAGAGCCCTTCTACCCATCCTGCCCACGCTGATAAGTGCGAAAGAAGTTAAAATGATTTGGTATTATCGAGGTCTAGCCCATCAATTAACGCTTAAATTAAAGGTTAGGCCCAGAGCTTCGAAAAATTTTCAATAAGCGTGCAGAAGCATCGGCTAGAGCCGCCGAAAAACCGCGAAGAGCATGAGGTCGGCAGAGCAGGGGGGAACCCGGTACAGCAGTGCGTATTTATCCACCCATCCCCCAATTCGATCCGTAGAACAGCTATGCAGAGATTTGAGCCCTTTAAAGGTACTACAACAATCGGGCTAGCGGGACCTAGCTTCGTAGTTTTGGCTGCCGACAAGAGAGCAACAAGCGGGTACTACATAGCGAGCAAGGATGTGAGAAAGATACTCGAAGTGGATAGACATGCAGCCGTGACGATAGCTGGCACGGTTGGTGATGCCCAGCAGCTTGTTGATCGGCTGCGAGCCGAAGCACGGTACTACAGCACGGTGCTGGGTGAGCCCATGCCTATTAGGAGCATCGCGAACCTAGCGTCTCTGATTCTCTTCAGCTATAGACCAATTCTGGCCGTAGAGATGCTCGTGGGCGGTGTTGACAGCGAGGGTCCATCTCTGTACTTAGTTGACCTTTTAGGCTCTGTAACCCGGGAGAAATTCACCGCTTCAGGCTCTGGCTCCCCCTTCGCGATATCTGTTCTCGAGAGCGGTTACCGCGAGAATATTTCCGTCGAAGAAGCTGTCGAGCTTGCTGCGAAAGCGGTGCGAGCGGCGCTATCGAGAGACCCTGGTAGTGGTGAAGGAGTGGACATAGCAGTAGTAAGCAGTGAAGGGATAAGGTACTTTACTCAGAGATAAGGCAAGATATATTACCACGCAACTACTCGCAAACTCGCAGTTCATCAGCACTTTTCTGAGGTGTCAAGGTTGGAGGATATCTGGGAGGCAGTCAAGGAAGTACGTGAAGGTATCTTTAGCAACGTCCCTCCCACTGCTGGCATAGTGGGAGTAGACTTCGAAGGAGCCAAAGTAGTCATCTACACTCGAAACCCCAGGGTTTTCCTGGAAAACGATGGCGAGCTGGTGAAGAAGATAGCCAAGGCCATAAAGAAGAGACTGGTCGTCAGAGGAGATCCTGAGCTGAGAAGGGAGGAGAAAGAGACGAGGGAAATCATCAAGCAGAAGATACCTAGCGAGGTCGGCCTACGAGATATACACTTCAACGAAGTGACGGGAGAAGTTGAGATAGAAGTCCTAGCACCTGAGAAACTTGACCCAGCGCTGGTTCAGGAGATATTCATCGAAACTCTCTGGTACCCTAAAGTTGTGCGAAGTTTGCCAGTGCGCTGTAGAACTATCCAGGATCTTCGCGACCTGTACAGAGCAAACTCCGAGGAACGTAAAAAGATTCTGCACAGGCTGGGAGATAGAATATACAGGAAGCCGCTTTTTGAGATTGACCGTGTCAGGTTGGTAGCCCTAGGAGCATTCCAGGAAGTTGGCAGAAGCGCTCTCCTCGTCCAGACGCCCGAGTCCAATATTCTCCTCGATGCTGGGCTCAAGCCGACAAACGAGAGAGATGAGCTTCCGCTCTTCGACCTGCCGGAGTTTGATGTCGACTCTCTGGACGCGGTGATTATTACGCATGCCCACTTAGACCACTGCGGTGCCCTACCCCTTCTCTACAAGTACGGCTACAAGGGTCCCGTGTACATGACCGAGCCAACGCTCCACCTCATCAAGCTCCTCTACGAGGATTACATCAAGGTCTCCAGCCGAGAGGGGAAGCGCGAACTCTACTCCATGCGGGAGGTAAACTCTGTGCTTCTCAACGCTTACACGCTCTCATACGGGGAGGTAACCGACATCGCTCCAGGTGTTCGGCTAACCCTGTACAGAGCTGGTCACATACTGGGCTCCGCCATGGCGCACCTACACATTGGAGAGGGGCTCGTGAACGTAGTATACACGGGCGATATGAAGTATGCACGAACTCTACTCCTCGATCCGGCGCACAGCAAGTTCCCGCGCGCAGAAGTACTGATCATGGAGACGACCTACGGAAGCAAGAACGATGTCCTCCCCAGCGAGGAGGACTCGCTGCTCGATCTAGCTAAAATAGTTAAAGATACTGCCGAGAAAGGAGGGGTTGTTCTAATACCGGTTCTGGCAGTCGGTAGAGCACAGGAAGTCCTGGTGGGGCTTATTAACCTAATGAAGAAGAATCTTCTGCCCCAGCTGCCTATATTCATAGAGGGGATGGTGGACGAAGTATCCGCGGTGCACATGGCGTTTCCCGAGCACTTATCCGCAGAGATCAGGAAGCTCGTCTACAGCGGTGAGAGCCCCTTCACGTATGAGAACGTACACGTGATACGCGGAGAGGAGAGAGAGGAGGTGGTGAGCAAGCGCCCAAGCATAATTCTGGCAACCTCAGGCATGCTCACCGGCGGCCCTGTGCTAGACTACCTCAGGCTGCTTGCAAGCGACGCGAATAGCAGCCTCGTCTTCGTAAGCTACCAGGCGGAGGGGACTCTAGGTAGAAAGATCTTGCAGGGGTTGAGAAAACTCTCCTTTGTTGAAGACACAGGGCGCGTTGCCACAGTAGAGCTACAGATGCAGGTCTACAGGCTTGAAGGGTTCTCGGGGCACAGCGATAGGCGGCAGTTGGAGAACTTTTTAAGACGAATGGAGCCCTCACCCAGGCTAGTGGTACTCAATCACGGCGAGAGTAGTAAAATTGCTGAGTTCCGAAGCTACTTGACGAGCGAGTGGTTCCGAAAGAAATTCGACTTTAAAGCTGAGGTAATAGCACCCAAGAACGCAGAAAGTGTAAGGGTGGTATAACTGAGCTCGAGTAATGCTGAAGGAGGCAGCTCTCCGGGCGAGGTGCAAGGACCCTTTCAGGGAAAGATCAGAGGCCAGAAAATTATAGTTACCGACAAGAGCGCGATAGACTTTCTCTCGGCGAGAGGCTACGGACTTTCTCGCGAGACAGAGCTGCAGCTCGACCTAATAGAGGCCGCGTACCTCACCTACAGAGGATTGCTTGTAGTCGAGGATGAGAAAGGAGGCAAGCTAAGCTTCTCAGACCTTCTGTCTGTTGGCAGCTCTTACGATCCTGACTTCTGGATTAAGCTGAACGTCTACACGGATCTGCGTAACAGAGCACTCGTCGTTATGCCGGGTGTCTCCAAATCCGAGTTCTTGGTAGACTGGAAGAAGAAAGACGGCGCAAGAAGATTCCTAGTCAGGGTACTTCACGAAGGATCCAAGATAAGCTTCTCCGACTTCGAAGAGATGCACAGGAGAGCTCTGGAGAGCGATAGAGAGCTGGTAGTGGCGATAGTTGATAAGGAGGGTGTGATCACCTACTACACCGTTGAGGGTGTAGTACGTGTCGCACCAATCGAAGCTGAGGATTACGAGCAGGTACAGTCTCAGCAAGAGGGACAGGAGAGAGCTAGCGGAGAAGGCGCTTAGTGAGCTCGGCGAGAGCTACAAGGAAGCTATCGAGAAGTGCAACCTGGTTGAAGTCGCAAAGATACGCGAAGGCGATATAGAGGCGGTGTACTTCCTGGACGGAGTCCCCGCGATGCTAGAACATAAGGTGCACGGGCTTTTGCCCGCCTTATATTACATCTACAAAGCTGGCGTGAGCCCCAAGTTGCCAAGCGTATACGTAGACACAGGAGCTGTTTCCCGCATACTCAACGGGGCTGACGTGATGGCCCCTGGTATCAGAAAGATAGAGGGGGAGTTTAGTACAGGAGGCAAGGTTGTGGTTAAAGAACTGGAGAAAGGTCGCCCGATAGCTATCGGTGTAGCGCTCGTCGAGTCGAAAAATATACCTCAAATGATGAAAGGTAAAGCTATAACTAACGTTCATTACCTCGGCGATGAATATTGGACACTATCTATCTAGTTAGGAGACTAGGATGGGCACGTAAAAGACCCTGGCTTGTGAACACTCTCGGCCTACGTAGAAAGAGCATGAAAACGGAACTATCTGGCTTGGTGGGCCGGGAGGGACTTGAACCCCCGACCTACGGGTCTGGAGCATCGGCCAGCTCGACCGCCGCTCTACCTTGCTGAGCTACCGGCCCTGCCTAACAGCTGGTTTTGAAGGGGTTTATCCTTTTCGCTTGTGCCGGGCGCGGGTTACCGGCTTTTCATCGCGGCCTCCGTAGCCTCTCGAGCGGTGACCTGGAGCGCCCGGCAATTTTAATTCCTAGGTATCTGCTAATCACTTTATCGGTGACGTGGCATGAGCGAGGATATCGAGATTATTAAGCGGCGCATGCTCCTCGAGCTACAGCGGCGGGCATTGCAACAGAGCGCTCCGAAGCAGGAGAAGAAGATCGATTTCCTCACAGTGTTCACTAGCAGTTTAACGGATGACGGGAGAGAGATGTTCAACAGAGCTGTCAAGCAGTATGGCGAGGCTGCAAAGAAGGTGGGGGAGAGGTTAGGTGCGCTAATACACGCGGGCAGGATCAGGGGGAAGCTGAATGCTGAAACGGTGTACTGGGTTTTCTACGAGATAGGTATGCCTATAAGGCTAGAGACGAGAATAGTCTACAAGAAGGGTGGGGAGGTAAAGAGCATAAGCGATATGCTTCGCGAAGAAGACTAGGCAGCTAAATGCTTATTTACCGTGCTTTGCTGCTTGCCGCGGTGGTGGCAACGGCTCGAGCTACAAAACTGATACTTGTTGGAGCTCCTTGGGCAGCTTTCAACGACAAACTCAAAAAAATCTGCCAGGATATAGCAGCCGAGAAGGGTATCGGGTTCGAGGAGAAAGTAGAGGACTACATCTTTCTCATGAAGCACGGAGAGAAAGATGAGCTCGGGGGTGCCGACATACCCCAGGTATTTGTGGAATTCGACGATGGAACAATAAGGCATGTGCTCACCCGCGTCCCTATCGCCGGAACGGAACCCGACTTCGAGGAGGCAAAGAAGAAGATTCTAGCAGCTCTCGGCTAGCTTTGCGCAGCGGCGAAGTACTCAATCGAGTATTTCTCCAGTAGCTCTTCGAAGCGGATGTCCAGCGCTTCGAGCACCTGCTCCAAAGTGGTCCTGATTATTTCGATGTACTTCTCGTGATCCACCTCGTCTATTCGAGCTAGCTCCACAGGCTTCACTCCCATTTTATCACTCGTCTTTACGTAGCTGATCACATCCCCCACTTCGATAGATCGCTCGATCCCAAGCTTCTTGAGGTGGGTGATTAGAAGCCTCGCAGCTTTCACGTGCTGCGGTGTGGTCTTCGTGTAGCTCGACAGAGGCTTAGTGAGAGCCACCTTAAACGCGAGAAGGTTAAGAGGAACTTTCCCCCGCTTTAGATCGTCTATCGAATCTCTGAGAATATCTTTAACCTTGTCAACGCTTTTCTCAAATGCTGCAACGTCGGAGGCTGAGGAGAGAGCTTCGATAACCTCCCTGAAAATCTCCTTCACGTAGTCTGGAGTATTCCTCTTCTTTCCGGTAAGACCCTTTACGTCGACTTGCCCGTCGGCCAGCATCCCAAGGTAGTTTTTCTTCCTCCTGCTGAAAACCACCCACGCGTACTCTTTGTCCACGCTCAAGTCGATCTGAAGCTCCGAGAGCACAGACTGAACTAGCTCCTCGACAGCCTGGGGGGAGGGGCTCCAGAGGAACAGGCTGTCTGTGTCGCCGTACACCACTGGGATACCTAGCGAGACTGCCTTCTCCATCGTGCGCAGGATCGAGTATCGGCCCAGCGCGGCCGTGCTCTCTGCTAGAGGTGGGCAGTAGAGGGGGAAGCTATCGGCTCCGAATACCCCATAGCTAGCGTTGAGGAAAACCTTCAGAGCGGATTGAACAACCTCCGCTTTCTGCCTCTCTTCGCGACTGCCAGCGGTTTTGGCTAGCCGCTTGAAAACATATACTCTGAGATCTCTGAGAATGCCGATTATGCTGGACATCATGCCTCGTCGGCGGCGGCACACCCAGTGAGTCGTGCCGGGTATACTGTTGCTCTTGCAATCCTCGTGGGAGCATCTAACAGTCTCGTAGCTGAGATTCCATGTCTTGATCACGCTAGGGTACAGGCTCGCGAAATCCACGACAACGACGTTGAAGTAAACCCCCGGCAAGGGGTTAAGGACGATAGCTCCCATGTACTTCTTACCTTTAATTATAGCTCTCGTGGAGACCTGGCCCTTCTTTCTCACTATATCTTCAGGGTTGGGGATCAGCCATCCCCTCTGTCTGTGCTCGTAATACAGCATGTTTCTTATCCATGCCGAGATATTATGACGTGTAAGATCCTCAATTGGAAGCTTAGAAATTCTCATCATCATGACTATTAAGTTGATTACAAGATCATCGTTGAATGCCGTGAGCTCGTAGGTGAGCTCTGCGTCTCGCAAGCTATACTCCGCAAGCTTCCCATAACTCATGCTAGCGATCGCAGAATCTCTCTGAACCTTGCCTTTCCCGAGAAGCGCCGTGGATATTTCGTCTAGAGTTCTCCCTTCCCGATACTTGTTTCCGAAGGCATACACTCTCATGGAGCGGTTAGTGAAAAACTTGTACAAGTCTATGTGTAAACCCCTTTTCAACCCTGCATACTCCATCTTAGGAGACCACTCGATAGGGTTCTTCTCCTCTGGTACTCCCAGCTTAAGCGCCCTGTTGTAAAGGTAGGGTAAGTCGAAATTATCGCCATTGAAGGTGATCACTAAAGGATACGAAGATAAGAGGTTGAAAATGGCTTCAATAAGACTCTTCTCGTCATCGAAGAAAACCACTTCGCCATCTACCTTCACCTCTTCTTGCAAGCCTTCCTCTCTTTTCAGGAGAAAAACACCCTTCCGTCCATCCGACGCGCAGTACGAGAAAGCAATAACCCTGTAGTTAGCTTCCTGGGCGTTGGGGACTCTGTCCCTAGGAGACTCAACCTCTATGTCTACAGCCACACGCTTAATACGCGGCACAGGAGCACTTAGCACCTCAGCCCACTCAAGCGCTTCTGCTGCCAAGACTTTATCTTTCGAGTAAAGCTCTTCGATGATCCGGGCCAGGTTTTCGTCAGCGTGCTTTCTCACAAGCTTAAGTTCGCCGTCAACTATCTCGTAAGGCATTCCGGGGATTAAGCTCCTATCGTAAATGTAGCAGTGGTGATACTTAATCTTCGCCTCCCAAGCGTGGCCCTTAAGAATCTCTCTAATGCTATGCGGAGAGCCTCCGATAGATAAGGGATCCTGCGCTTCGATCTTGCTCATTAAGACGAGTCTATCCTCGAGAGCATCGTACTTCTCTACGATATCTATTCTGAAAAAACCCCGATGACGTACGACCTCAGGATACCTCTGAACAACCTCCTCCGGGCTGAGGTCCGTGAGAAGGTAGGGTTTGTGGTTAGACCGGTCAAGTATCTCGACTAGAGTTTCTTTCTCATCATCGTAGAACACCATCTTAGTTTTGCCGCTCCTGCCATCGTACTTTACCGATAAGAGATAGAGCACGATCCCTCACCTGAGTCTTAGCCCTACCACCTCTACATGTGCCCGCATTTTCACATATCTTTCACGATAAAATCGCTACATAGGCTGGGTGAGAAGCGAGTGCCAGCAGCGGTCAACTTCTGGCCGGGCTCGCCGGAGTAGAGTGGGTAGAAGATCATCAGTTACTTCTTATACCTTTTCGGCCGCAGGTCTCTGCTCTTGCACCTTCTGCAGCGCTCAGCATCCCAAGGGTTGCGGGCATTACACCTCCTGCAAATCTTTACCCGGAAGTGGTGGTCTAGAGCGAGCTGAAGCTTCTCAGAGTCCCTTATAGGCATAGCTCCTCGGAGCTCTTGAAGAGTAGCGGATAATAAATTCTTTATGCATTACGCAGGCCTAGCCATCAAGTAGGCGTCCTCGCCGTCAAGGTAGTAGTTGGGAATGACCTTGATCACGCTGTAGCCGAGCTTCTTGTATAGGCGAATCGCTGGCTCGTTGCTGACTCTTACCTCTAAGTAGTACTCCTCAGCGCCGTAAAACTTCTTCATACTCTCCATAGCCTCGATCATCAGCGCAGTGCCGATCCCCCGGCGTCTCGCACTCTCTACCACGGCTAAAGAGATTATGTGTCCTCTTTTCCCTACCTTGCTCGGGTTTGTGTACAGGTTATCGTACTCAACTCTGCACATGATGTAGCCTAGCACTTCACCGTTCTCTTCTGCGACCAGGAAAGCTTTGCCGAACTGGTTCAGGTGAAGTTCGAAGTAGAAAGGTGGGTAGTTCTCCGGCAAAACCTCCCTGTTGATCTTAATTACTTTGGAGAGATCCTCCCGCTGAGCTTCTCTCACGATGAACGTGATAACTATCACCTCTCAAGCTCGAGCTACTGAAGCTCCCACATAAAGGATTATTACAATTTCGCGCCGATTACTCTTCAAGAAGCACCCCGTACTCCTTCAGAGTATTGTATACCTTCATGACGGCCTCTCGAACCTCTTCCTCCTTCTTTGCACCAGTGCAGACCACCTTGCCGCTGGAGAATATCAGCAACACGACTTTAGGCTCTCTCATCCTGTATATAAGACCTGGGAACTGCTCGGGCTCGTACATCGCGTTCTCGAGCATGAATGCCGCTTTCTCTAGGTCCACGCTCGCTCTCAGGTTAGCGCTGGCAACAATGTTCTGAATCTCTATTATCGGCTCGTTCCTTATGTCTATCCCGTACTGCTTCAATAGCTTAACTATACTTTTTACGGCTTTGTAGACTTCTGCCTCTGACTTAGCACCAGTACAAACCATCTTCCCACTAGAGAATATTAGCGTAGCAGTCTTAGGCCTGGTGAGCCTCAGCACGAGCCCCGGAAACTCTCGGATCCCGGATCCGGAGATCCGGGATGTTCCGGGCTATACTCGGCATGGGGGATTTTCTCAGCAATTTTTTCAAGGTCTAAACGCTGATTCAAGGTAACGGATGCCACAACGTTCTGTATCTCGTACACAGGTTCTCGGGCGATGCTCCCACCCCTCTTTTAAAGGGGTTATTTAAAGCCCTATAAATGCTTAGTGCCCATTAGCGAGAAGTATATGTTTCGGCGCGTTACCGCCACCGCGTGGGACACGGTGAAAAACGGCTCCGCACGAAAAGTGAACCCAGCAGTGACATTTTACCCTTCATAGCGACCCTAGCTATCCTTTTGCTAGCAGCAATAGTGCTCGCACCTTTGATGAAGCAGTGGAACATCGTACCGCTAGCCGTCGTGTCGAGCTGGTCTATGGAGCCTACACTCCACGTGGGAGACATTGTCGTGGTGGTGAAAAAGGACAAGTACCTTCCGGGCGACATAGCACTCTACAGAAGCCAGCAGGGAACAATCATTGTCCACAGGGTGCTTGGCGAAACTCTAGCCGGATCTTACGTGATGAAAGGCGATGCCAATGCTTACGAGGACAGCTACCAGCCAAAGCCTGAGGAGATGGTGGGGAAAGCTGCGGTGGTAGTACCGTACGTAGGGGCTTTTAGGCTACTCCTGCCCATTCAGCTGCCGTAGAGAGCGGCGAGAGAGCCCCAGAGAAAAAAATTTATAGAAGCGATAATTTGGTTGGCTCGAACGGATATGTCTCAGCCGGTTTCCCAGATCCCCGTCCTCATACTTAAGGAGGGAACCCAGAGAACTACTGGGCGAGATGCCCGCAGAGCGAACATCTACGCTGCACGGGTGATAGCTGAAGCTCTTGCAAGCTCGCTAGGTCCACGGGGAATGGATAAGCTACTCGTCGACTCATTCGGGAATGCGACGATCACCGGTGACGGAGCAACTATTCTGAAAGAGATGGAGGTTCAGCACCCCGCTGCTAAGATGCTCGTAGAAGTCGCCAAAGCGCAAGACGATGAAGTGGGTGACGGTACTACCACTGTCGTCGTCTTGGCTGGCTTACTGCTTACTCATGCTGGGGAGCTTATCGAGCAGGATATTCACCCGAGCATAATTACTGAGGGTTTTGAGAAAGCACTCGTCGAAGCTCTCAACACAGTAGACGCGATTGCTGAAAAGGTTGATCCTCTCGACAGAAACATCCTTGAGAATGTCGCTAAAACGGCGCTTTCCAGCAAAGTTGTTGCCGAGTTTAAGGATTATCTTGCGAAGCTGGTTGTCGACGCGGCACTGCAGGTAGCTACCAAGAAGGACGGTAAGTATGACGTAAGCCTAGATGATATAAAGGTCGAGAAGAAGAGAGGCGAAAGCCTCCTCGATACGGTTCTCGTCCATGGAATTGTCCTGGACAAGGAGGTTGTGCACCCCGCGATGCCTAAGCGTGTTGAGAACGCGAAGATTGCTCTGCTTGACGCCCCGCTGGAGATCGAAAAGCCTGAGTGGACAGCCAAGATTAACATCACTTCACCTGATCAGCTCAAGCTCTTCCTAGACGAGGAAACAGAGATCTTGAGGAGGAAGATCGAGAAGATTAAGGAGGCTGGTGCTACTGTGGTGTTCTGCCAGAAGGGTATTGATGATGTGGCTCAGTACTACTTGGCGAAGGCTGGGATTTTGGCTGTGAGGAGGGTGAAGAAGAGTGATATGGAGAAGTTG